>NZ_JAGXJL010000008.1:0-331654 GCF_019091475.1 Streptomyces sp. GbtcB6 | reverse complement strand
GAAAGCCTGACCCGTCTGGCGATGGACCAGGCGCTCAAGTTCGGTGTACGGATCCACGCGCCCTGCGCGGTGGCCGGCCTGGACCTCTCCGAGGAGCGACGGCCGGCCGTTCTGCTGGAGGACGGCACACGCATTCAGTGCCGCGCGGTGATCGCCGCGACCGGGGCGCAGTACCGGCACCTCGACCTGCCGCAATGGACGACTTTCGAGAAGTCCGGTTGCGTCCGGTATGCCGCGACCGAGCTGGACGTCCGAGGCTATGAAGACCAGCCGGTGACGGTCGTCGGCGGCGCCAACTCGGCCGGGCAAGCGGCCCTGTCCCTCGCCGCCCGTGGTGCGACGGTGGATCTGATCGTCCGCGGCGCCGATCTCGGAGCCCGGATGTCGTCCTACCTGACCGACCGGATCCGAGCGCATGCGCGGATCCAGGTCCACACGAGCAGCACGATCCGCGAAGTGGACGGCGACGACACCCTCGCGTCGATCGTGGCCGAGAGGTCCGACGGGCGGCAGGACCGGCTGGCTTGCCGCGCCCTGTTCTGCTTCATCGGCGCCGACCCGGTGTCGGGCTGCGTGGGCGGCGTGGCCAAGGACCACAACGGCTTCGTCCTCACGGACAGCCGCCTGCCTGCCGAGCCGCTCGGTACGGCCCTGCCGTTTCAGACCAGCGCACCCCGGGTCTTCGCGGTCGCCGACCTCCGTGCGGGCTCGACGAAAAGAGTGGCCACCGCCGTCGGCGATGGCGCCGGCGCAGTCTCCTCCGTCCACGAGGCACTCGCCGGCGACTGACACGTCCCTCGGCCGCCGCCGGGGGATTCACCTCTGTCGATACCCGAAGGACCGTGTCGGCAACTGGACGGACACCTCGTACCGGGCGCCTGCCACCGCCGCCGCGATGCCTCCCGAGGAGAGATGACACCGGGGCGGTCGTTGACGGTCGCCGCATGTCCTCGTGCCGCGCTGCCGACCACTCGCGCGCGGATGGCGACTTCGGCGGCTCCGAGGGTGACGAACGCGCAGTTCGGAGTGTGGACGGTGAACTTGCTCGGGGCGTCAGCCTCGGAGCAGGGCCGTCGAGACCCCCGGCCGACGGACGACGTCTTCCCGGTCGCCGGAAGCGAAGATCTCGTGGACACCGACGGCCCTCGTCGACGGAGTAGCGTACGTCGACCGTTTACGCTCATTTGACGCTCTGAGGTCCTGAGGACTCGCCCGAGGAGCTCAATAGTGGCCTCTGACCTGGCATTTTTCCTGCCCCAGCTCTGTGTGACGTGTTTCTGATGACGCATCATGTGAAGAAGCCAAAGGTCATTTCTGCGCGTCCGTCTCACCGTATGGGCGCCGGGCTGGGTATTTGTGTCACTCTCTGCGACATGTCGCAGGGGTGATCAACTCGGCGTAAGCCGGGGAACGGGGAGACCTGGCGGGTTCGTTGCGCCTGGCGGAAGGTGGGGAGTGGTATTCGATTCTCCCCGGATTCTCCCCAGCGTCGGCAGGCGCCCAAAAGGCCAGGTCAGAGGCGTGGTTTTGTGAGGGCGAGGAGATCATCCGCATCACTTCTCCCCAGAGGCTCCCCAGAGCCGGTCGGGGCCCCGCTTTGGGGAGGTGCGAGAGCAAACAGCGGAAACTTCGCGTGGGCGAGGGCTCGACCTCTAGAGCCAGTCCCGTCGCTTGAAAATCACGTACAAACTGGCGCATACAACCCCCATCAAGCCGATCGCGAAGGGGTATCCGAACCCCCAGTGCAGCTCGGGCATGTGGGAGAAGTTCATGCCGTAGATGGTGCCGACGAGTGTGGGAGCAAACAGAATCGCCGCCCACGACGAGATCTTCTTGATCTCCTCGTTCTGTTCGAAGCCCGCCTCCGCCAACGCTCGCATTTCCGCGTTCTGTTGCTGGGTGACCAGGGTCGCGTTGACCGTGAGGATTTCCGTGAGGGCCTGGCGGAAGCCGTCCACGCGTTCGCTGATGTGGGTGACGTGGTCGGCTACGTCGCGGAGGTAGCGCTGGAGTTCCTCGTCGGTCTCGTACTTGGTGAAGCCGGCCATCAGGCCGTGCAGCATGCCGACGAGGGGGCGGGTCGCGCGCTGGAACTCGACCATCTCGCGGGAGAGTTCGTAGATGCGGCGGGACACCGACGGGTCGCCGCGGAAGACCTCCGTCTCGATCTCGTCGATGTCGTTCTGGACGCCCTCCACGACCGGGGCGTAGCCGTCGACCACCGCGTCGAGTATCGCGTAGAGGACCGCCTCCGGGCCGAGCTTGAGGAGGTCGGGGGAGTCCTCCATGCGGCGGCGGACCGCCGAGAGGTCCGGGGCCGCGCCGTGCCGGACCGTGATCACGAAGTCCGGGCCGACGAACACGTGCAGCTCGCCGAAGTCGACCTCCTCCGGTGTGTCCAGATAGCGGGCGGCGCTCAGGACGACGAAGAGGGTGTCGCCGTACCGCTCCAGCTTCGGGCGCTGGTGTGCCTCCATCGCGTCCTCGACCGCGAGCGGGTGCAGGTCGAACTCGGAGGCCAGGGAAAGGAGTTCGTCCGAGGTGGGACGGGCCAGGCCGATCCACGCCATGCTCGAGGGCGTGTCGCGCAGTTCGCGGTACGTCTCCGCGAGGGTCGACGGTGTCGACACGCGCACTCCGTCGCTGTACAGCGCCGCCTCCACGATGCTCGGCGGCTCGCCGGGCTCCGCGGCCGATGCGGGCCCGGGCCCCGGCAGCCCGGCCGTGTCGTCATGCTCCGGCGGCAGGGCGCGGCGCCAGACGGACCTTCTGGTACCTCGGCCGTTCCTGCCGTTCGAGGAGTTCTTCGAGGCCGGGCTGGGGCGTCGCTCTGACATCGCGGCCGCCTCTCGGTGGAGCCTGCATCGGCGTGATCTGTGCGATCTGCGTGATCGGTGTGATCCGCGTGGTCCAGGTGATTACGCGTGATCGGTGAGTCTCGGAGCAGGATATACGGGGCATACGGGCCCGGCGGAGGGAATCGAGGACGGGATTCGGTGAGAGGTGCGGACAGGAGCGGACAGAAGCTGTCCGCATTCGGCGTTAGCGTGCCCGGTATGACGAAGCAGCCGCCCGCCCCGGTCCTCGGTACCCGCGCCCTCAACCGGGCCACCCTCGACCGTCAGCTCCTGCTGCGCCGCTCGTCCCGGTCGGCGAAGGAGGCCGTGGCCCACCTCGTCGGCCTCCAGGCGCAGAACGTCAAGCCGCCGTACTACGCCCTCGCCGCCCGCCTCGACGGCTTCGCCCCCGAGCAGCTGTCCAGCCTGATGGCCGACCGGGAGGTGGTCCGGATCGTCACCCTGCGGTCGACCATCCACACCCACACCGCCGCCGACGCGCTCACCCTGCGCCCGCTCGTCCAGCCCGCCCGGACCCGGGAGCTGACCGCCTTCCGCAAGGGCCTGGCCGGTGTCGACCTGGACCGGCTCGCCGCGCTCGCCCGGGATCTGGTCGAGGCCGAGCCGCGCACCATGGCCGGGCTGCGCGAGGCGCTGCGCGCCGAGTGGCCCGACGCCGACCCGCAGTCCCTCGCCGTCGCCGCCCGCTGCACCCTGCCCCTCGTCCAGGTCACCCCGCGCGGACTGTGGGGCCGGTCCGGGCAGGTCGCCCTCACCACCGCCGAGCACTGGCTCGGCCGCCCCGTCGAGTCGGCGCCGACCGCTGACGCCGCTGACGCCACGGTCCTGCGATACCTCGCCGCCTTCGGCCCGGCCTCCGTCAAGGACATGCAGACCTGGGCCGGACTGACCCGGCTCCGCGAGGCCTTCGAACGGCTGCGGCCCCGCCTCCTCACCTTCCGCGACGAGGGCGGCGCCGAGCTCTTCGACCTGCCCGACGCGCCCCGCCCCGACCCCGATACCCCCGCCCCGCCACGCTTCCTCCCGGAGTTCGACAACCTTCTGCTCTCGCACGCCGACCGCACCCGCGTCGTCCCGCCCGGGCTCCGGGGCCGCGCCTGGCAGGGCAACCAGGCCTACCGCACCCTGCTCGTCGACGGTTTCCTGGCCGGCGTGTGGAAGCTGACGGAGGACGCCCTGGTCATCGAGACCTTCGGGCAGAGGAGCCGGGCGGGGGAGCGGGACGCGATCATGGCGGAGGGCGCACGGATGCTGGCCACCCTGCACCCCGGTGCGTCCTACGACATCCGCTTCGGGGCCGTCGCACCCCAAGCCGCCGTACCCCAAGCCGTCGTACCCCGAGCCGTCGTACCCCAAGCGGGCGGGTGAAAGCCCCGGCCGGTGAAAGCCCCGGCCGGTGAACGCCCCCGGGCCGGTGAGCGGCTTCCGTCGGCGCGCGTTCAGTCCGCCCGGCCCGTCACCGCCACCGTCACGCCCAGCCCGATCATCGTCACGCCGCCCGCGCCGCCGATCAGCGACAGGCGGCGGTCGGACCGGGCGAACCAGGTGCGGGCCGCGGACGCCGTCAGGCCCCACAGCGTGTCCGTGACCAGGCCGATGGAGATCGGGACCAGGCCGAGCAGCAGCATCTGAACGGGGACATGGCCCGCCGAGTGGTCGACGAACTGGGGGAGGACGGCGGCGAAGAAGACCACGCCCTTGGGGTTCGTGGCCCCCACCAGGACACCGTCCAGGACCGTGCGCAGATCGCCGCGCGGTTCGCCCGCCGGGGCCCGCCGGACCGCGGCGGCCGTCAGCTCCTTGCGGTGCCGGACGGCCTGGACGCCCAGGTACACCAGGTAGGCCGCGCCCAGCAGCTTGACCGTCAGGTACACCGTCACCGAGCGCTCCACCAGCGAGCCGATGCCGACCGCGACCGCCACCACCAGCAGATACGAGCCGAAGACGTTGCCGACCGCGGTGGCCACGGCGGTGCGGCGGCCGTGGGCGAGCGCCCGGCCGATCACGAACAGCACGCTCGGTCCCGGGATCGCGATGACCAGCAGTGACATCGCGGCGAACGCCAGGACCCGGTCCGTCGACACCATGTGCAGCACCTGCAACACCCCTCCCGAGCCACCCGTACGGAGCCCATTGAAACAGCCTGTTCGGACCGGGCTCTAGAGTCGGGACCATGGAACTGCGGCAGCTCAGCTACTTCGTCGCCGTCGCCGAGGAACTGCACTTCGGGCGGGCCGCCGACCGGCTGCACATCGTGCAGTCGGCCGTCAGCCAGCAGATACAGCGCCTTGAACGGGAACTGGGCGCCGACCTGTTCGACCGCTCGCCGCGCCGGGTCCGGCTCACCGGCGCGGGGGAGCGGCTGCTGCCCGAGGCACGGGCGGTGCTGGCGGCGGCCGAGCGGGCCCGGGCCGCGGTCGCCCCGCCGGCCGGGCTGAGGGTCGGCACGAGTACGGGGCTCGGTGCACACCTGGACCGGGTGCTGGCGGCGTTCGCGCGCCGCGCGCCGGACGTGCCCGTCGAGCTCTTCTCGTTGCCGGCCGCCGAACGCCTCGCCCGGGTCGCGGGCGGCGGCCTGGACGCGGCCTTCGTCCGGGCCGCCGAGCCCGTGCCCGGCGTACGGGTCCATCCGCTGTGGCCCGACCCCCTGGTGGCCGCGCTCCCCGCCGGCCACCCCCTCGCCGGCCGCACCGAGATCGGCGTCGACGAGCTGGCCGGTCTGCCCCTCGCGCTCACCGAGCGCCGCACCAACGCCGCCCTCGTCGACCTGGTCGTCGGCGCCTGCCGCGACGCCGGCTTCGAGCCGCTGCCCGGACCGTCGCCGGGCTCCCTCCAGGACACCCTCGCCAGCATCGGCACCCGCCCGCTGTGGACGGTCGTGTACGCGTCCCACGCGCGCGTGCTGCACAGCCCCCGGGTGGCCTTCGTGCCGTTCCGTGCTCCGGGCCTGGCCCTGCCGACGGGCCTTGCCGTGCCCGCCGTCAGCCCCTCCCCGCACCTGGCCACCCTGCTCCTGGCCTGCGACGATCACGAGAGCTGATCGCTGCGGTCGGGATCTGCTTCTTGGTCGCGGACGTCCCGTGCGATGGACTGGACCCACCGAACAGGACACCCACTCGGAGGAGTTCAGCGATGCCGATCGTCACCATCCAGCAGGGTCCCCGCGACACGGAGCTCAAGCGGGACCTCGTCAGGCGCGTCACCGACGCGTTCGTCGACGCGTACAAGATCCCCGCCGAGACCGTGCAGGTCTGGATCCACGAGGTCCCGGCCGACAGCTGGGGCGCGGCGGGCACACTCACCGCCGACAAGTAGCCGGGCCGGGACGTGGATAGGGGGCGTTGCGGGCTGCTCGTGGTAGCCCGCAACGCCCCCTGGTCACTCACCCGAGGGATACTCGGGAGGTCTTCTGGTTACGAGTTGACCTGCGTGGTCACCAGGTTCGAGAAGGTGGTCAGCCGGGTGTAGACACCCGGGTAACCGGCCTCCGCGCACCCCTCTCCCCAGGAAGTGATCCCTGCCAGGACGCCCCCGATGAGCAGGGGACCGCCGCTGTCGCCCTGGCAGGTGTCTGTGCCGCCGGACGTGTATCCGGCGCAAACCATGTCGGTCTGGACGAAGTCCGAACCGTAGGAGCTCTTGCAGCTGGTGTCGGACACGATCGGGACGGTCGCGGTCCGCAGCTGGTTGGAGGAGCTGCCGTTCTCCGAGGTGGTGCCCCAGCCGAGGATGCGGGCTGTGGTGCCGGCCGCGTACACGCTCGTCTGGGAGGACGTCACGTACGACGCCGGGGTGTACGACATCGCCGTCGAGAGCGTCAGGACGGACACGTCGTCGCCGTTGGTGGCGTCCGTGTAGTCCGGGTTGATCCAGATCTTGCTGACCCGGCTCACCGTGCCGTTGGTGCCGTTCAGGTACGTGCGGCCGCCGACCACGCGGACGCTGCTGGTGGACTCGCCCTCCATACAGTGCGCGGCGGTCACCACCTTGGTGGCCGACACCAGGGTGCCGCCGCAGAACTGGCTGCCGGACGCGTCCGTGATCTGCATCATGAACGGGTACGCGGTCGTGGTGGTCGTGGTGCCGCCGACGATGGGCTGGGGGGCGGCTGACGCGGTGGGGGACGCGATCAGCGCGGTCGCCGCGGCTGCGGCGGTGGCCACCAGGACTGCGGCGGTCTTTCTTGCGCGGTGGTGCCCGAACATGAGTCTCCTCAGTGGGGGTTGCCGGTGGGGGTCGCGCGGGTGTGGGGGGTGCAGCACGGGGGTCGCGGGACCGACCCCCGTATGCCCGGGCGAGCGGCACATCCATAAGCTAGGACCCGGAACCCCACCCTCCCAATGAGGGAACCCCCTAGGGGGATGGGGGAGGGAAAACCCTCGGTCCGCCTCAGTTAACCGGGAGCGCTCTCACTTCGCGCGTCGCCCTGCCGCCAAACGGACTATGTCCACGCGCGATCGGATGCCCAGCTTGCGGTAGACCCGGGTCAGTGTCGCCTCGACCGTCTTGACGCTGATGAACAGCCGCGCGGCGATCTCCCGGTTGGTGGCGCCCTCCATGACCAGCGCGGCGACCTGACGCTCCATCGCGGCCAGCCCGTCCAGGACGGCCGGCTCGGCCGGTGCCTCCACGGGAGGTTCCGGCACCGAGACGGCCTCGTCCACCTGCCGCAGCCACGGTAGCGCCCGGCACCGCCGGAACAGCCTGGTGGCCTCGTCGAACGCCGCGGGGGAGCGCCGGTCGCGCAGCGCGGCCCGCGCGAACGCGGCCCGCGCCTCCTCCAGGCCGTAGCCCAGTTTGGCGAACCGGTCCTGAGCCGAGGTCAGCTGGGCGACGGCCGCGTCGTGTTCCCCGTGCGCCGCCCGGACGAGGGCCTCCGCCCGGTCGAGTACGGCGAGCACGCTCTCCCGGCCGAGCCGGAGCGCGTGCTCCCGGGTGACGTCGATGACGTCCTGCGCCTCGGCGGCTTCACCCACCCGGACGAGTGCCTCGGCGAGGTCCCCCTGCCAGCGGCCCCGTGCCGGGTCGGTGATGCCGAGGCTCTGCTCCAGCTCCCGGACCCGGCGCAGCGAGCGGACCGTGCCCGCCGGGTCGCCGGCCACCAACTGGGCGTATCCGAGAGCGCCCAGGGCCCGGGACAGGTACATTGTGTCGCCGTCCTGCTCGGCGTGCTCCACCGCCTCCCGGGCCAGCGCCAGGCCCCGGTCCACGTCGCCGCCGGACGCCTCGGCCAGCGAGGTGAGCATCGCGGAGGCGGTCTCGCCGATCCCGCTGTCGTGGGCGAGGTGCAGGCCCTCCCGGGCCAGGTCCAGCGCCCGGCCGCAGTGCCCGGAGCGCAGCTCGGTCTCGGCGAGCCCGCGCAGGAAGTGCACCTCGCTCTCCACCTGCCCGCGTCGGCGCACCTCGCGCAGCAGCGCGGTGACGGTGGCCCGTGCCTCGGCCAGCTGGTCGCCCATCACCAGCCAGCGGAACCGGGCGCTGCCCGCCCCGTTGTGGTGGCAGGCCACGTTCGGGTCCTGGGGCTCCTTCAGGGCGCGCTTGATGGTGGCGGGTGCCGCCGGATGGCCCATCAGGGTCTCGACCTGGGCCTGGAGGGACAGCGCGAGGAGTTCGGTGCGCCGGTCGCCGCCCTCGGCCGCGAGGTCGGCGGAGTGCGCCGCCGCCTGCCGGGCCTCGGTGAAGTCGCCGCCCACGATCAGGGCCCGCCAGGCCAGCTGGTAGTGGACCTTGCCGAGCAGCCGCGGATCGTCGCCGGCGTCGGCGAGGGCGTGCGGGAAGGCCGCGTCGACCTCGGTCATGGTGTGGCCCGCGGAGTCGATCACCAGGATCCAGGCCCGCACCCGGTCCGCCGGACGGGTGGCGTGGGTGAGCACCTCGCGGGCGATGTCCTGGGCGAGGTCGATCTCGCCCGCGCTGGTCGCGTCCTCGGCCGCCTGGAGCCGGCGCTCGTCCGGGGAGGGCGTGTGGTCGCCGGGGGTGTGCCGGGCGGCGAGCAGGCCGATCTGCGCGGCCACCGAGGGCGCGCCCCGGTCCCGGGCCTCGGTGGCGGCCTCGGCCAGCCGGTCGGCGACCTCCGGGTCGGTGCCGGTGGTGGCCAGGGCCAGGTGCCGGGCCCGCTCGATCGGGTCGGAGGCGGCCGTGGACAGCGCCGCGTGCGCGGCTCGGCGCTCCTGCGCGGGCGCCTCCGCGTACAGCGCGGCGGAGATCAGCGGATGCGCGAAGCGTACGGCGGGACCTTCCGGCTCGGTCGCCAGCAGCCCCAGTTCGGCCGCCTGGGCGCACTCGGCCTCGGCGTTCTCCCGGCCGGCCGCGTGCAGCAGGGCCTGGGTGGGGCGGGCGCCGGCGCTGGCCACCAGCAGGGTGCGGCGGGCCTCGACGGAGAGCATGTCGAGGCGGCTGAGCACCAGGGCGCGCAGCGAGGTCGGCACCGGCAGCGGCTCGCCCGGGCGGGGCGGGGTCGCGTTCTCGGCGAGGGCGCGGCCGAGTTCAAGGGCGAAGAGCGGGTTGCCGCCGCTCGTGCGGTGGATCTCCCGGACCGTGGAACGGGTCAGCCCGGTGTGGCCGCGGTGGTCGAGGAGTTCGGAGACCTGTCCGCGAGTGAGCGGGCCGAGGCGGACGGCGACGGTGTCCGGGGGCGACGCGCGTAGGTGACGGTCGTACTCCTGGCCCTCCGTGCGGACCGCGCACAGCAGTTGGACCGGGGTGCCGCCGAGCCGGCGGGCGGCGAAGCCGAGGAGTTCGGCGCTGGCCGGATCCAGCCACTGGAGGTCGTCGGCGACGATCAGGACGGGCCCCTCGGCGGCCAGCACGCGCAGCGCGGACAGCACCGCGAGGCGCAGGGCGAGGCCGTCGCGCTGGAGGGTGGACTCGCCGCGGCCGGTGAGTGCCGACTCCAGCGCGGTGCGCTGGGCGCCGGGCAGGTGGGCGGAGACGTCGTCGAGGACCAGGCCGAAGAGGTCGGCGAGGGCGAGGAAGGGAAGATGGGATTCGGACTCGGTCGCCGAGCAGCGCAACACGGTGTGGGCGGTGCCGGCGTATTCCGCGTCCAGTGCCCGCAGGACGGTGGATTTTCCAATTCCGGCGGGCCCGTGCAGGAGGACGCTGCCGCCTGAGGCGAGCTGCTCCCGGGCGGCCGCGACCAGCTCCGCCCGGCCGATGACCAGGTCGGGGCGGCATCTGGCAGGCTCCTGGAAGTCCCGTCGCACGGTCACCGCTCCCCTCGTGTGTCGTGTCCAAACCAAATTCTAGGCAATGAACCCTGAAATCCGGCCGAACGGCATGGTGAGGGAAATAACAGGGGCTTGGCAGATGGCAATTCACAGCGCGTCCGCATGAATGGAATGGGTCCCCTCCGGCTATGGCAACACCCCCGTCCGACGAGCCGCCGACACCGCCTCCCCCCGGGTGTGCGCGCCCAGCTTCCGCATCGCCGAGCGCAGGTAGCCCTTGACCGTCTCGGGCCGCAGCCCCAGCCGCTCGGCCACCGCCGCGTTGGTCGCCCCGGCCGCCACCCACGCCAGCACATCCAGTTCCCGGGGCGCCAGCACCGCTTCGGCCTCCGGTGCCGGTGCGGTCAACAGGCCGCAGGCGGCGAGCAGTTCGGCGCGCAGCTCCGGGTCGGCGATCCGCGGCGCCAGGGCCCGCAGCGCGGCATGAGCCTCCCGCACCTGCTCCCAGGCGGCCCCCGGATCCGGTACGACGGCGGGTTCCGGCCGCGCCGCCGCCAGCAGCCCCCTGGCCTCGTCCTGCACGACCAGCGCCTGCTCCACGTCCCGGGCCGCCGCCACCGCCGCGCCCAGCGTGCGGTCGCCCAGCGGCTGGGCGGTGCGCAGCGCGCCGTACAGCACGCCCCGCACCCGGCGCCGTACCACCACCGGTACCGCGAGCACCGAGCGGAGGCCCTCGGCCGCCACCGGGATGTCGTACTCGTGGCTGATCCGCCGTGAGGCCGAGTAGTCGATGACCGCGCAGGGGCGGGCCAGGGCCACCGCCTTGCCGCCCAGGCCGTTCCCGGAGGTGACCGCGAGCGAGCGCAGGGACGCCGTGTTGGTGCCGGTCAGTTCACTGATCCGGACCTGTGTCCGGCCCGCCTCGACCAGCCCGCCGAAGGCGATCGGCAGCCCGGTGGTGCGCCGGAGTCTGGACAGCGCACCGCGAATCTCCACCGCCCCCGCGACCTCTGCTGCCACCTGTCCTGCCCCTTCGACCCCGGCCTTGTGCTGTCCACACCCCCGTTCGGGGGTAGTGAGACCTGCATCACGGATTACACGATGCCAGAGAGCCGCCCGGCAATGGTCCGGTACTGAAGGAGACGCGTATGACGAGTGCGACGGAGGACTTCCGGAGGGCACGGGACTTCCTGCTGGAAAACCGTGCGGACTACGCCACCGCCTACGAGGGTTTCGCCTGGCCGCGTCCGGACCACTTCAACTGGGCGCTGGACTGGTTCGACGTCATCGCCGAGGGCAACGACCGCACCGCCCTGCACATCGTCGAGGAGGACGGCGGCGAGACGAAGCTGTCCTTCGCCGAGCTGTCCGAGCGCTCCGACCGGGTCGCGAACCACCTGCGCGCGCGAGGCGTCGAGCCGGAGGACCGCATCCTGGTCATGCTCGGCAACCAGGCCGAGCTGTGGGAGATCGCGCTGGCCGCGATGAAGCTCCGGGCCGTGGTCATCCCGGCCACTCCGCTGCTCGGCCCGGCCGACCTGCGCGACCGGGTCGACCGGGGCCGGGTGAAGCACGTGATCGTGCGCGCGGAGGACGCCGCGAAGTTCACCGAGGTGCCGGGAACGTACACCCGGATCACGGTCGGCGGCCTGCCGCCGGCGGAGGCCGGAGCCTGGGAGCCGTACGAGGACGCCTACACCGCTTCCGCCGAGTTCGTGCCCGACGGGCCCACCCTGGCGGACGACCCGCTGATGCTCTACTTCACCTCGGGCACCACCGCCCGCCCCAAGCTGGTCGAGCACACCCACACCTCGTACCCGATCGGGCACCTGGCGACCATGTACTGGATCGGCCTCAAGCCCGGTGACGTGCACCTGAACATCTCCTCGCCGGGCTGGGCGAAGCACGCGTGGTCGAACCTGTTCGCGCCGTGGAACGCGGAGGCGACGGTCTTCATCCACAACTACTCGCGGTTCGACGCGGGCCGGCTGATGGCGGAGATGGACCGGCACGGGGTGACGTCCTTCTGTGCCCCGCCGACGGTGTGGCGGATGCTGATCCAGGCCGATCTGACGCAGTTGCGGACGCCGCCGCGTGAGGTGGTGGCGGCGGGTGAGCCGCTCAATCCCGAGGTGATCGAACAGGTGCGGCGGGCCTGGCACGTCACCATCCGGGACGGGTTCGGGCAGACGGAGACGGCCGTGCAGGTCTCCAACAGCCCCGGCCAGCCGCTGAAGACCGGGTCGATGGGCCGCCCCAGCCCGGGATACACGGTGGAACTGCTGGATCCGGTGTCGGGTGCGCCCGGTGCGACGGAGGGCGAGATCGCCCTCGACCTGTCGGTGCTGCCAGTCGGCCTGATGACCGGCTACCACGGGGATGCGGACCGTACGGCGGAGGCGATGGCCGGGGGCTATTACCGCACCGGGGACATCGGCTCCCGCGACGAGGACGGCTACATCACGTACGTCGGCCGTGCGGACGATGTGTTCAAGGCGTCGGACTACAAGATCAGTCCGTTCGAGCTGGAGAGTGCGTTGCTGGAGCACGAGGCGGTGGCGGAGGCGGCCGTCGTGCCGGCGCCGGACGAGCTGCGGCTCGCCGTACCCAAGGCGTACGTCGTCCTTGCGGCGGGCTGGGAGGCGGGTCCGGACACGGCGAAGGTGCTGTTCGGGCACTCGCGTCGGGTTCTCGCGCCGTACAAGCGGATCCGGCGGCTGGAGTTCGCCCCGCTGCCCAAGACCGTGTCCGGGAAGATCCGGCGGATCGAGCTGCGCGAGGCCACGGCCGCCGGCTCGGCCGGCGAGTACCGCGAGGAGGACTTCCGGTGAGCTCGTCGTACACACACGGCACGAGCGGCACCACGCTGCTCGGCGACACCATCGGGGCCAACCTGGACCGGGCCGTCGCGGCCTGGCCGGACCGCGAGGCGCTGGTGGACGTACCGACCGGCAGGCGCTGGACGTACGCCGAATTCGCCGCCGACGTGGACCGGTTGGCATACGCGCTGCTCGCGAGCGGGGTCGCCAAGGGCGACCGGGTGGGCATCTGGGCGGTCAACTGCGCCGAATGGGTCCTGGTGCAGTACGCCACCGCCCGGATCGGCGCGATCATGGTCAACATCAACCCGGCCTACCGCACCCACGAGGTCGAGTACGTCCTCAACCAGGCCGGGATCTCCGTGCTGTTCGCCTCGCTCCGGCACAAGACCAGCGACTACCGGGCGATGGTGGAGGAAGTACGGGGCAGGTGCCCCGAGTTGCGGGAGACCGTGTACATCGGCGACCCGAGCTGGGCGGCGCTGACCGCCCGCGGAACAGCCGACAGGGCCTCCGAACTGGCGGCCCGCATCGCCGAGTTGTCCTGCGACGACCCCATCAACATCCAGTACACCTCGGGCACCACCGGCTTCCCGAAGGGGGCCACCCTCTCCCATCACAACATCCTCAACAACGGCTATTTCGTCGGAGAGTTGATCGCTTACAGCGAGCAGGACCGGATCTGCATCCCGGTCCCCTTCTACCACTGCTTCGGCATGGTGATGGGCAACCTGGCCGCCACCTCGCACGGCGCCTGCATGGTGATCCCGGCCCCGTCCTTCGAGCCGAAGGCCACCCTGGAGGCGGTCCAGCAGGAGCGCTGCACCTCGCTGTACGGCGTCCCGACCATGTTCATCGCGGAGCTGAACCTCGCCGACTTCGCGTCGTACGACCTCTCCACGCTGCGCACCGGCATCATGGCGGGCTCGCCCTGCCCGGTGGAGGTGATGAAGCGGGTGGTCGCGGAGATGCACATGGCGGAGGTCTCCATCTGCTACGGCATGACGGAGACGTCCCCGGTCTCGCTCCAGACCCGGATCGAGGACGACCTGGAACACCGCACGGGCACGGTCGGCCGGGTGCTGCCGCACCTGGAGGTCAAGGTCGTCGACCCGGCCACCGCGGTCACCCAACCCCGCGGCGTCGCAGGCGAGTTGTGCACCCGTGGCTACAGCGTGATGCTCGGCTACTGGAACGAGCCCGAGAAGACGGCGGAGGCCGTCGACCCCGGGCGCTGGATGCACACCGGCGACCTGGCGATGATGCGTGACGACGGGTACGTCGAGATCGTCGGCCGCATCAAGGACATGATCATCCGGGGCGGCGAGAACATCTACCCGCGCGAGATCGAGGAGTTCCTCTACGCCCACCCCAAGATCCGGGACGTCCAGGTGGTCGGGGTGCCGCACGAGAGGTACGGCGAGGAGGTCCTGGCCTGCGTCATCCCGCACGACCCGGCCGACCCGCCGACCCTGGAGGAACTGCGCACCTTCTGCGAGGGCCGCCTGGCCCACTACAAGGTGCCGAGCCGACTCCAGATCCTGGCCGACTTCCCGATGACGGTGTCGGGAAAGGTCCGCAAGATCGAACTGAGGGAGACCTATAGCGCCCTGTAAGGGGCAGCGCCCCGCAAGGGGCGCGGGGCCGTATCGATATGCGGCCCCGCCGCGTGGGCGCGACCAGCCCCCACCGGGCCCGCAGGTGATCACCGACCTGGGCCGTGCAGTTCATCGGCGTAACCATTCACCGGCTGCGGCGTCCCCGTGAAGTCCAGCACGAACAACGGCACCCCCAAAGCGTCGGCCCGCTCACGCGCCTCCTCGGCGTACCCCGCAAGGGAGAAGTAGACGCACCCCGAGTCCTCCGTCATCGCCGTCAGCCACAGGCACTCCACGTCCCGCAGCGAGGCCGGCTGCACGGTCGGGTCCACCTGGGCCACCAGCCCCCGGGCGGCGAGGCCGATGCCGGACGGCGGCCGCTGGTCGGCGCGGCGGATGTCCCGGTAGCCGAGCCAGCGCAGATACAGCGCGGCCGCGGTGACCGCGTCGCGGGCGGTGCGGATCGTCACGGGATGGAACGCGGTCCGGGGCTCGGGGGCCGGCGGGGCCGCCGACCGGGTGCCGGCGACCGCTATGCGCAGCACCGCCCCGCACGGGCAGCCCAGCTCCGGCTGCGGCCACTGGTCCCGGCGGCCGCAGGAGCCGCAGCTCACCGTCACCCAGTCGGCGTCCCAGGCGCGGTGCGCCACCGGCGTCGGCTCGGCCGTGTCGTCCAGGCTCGGGGTGACCGGCGCGCCGCAGGCGCAGGGGTACGACGGCGCGGTGTAGACGTGCTCGCGCCGACAGGCCGGACAGCGCACCGGCACGCTCTCGGACATGGCCCCACCTCAGGCGTCGCGTCGCTTCAGCCGTCCCATGGTGCTCCCGCCGGGGCCCGGTTGTCCGTCCCTTGACGACGTTCGTCCCCGCACCTACATTGATTTCAGATAGTAGAAGTTAGTTTCCGTAATACGGAATTATGCTCACCGCGGGGCGCGACGGGGGCAGGCATCCGACAGCCGAAAGCAGGAGTTCTCGATGGCTCGTATGACCGCTGCCCGCGCGGCAGTTGAGATCCTCAAGCGCGAGGGCGTCACCGATGCGTTCGGTGTGCCCGGCGCGGCGATCAACCCCTTCTACGCGGCGCTCAAGGCCTCCGGCGGCATCCATCACACCCTCGCCCGTCATGTCGAGGGCGCCTCGCACATGGCCGAGGGCTACACCCGCACGCACCCCGGCAACATCGGCGTCTGCATCGGCACCTCCGGCCCGGCCGGCACCGACATGATCACCGGCCTGTACTCGGCCACCGGCGACTCCGTCCCGATCCTCTGCATCACCGGCCAGGCCCCGACCGCGGTGATCCACAAGGAGGACTTCCAGGCCGTCGACATCGCCTCGATCGCGGGGCCGGTCACGAAGATGGCGGTGACCGTGCTGGAGGCGGCCCAGGTCCCGGGCGTCTTCCAGCAGGCCTTCCACCTGATGCGCTCCGGCCGGCCGGGCCCGGTCCTGATCGACCTGCCGATCGACGTGCAGCTCACCGAGATCGAGTTCGACCCGGAGACGTACGCACCGCTCCCGGTCTACAAGCCCGCCGCCACCCGCGCCCAGATCGAGAAGGCGATCAGGATGCTGAACGCGTCCGAGCGCCCGCTGATCGTCGCCGGCGGCGGGATCATCAACGCGGACGCCGCCGAACTCCTCGTCGAGTTCGCCGAGTTGACGGGTACTCCGGTCGTCCCGACCCTGATGGGCTGGGGAGTGCTCCCCGACGACCACGAACTGAACGCCGGCCTGGTGGGCCTGCAGACCTCGCACCGCTACGGCAACGCGACCTTCCTGGAGTCCGACTTCGTCCTCGGCATCGGCAACCGCTGGGCCAACCGCCACACCGGCAGGCTGGACGTCTACACGGCCGGCCGCGCCTTTGTCCACGTCGACATCGAGCCCACCCAGATCGGCAGGATCTTCGCCCCCGACTACGGCATCGCGTCCGACGCGAAGGCGGCCCTGGAGCTGTTCGTCCGGGTGGCAAGGGAGCTGAAGGCGGCGGGCGGCCTCCCCGACCGCTCGGAGTGGGCGGCCGCGGCACAGGAGAAGAAGGCGACCCTCCAGCGCCGTACGCACTTCGACGACATCCCGATCAAGCCGCAGCGCGTCTACGAGGAGATGAACAAGGCCTTCGGCCCGGAGACCCGGTACGTCTCCACGATCGGCCTCTCGCAGATCGCCGGCGCCCAGATGCTGCACGTCTTCAGGCCCAGGCACTGGATCAACTGCGGCCAGGCGGGCCCCCTCGGCTGGACGATCCCGGCCGCGCTGGGCGTCGCCAAGGCGGACCCGGAGGCGTCCGTCGTCGCCCTCTCGGGCGACTACGACTTCCAGTTCATGATCGAGGAGCTGGCGGTCGGCGCGCAGCACAAGATCCCGTACGTCCACGTCCTCGTCAACAACTCCTACCTGGGCCTGATCCGTCAGGCGCAGCGGGCGTTCGACATCGACTTCCAGGTCAATCTGGAGTTCGAGAACATCAACTCGCCCGAGCTGGGCGTCTACGGCGTCGACCACGTCAAGGTCGCCGAGGGCCTGGGGTGCAAGGCGATCCGGGTGACGGACCCGGCGGAGCTGGGCGCCGCCTTCGAGGAGGCCAAGAAGCTGGCCGCCGAGCACCGGGTGCCGGTCGTCGTGGAGGCGATCCTGGAGCGGGTCACCAACATCTCCATGTCGACCACCAACGACATCTCGAACGTCGTCGAGTTCGAGGAGATCGCGACCGAGCCGGGGCATGCCCCGACGTCGATCAGGACGCTGAAGGTCTGAGCCGGCGCAGACGAGAGCGGGCGGCCCGTCCGGGGGGACGGGTCGCCCGCTTCGTGCTGTCGGTCACTCGGTGCCCGCCGCCCCCGTGCCGGCGGGCACCGTGTGACGTGAATATGCCCCCTGACTGGGGCGGTTGAAGCGTGCTGAACAGAGTTCAGAGCTTTATTTGAGGATCGGCCGGCGCATTCGTACCGGTGCGTCAGCTTTCGGGGTGCTCGCTCAGTCCCGGCCAGTCGTCCGGGCCGCCGCCCTGCCACTCGATGAGGTCGCTCTCCTCGACCTCGATCCGGTCCAGGTCGGCCATCCGCAGGATCTCGATCACGTCGTCGAGGTGGGAGGCGATCCCGAGGGTCACGTCGCCCTCGGTGACCCGCCGGGAGCCGTCCAGGGCCGGTGCGTGCACGACGATGTGCGGAAACTCCGTCGGTGGATGTGCTGTCATGCCTCAAGGCTCCTGCGGCGGGCGCGGAAACGCACGCCGAAGCGCCGGACGCGGGCGGTTCCGCGTCCGGCGCTTCGGCCAGTCCGTGAGGCTCTCCTCGGCTGTGGCCGTCCGACGGCGCGAGGCTGGGCGCGACAGGACGTTCGCGCCGCCGGACGGGGCTGGGGGAGTGTGGCTGGGACCGCGGCGGGTGCGACGGAACCGGGGGCGTTCCTCCCTCTGGTCGGGAAGAGCGCCCGGTTCCTTCACCACCGCACTGGCTCGCACGCCGCCGCGGTCCTCGCCCCGCCCGCGCACCGACACCGACCGGCCACCCCTCATCCGGGCCGTTCGGCCGCCGCGGGCCGTCTGCGGGCTCAGTCCTCGCGCAGGGCGCGGACCGCCTCCGCCACGCGCCTGCCGTACTCCGGGTCGGCGGCGTGGAAGTGGGCCAGGTTCTTCTCGATCACGTCGTCACGGGAGACCTGGGAGAGGCCGCCGGCGATGTTGGCGACCAGCCGCCGCCTCTCCTCCTCGGACATCAGGCGGTACAGCTCGCCCGCCTGCGAGAAGTCGTCGTCCTTGGTGTGCAGCGGGGCCTCGTGGGTGCCCGTGTGGCCGGTCACGGCGAGCGGGGCCGACAGCGGGCGGCCGGTCTCCACCGGGCCGTCGTAGGAGTTCGGCTCGTAGTTCCTGGCGTGCCGGCCCTGGGGGTTGGCGGCCATGAGGCCGTCCCGGCCGTAGTTCTGCGCGGTCGTCGCCCTCGGGGCGTTGACGGCCAGCTGGGTGTGGTTGACGCCCAGGCGGTAGCGGTGCGCGTCCGCGTAGGCGAACAGCCGGCCCTGGAGCATCTTGTCGGGGGAGGGGCCGATGCCGGGGACGAAGTTGTTCGGCGAGAACGCGGCCTGCTCGACCTCGGCGAAGACGTTGTCCGGGTTGCGGTCCAGGACCAGGCGGCCCACCCGCTGGAGCGGGAAGTCGCGGTGCGGCCAGACCTTGGTCAGGTCGAAGGGGTTGAAGCGGTAGTCCGCCGCCTCCGCCGCGGGCATGATCTGGACGTAGAGGGTCCAGGAGGGGTTGACGCCCCGCTCGATCGCCTGGAGCAGGTCCGTCTGGTGCGAGGCCGGGTCCTTGCCGGCCAGTTCGGCGGCCTGCTCGGCGGACAGGCTGCGCACGCCCTGGTTGGTCTTGAAGTGGTACTTGACGAAGAAGGCCTCGCCCTCGGCGTTCGTCCACTGGTAGGTGTGCGAGCCGTAGCCGTTCATGTGGCGGTACGACGCCGGGATGCCGCGGTCGCCCATCAGCCAGGTCACCTGGTGCGTGGCCTCGGGGCTGTGCGCCCAGAAGTCCCAGACGTTGTCCGGTTCCTGACGGCCCGTGAAGGGGTCGCGCTTCTGCGAGTGGATGAAGTCCGGGAACTTGAGCGGGTCCTTGATGAAGAACACCGGGGTGTTGTTCCCGACGAGGTCGTAATTGCCCTCTTCCGTATAGAACTTGACGGCGAAGCCGCGCGGGTCGCGGACGGCGTCGGCGCCGCCGAGGGAGTCGGCGACCGTCGAGAACCGCAGGAAGACCCCGGTGCGCCGGCCGACCGCGCTCAGGAAGTCGGCGTGGGTGAAGCCGGTGACGTCGTCGGTGACCTCGAAGTAGCCGTAGGCGCCGCTGCCGCGTGCGTGCACCACGCGCTCCGGGATCCGCTCGCGGTTGAAGCGCGCGAGCTTCTCCAGGAGGTGCTGGTCCTGGAGGAGGAGCGGGCCGCCGACGCCGGCGGAGGCGGAGTTCTGGTTGTCGGCGACCGGGGCGCCGGACTCGGTGGTGAGCACGCGCTTCGACATCGTGGGCCTTCCGTGCGGGTGTCAGCGGAAATTCATTTCCGCTTCGTGGAGCCTTCGAGGAGCCTAGGATCGGGTCGACCTGGGAGTCAACAGTTTGTTGAAGTGGTTTCCGGGCGGCGCCGGCGCCTGGGCGCGACAGGACAGTTGTCGGCGCCGGCGCCGCCCGGAAGTCATGGGGACCGGCTCAGACCTGGGCGCCGGACAGGCGCTCCACCGAGCGCAGCAGTGCGGAGTGGTCCAGGCCGCCGTCGCCCTGCGCGCGCAGGGAGGCGACCAGCTGCGCCACCACGGCACCGACCGGCAGGGCGGCGCCGACGTTGCGGGCCGCGTCCGTCACGATGCCCATGTCCTTGTGGTGCAGGTCGATCCGGAAGCCCGGCCTGAAGTCGCGGTTCAGGAAGTTGTCCTTCTTCCGCGTCAGCACGGTCGAGCCGGCCAGGCCGCCGTTCAGCACGTCCAGCGCGGCCGCCAGGTCCACGCCGGACTTCTCCAGGAAGACCACGGCCTCGGCGCACGCCTGGATGTTCACGGCGACGATCAGCTGGTTGGCGGCCTTCACGGTCTGGCCGGAGCCGTGCGGACCGCACAGCACGATGGTCCTGCCCAGCGCCTCGAAGATCGGCTTCGCGCTGTCGAAGTCGGCCTGCTCGCCGCCGACCATGATGGACAGCACGGCCTCGACGGCCCCGGCCTCGCCGCCGGAGACGGGCGCGTCGAGCACGCGGATGCCCTTGTCCCGCGCCGCCTTCGCCAGATCGACGGAGGTCTGCGGGGTGATGGACGACATGTCGATCAGCAGCGTGCCGGACCCGGCGTTGTCGAGGATGCCGTCCGGGCCGTAGGCGATGGCCTCGACCTGCGGCGACGCGGGCACCATCGTGATGACCACGTCGGCGTCCCGCACGGCCTCGGCGATCGAGGCGGCCGCGGTGCCGCCGGCGGCGGCCAGCCGGTCCAGCTTGTCCTGCTCCAGCGTGAAGCCGGTGACGTCGTAACCCGCCTTGATCAGGTTCTCGGACATGGGGGAGCCCATGATGCCGAGGCCTATCCAGGCGATCTTGGGGAGTGTGCTGCTCATAGGGGGTGCCTCTCTGGATACGTCGATCGCACAGCCCGTCCGGCGCTTGAGGACGAGGCCGAAGGCCGAAGCGGGGGTCTGGGGGCGGCAGCCCCCAGGGGCGGTCACATCAACGGGCGGCGCGCTGTTCCACCGGCAGCCAGCCGAAAGCTTCGGCGCTCGGCGAAGCCCCCGCCTTGTACTCCAGGCCCACCCAGCCGTCGTACCCGGCCTTCCGCAACCCGTCGAGGAGGTCCGCCAGCGGCAGCGATCCCGTGCCCGGGGCGCCTCGGCCCGGGTTGTCGGCGATCTGGACGTGGCCCGTCTTCGGCGTGTACCGCGCGATCACCGATGGCAGGTCCTCGCCGTTCATGGACAGGTGGTAGAGGTCCATCAGAAAGCGTGCGTTGCCGAGTCCGGTGGCCTCGTTGACCTTGTCGACGACCTCGACGGCGGCCGGTGCCGACACCAGCGGATACCGCGGCGACTCGGGCTTGTTCAGCGCCTCGACCAGCAGGATCGCGCCGATCCGGTCGGCCGCGCGCGCCGCGAGTGCCAGGTTCTCCAGCGCCAGGGCGTCCTGCTCGGCGGGGTCCACGCCGTCGACGCGGTTGCCGTACAGCGCGTTGAGGGCCGTGCAGCCGAGCGACTCCGCGAAGCCGGCCGCGACGTCGATGTTGGCGCGGAACCGCTCCGACTCCGCGCCCGGGACCGACAGGGCGCCCCGGTCGGGGCCGGGGAGCTGCCCGGCGTAGAAGTTCAGGCCGGTCAGCCGGACGCCCGCGTCCTCGATCGCCTTCTTGAGCGCGTCGAGCTCGGACCGGTCGGGGGTGGGGGAGTCGACCCACGGCCACCACAGCTCGACCGCCGTGAAGCCGGCCGCGGCGGCGGCCGCCGGGCGCTCCAGGAGCGGGAGTTCCGTGAAGAGGATCGACAGGTTGACGTTGAAGCGCTGCTCTGCAGCTGTGCCCGATTCAAAACCTGGCATGGGGGTCGGCGCTCCCTTCCGCTGTCTATATTTCCGTATTACGGAATTTGGTTTCTGCTTAATGGAAGACTGCCTGTGACCGGGGAGAGCTGTCAAGAGCGCCCGCGCAAAACCGGCGCCCTACCCTGAAGACATGGCTCGGTCCAACGACGAGGTGGCCACGCTGCTCCAGGAGTACGCGGACCTGATCTCGATCACCGGCGGAGACGCGTTCAAGGCGCGGGTCTACGAGAAGGCCGCCCGGTCCGTCGGCGGCCACCACGCGGATGTCTCCACCCTCGACCTCAAGGGGTTGCAGGAGATCCCGAACGTCGGGAAGTCGATCGCCCAGAAGGTCCGCGAGTACTTCGACAGCGGCGGGGTGGCCGCCGTCGAGGAGCTGCGGGCGAAGATCCCGGACGGAGTCCGGAGGCTGACGGCCATCCCCACCCTCGGCCCGAAGAAGGCCATGGCGGTCTACCAGGAACTGGGCGTCTCGTCCGTGGAGGAGCTCGCGGACGCCATCCACGACGAACGGCTGCGCGACCTCAAGGGCTTCGGGCCGAAGACGGAGGAGAACATCCTCCACGGCATCGAACTGCTCCGGTCCTCCGGCGGACGGGTGCAGATCGACGTGGCCATGGAGCTGGCCGAGGACATCGTCGGCGCGCTCTGCGCGGTGACCGGCTGCGAGCGGTGCACGTACGCCGGCTCACTGCGCCGGATGCGCGAGACGATCGGCGACATCGACATCCTCGCGGCGGCGACGAAACCGCTGCCGCTCATGCGGGCGTTCACCGGGCTGCCGTACGTCACCGAGGTCATCGGGCAGGGCGAGAAGAAGACCTCCGTACGCACCAGCAGGGGCCTCAACGTCGACCTGCGCGTCGTACCGCCCGACTCCTGGGGCGCGGCCCTCCAGTACTTCACCGGCTCGAAGGCCCACAACATCCGCACCCGGGAGATCGCGGTGCACCAGAAGCTCAAGCTCTCCGAATACGGGCTCTTCGATGTCGAGAGCGGCGAGAGGATCGTCTCCGGGACCGAGGAGGAGGTGTACGCCCGGCTCGGCCTGCCGTGGATCCCGCCGACGCTGCGCGAGGACCGCGGGGAGATCGAGGCCGGGCAGCGCGACGAACTGCCCGGACTGGTCACCGAGGCCGACCTCCGGGGTGACCTGCACACCCACACCGACCTCACGGACGGGCTCGCCCCGCTGGAGGAGATGGCCGAGGCGGCCGCCGCACGCGGCTACGCCTACTACGCGATCACCGACCACGCGCCCGACCTGGTCATGCAGCGCATGACCGACGAGCGGATGCTGGCCCAGCGGGAGCGGGTGCGCGAGCTGGACGGCACGTACCCCGTCAAGGGCCGGCGCGGCGGCCTGCGGCTGCTGCACGGCACCGAGCTGAACATCGGCCCGGAGGGCGAGGTGGACTGGCCGGACGACTTCCTCGCCGGGTTCGACCTGTGCGTGGCCTCCGTGCACTCGCACTTCAACCAGAGCCGCGAGGCGCTGACCCGGCGGCTGGTGCGGGCCTGCGAGAACCCGTACGTCAACGTCATCGGCCACCCCACCACCCGCCTCATCGGCAAGCGCCCCGGCATCGACGCCGACCTCGACGCGGTCTTCGCCGCCTGCGCCCGCACCGGTACGGCCCTGGAGGTCAACGCCCACCCGCACCGCCTCGACCTGCGCGACGAGGACATCCTGCGGGCCCGCCGGCACGGCGTGAAGTTCGCCGTGAACAGCGACGCCCACGCCGTCCCGCACCTCGCCAACATGCGCTATGGCATCGGCACCGCCCAGCGCGGCTGGCTCACCAAGGACGACGTGATCAACACCTGGCCGGAGCGGCGGTTGCGGGGTTTCCTGCGCAAGAGCCGGTGAGACCCGGCCGGTGCGGCAACCCCACGGTTCTGGGGCAAACACCTCACTACACGGAACTTCCGCCTCTACAGTGGTCGTCCCGGGCCTCAGCCGCGGCCGAGCGCCCGACCGGAACGGGGGAGGGGGAGTTCCTGTGCGGGACGACGTACGTTCGGCGCCGGAGCCCGGTTTACGTCATGTGTCAGCGTTACAGGTGTTCAGTTCGGAGCACCTGACCCTGCTGTACGACGCGGGTGTGGTGGAGACCTGGCAGCACGGCGACGTGCTTCTGCGCCAGGGAGAACGAGGCGACCGGGCGATCCTGTTGCGCAAGGGCGTCGTGAAGGTCGTGTCCGAGTCCGTGGGGGGCTACACCAGCCTGCTCGCCTTCAGGGGAGCCGGGGAACTGGTGGGCGAACTCGCCTGCATCGACGGTGGAACACGCTCGGCCTCGGTGATCGCGACACAGGACGGGCACGGGGTCTCGGTGTCCGGCAGCAGGTTCGCCGCACTGCTGCGCGCCAACGGCGACCTCGGCCTCGCGGTGCTCCGGAGCGTCAGCGCACGGCTGCGGCACGCCGACGGCCAGCGTGAGGCGCTGGGGGCCGAGCCCGCCGCGACACGGGTGGCACGGCTGCTCGTCGAGATGGCCGGCCGGTACGGCGTGGACGCGTCGGCCTGGGCCCCGACGGCCCGGTCGGTACGCATCACCCAGTACGAGTTGGCGAGCGCGGTGGGCACGTCGCGGGAGTCCGTCGTGCGGACCCTGCGCGAACTGCAGGCCTGTGAACTGGTCGCAACCCGCAGAGGCGTCATCGTGGTCCTGGACCCCGCCTCGCTCGCCACCTGGGAATCGGATCGTCCCTGACCGACGCCAACTGCTCTCCAGTGGGTCATTTGATGCGGAAGAGAGGGCAGGGCGTCGGCTTATCTGGGGTGCGGCGGTCGTCGGAGCACGACCGGGGGAAGCCCGGCGGCCGCTGTCCCACGCAAACGAAGGAGAGGTGCATCCGGCATGGACGGCAAACCGCGCTATTACCTCATCGTGGTCATCGACATAGAGCGATTCGGCCGCCGCACGGACCCCATGCAGCGATGGCTGAGGGAACAGCTCTACGCCATCCTCGACAAGGCGCTGGAGCAGGCGGGGATCGGCACCGACGACGTGGCGGTCACGAGCGACCGGGGAGACGGCTGCTTCCTCCTGTTGCGTCCGTCCGTCTCCAAACTCGACCTGACCACCAGGTTCTTGGACGCCCTGCAGACCGGTCTGCGCGGTCACGCCCAGCGCGGCAACGAGGAGACCGCCTTGCGGGTGCGCGTCGCGCTGCACGCCGGCGAGGTGTCGGAGGACAGGCGCGGCTGGGTGGGCGAAGCGCTCAACACCGCCTGCCGGCTCGTCGACCTGGACGCGCTGCGGACCACCCTCGCGGCGGCCTCCCGTTCCGGCCTGGCGCTGGCCGTGTCCGAGGACTGGCACGCCGCGGTCGTCCGCCACGACTACCCCGAGCTTCCGGCGTCCGGTTTCCGTGAACTGCCGTTCGTGGCCAAGGAGATCACCTCGCACGCCTGGTTGCGCGTCCCCGGCTACGACGAACCCCCGGGGCTGGGCGCTGCGGCCCCGGCCGCCGAGCGCCCGACGCCGTCCGCACCCCGTCCCGCCACGGACACCCCCGCCACGCACGCGTCGGCCGCGGACTCCGCGTCCGCCGCCGCGACCCCGGGCCCCGCGGCTCCGGCCCCTCCGGCGGGCGGCAACCACGGTCCCTTCGCGGGCGCGGTCTTCCACAACCCGGGCCGGGTGTACGGCGGGAACCACTACGAAGGCGTCACGCCGGACGAGGCGCACGCCGACCCCGCCCGGAACGGGGACGGCGCATGACGGAGGAATCCGCCCAGGGCTCCGCCCGGAACGGCCCGGAGAACACCTCGCCCGCCCAGGAGGGCGAGGTCCCGTCCCCGGTGTCCGCCGGTCCGGCGGACACCCCGGAGCTCGGCGTCGAGGACATCCGCCGGGCCCTGTCGGCACGCGCGGCCCAGCCCGGCTCGACGGACGAACGCCTCGACGCGGGACGCGACGCGCGTTCCTACCTCTCGCGCTTCGCGCAGTCGCGGATCACCGGTGAACGGGTGTACGGCGGAGATCACATCGAGGTGCTCCTCGGCCAGGGCCGCCGCTCCGTCCGCGCCTACCAGCTGTCGGCCCAGGACATCGACCTCGTCTCCTCGGCGTTCCTGCCTCCGGCCTCCTACGGCGCCCTCCTGCGCGACAGCGAGCCCTTCCGCGTGGTGCTGCTCAGCGGTGCCCAGGGCCACGGAAAGTACGCGGTGGCACAACGGCTGCTGCTGGAACGCGGGCACGCCACCCTGCAGTGCCTGGAGCCGGACGCCGACCTGACACGACTCGAAGAGGCGTCGCTGCGGCCCGGTCACGGTTACCTGCTCCAGGAGCTCAGCCCCGGCGGCACCGCCCCTGCGCTCACCGGCTTCGAACTCCAGCGCCTCAACTCGGTGATGCGCGCCCGGGACTGCCGCCTGGTCATCACCCTGCGCGACGGTGCGCGAACGGCGGATCCCGAACTCGGCAAGCAGACCTTCCCGGTGAGCGGGCCGCCCGCACCGTGGGACGTCTTCGAGAGACACCTGCGCTGGTGGCTCGGCCCGCAGCGGACGAGACGGGCGGAGGAACTGCTCCGCGCGCCGGAGACGGCCGCGCTCTTCACCGAGCCGCAGTCGGTCGGCACGTCGCTCGCCAGGGCGGCCGAGAACGCCCGTCTGCTCTCCGAGTCGTCGGCCGCACCGGCAGACGCCGTACGCCAGGTCAGGGAACACGGCTCGCTGCGCGACGCCCAGGAGTTCGAGAAATGGTTCGACGGCCTGGACGACCTTCCCACGCAGTGCGTCGCCGTCGCCACGGCGGTCTTCGGCGGAGAGGCCTACGAGACGGTGTCCGCGCTGGCCACCTCGCTCGGCCGGCGGCTCCAGCCGCCGCCCACCGCCGAACACCCCGAACGACCCCGCAACGAGGCGGTCACCGCGACCCGCGCGACGCGGCTGCGCCGGCTCAACGCCTCGCTCGTCGGAGCACAGGTCGCGTCCCGGCACGGTGGCGCCCCCGCGAAGGTGGTGCGCTTCGACGACTCCCGGATGGCGAGCCGTCTCCTGCAGAACGTGTGGGAGGAGTACGACGTCCTGCGCCACCAGCTGCCGGGCTGGTTGAAGGACTGCGCGGGCCATGAACTGGCCACCGTCCGGACCAGGGCGGCGGTCGCCGTCGGGTTCCTGGCCGAGCTGTCCTTCGACAGTCTGCGCACGGGTGTCCTGCAGCCTTGGGCCAGGAGCCCCGCGCGAGCGCTGCGCGAGGCCGCCGCGACGGCCCTGGTCATCGCCGCCGAGAATCCCGAACTAGCCTCACCGGTAAGGGATTTGATCCAGGCGTGGGCAGGCGGTGACGCGGTTCTGCGGGCCACGGCGGCGCGCGCCTGGACCGCCCTCGGGCGCTCCGACGCCGGCAACGCCGGTGAGGCCGTAGCCCTCCTCGACGCGCTCGCCGCCACCGACAGCGCGGAGATCATCGAGGCGATCTGCCTGGGGGTCACCGAGTCGCTCGCCGCGCCGGACGGCCATGAGGCGCGCGACGCCCTCCACCTGCTCCGGCACTGGATCTCCCGGCGTGACGCACAGCGCCGGACCGTCGGGGAGCTGTCCTTCCTCTTCGCGGCGGCCGACCTCCTGGAGGACATGCCGGCACGCGGCGGCGAGCCGCGCCGCCGGTGGCCCAAGCTGCTGGCGCTGGCCACCCGTGACCCCGTGCGCCAGCGGGACATCGCGCTGCTCTGGGACGCGGTCCTCCAGTCCCCCGAGACCTACGAGGCGGCCACCCAGGTCCTCACGGAATGGGCCCGCATGGTGGACCCCGACCCCTCGGGCCGCCGCGCGCTGGCCCGGCTGCTGCACGCGGCGGCACCGACCGACCGCAGCAGACGCTTCCTGCTGCGCCATGTCTCCACCTGGAGCACACCCGACAGCCGCGCCGCCCGCAGCGCCGGGCAGATCCTGAGCCACTTCGACAGCAAAGGCAGCACACCATGACCATGTCCGATCCCGAGCAGCTGATCGCGGGTCCGTGGCCCGCCGGGATGGTGAACCGGGGGGAGACACCGCGGCCGGGGACGGCCCTCGTGTTCTCGCTCGACACCGGCGAACCCGTCGTAGTGGACCGCAAGCCGTCCTTCTTCGAGTCGTCGCGGTTCCACTACCGCTACGAGGTGGACACCACCGACCACCACACCAACTGGCAGGGCACCCTGCCCAGCCGGACCAGGGGATTCGACTTCCAGGCCGAGATCAGCACGGCCTGGCGGGTCAGTTCGCCGGACGTGGTGGTGAAACGCCGCCTCACCACCGTGGCCACGGCGGAGTCGCTGGTGCGGGGCGTGCTCAACGACCTGCTGCGCCCGCTCACGCGGGGGTTCGACATCGAGGACGTCGCCCGCGCGGAGGACTCGGCGAACCGCTCCCTCCGCAGCCGTGAACACCCCTTCGACGCCGGGCTGACGGTCTTCGCCTGCGCGGTCCGGCTCGGTCTGGACGAGACCGCCGAACGCCAGCTGCGCCAGCACCGCGATCTGGCCTGGCAGCGGGAGCATGCCGAGCTCACCCACCAGGTCAACCGGGTCCAGACCGAGGGCGAGCAGCAGCTGACCTCGCTGATGGAGGAGCACGAGGCACGACGCGTCCGGCAGCGGACCGCGGCGCTGCAGGCCGCCCAGCAGGGCGAGGGAGGACTCCTGATGCACCTCGTCGCCCAGGACCCCAGCCAGTTGCGCAGCATCCTCCAGGAGATCGCGGCCAGACAGGACATGGCACTGGAGCGGAAACAGACTCTGCTGCGGGACCTCAAGGGCGACCTGCATCCCGCCGAGTACGCCGAGTGGGTCCAACGGTTCATGGGCGAGCCGCTCCCCTACGCCGGCCCCGCGCTGGGCGGCGGGACTCCCTCACCCCTTCCCCGGCCCCACACCCCCGCGTCTCTGGGAGCGGAGAACGGCGCGACCGGTACGTCCCGACCGGAGCCCGCCACGGGCACCGGCGGTCCGCGGCCGGAGGAACCGGGAAGCGGAGTCGTCAGCTGGAAACCGGTCGGCGGACGACGTGCCCAGGCCCACGGCGACCCGCACCGGGGCGAGGAGGACGACAAGGGATGAACCAGGATCCCCCCGGTCACGACTACGGCCACGAGCAGGGATACGCGTACCCCTACGACCGCGCCAGGCCGCAGGGCCCGAAGTCCGCAAGGCGCGGGCCCGGCAGGTTGCCGGGCGGAGCGCCGGCGGGCACGCCGGGCGGACAGCCGCCCGGTGATCACCGCGGCACGTCCGCAGGACGCTGGCGTCCCGCCGGTGTCATCGGCTGGAGCATGGCACTGCTGGCACTGCTGGTGGGCACTCTGGGAGGAATCATGGCAGGGCCCTACGGCGCGACTGCCGGGTTGGTCGTGGGAGCGATCGCCGGCTTCCTCGCGGGGGAGGCGGTCATGGCGGTCACCTCGCGCAAGCAGGACGAGCAGACGATGCCGGGAGGTGCCGCCGACGGTCCGCGGCAGGGCACCGGCCCCGCCGCGGCCCCCTCGCCCCATGCCCCGGCCTCGTGGCACAGCACCCCTGTCCCGGCCTCGTGGAACAGCACGACCACCCCGGCCGCGTGGCAGAGCCCCCCTTCCCCCGCGGACGAGCGTCCGCCCACGGCCGGTCCCGTCGGCGCGGAGGAACGGGTTGCGGCAACGCGGCCTGTGGCGGAGCCGGCGGTCCCGGCGGTCCCCGCGGTGAGGAAGCGCGTCCCGTCCGGGGCGGCGTGGGCCTGCCCGCCGCCCCCGGTGATGTACCAGCCGTCCCGCCTCGCCGAGTTGCCCTGGCGGCTGCCGCAGCAGCCGGCGCCGCCGGGCATGGCGGCCGACTCCGCGCGGGTGGGCGATCTGGAGGTCCGCGCCGCCTCGGTGGTGGGACCCGGGCACCGGATCGACGAGACCGGTGCCGGCCCCCGCCAGGACTCGTACCGCATCGGCCGGGACGCCGCCGCACGCCATCTGGTCGTCGCGGTCGCGGACGGCATGTCCGACAGCAGCCACTCCGACGCCGCGGCCGCCGTTGCCACCCTCTCCCTCGTCAACTCCCTGCGGCGCCAGCTCGACGAGGGTGTACCGCCGTTCCACCTCGATCACGGCAGCGCCTTTCTGGAGGCGGCGCAACACGTCCACACCCACGCCAGGCAGCGCCAGTGGTCCGCCGACAGCGTGCGCACCGTCGCCGTGGCGGCCGTCGTGCCCACCGGCGCGGCTCCCGACGGCGACCGCGACGTCTGGATCGCCGGACTCGGCGACACCAGCGCCTGGGCACGCGGGCCGCACCGCTGGACCCAGTTGCTGGGCGAAAAGGAACAGGGGCCCGACGCCGGACGGCTCCGCACCTATCTGCCGCACACTCCCGAGGCCGTCGAACGCCGGCACGTCTCCCTCGGCCCCGGCCAGGCGCTGGCCCTGACCACCGACGGGGTGGGCGACGTGCTCGCGGAACTGCCGCAGGCGCACGACTGGTTCCACCACCACTGGGCCGCCCCGGTCACCGCTCTGGACCTGTTGCTGCACATCAGTTACGACTCCCACCAGCGAAACGACGACCGGACCGCCGTCGTCGTCTGGACCCCGTCCGCGGACGGAGGGCGGCGATGAGCACCTGGTCGGACAACCCCTTCCCGGACGACATCCCGTTGTCCTCGGTGAAACTCGCCGGAGAGAACCTGGGCGGAGGCGGCCAGGCGCACACGGTGGAGCGCCTTTCGGACCGTCCCGGCTGGGTCGCCAAGCTGTACAAGGCGCCCATGACCCCGGCGGAGGCGGTCACGCTCGGGCGACTCGTAGCGCTGCCGCACTCGATGACCGAGGCGGACCTGGAGACGCTGGACCGCAGCGCGGCCTGGCCGGTCTCCCGCATCACGGACGGGGACCGGACGGTCGGCGTCGTCATGGCCGAGGCGCCGGCACGCTTCTACGTGCCGTTCAATCTCCGTGGCGGGCGGCGCAGCGGGCCACGGGAACTCCAGCTCGACCATCTGGTCAAGGACTCGGCCTACCTCACGGACATCGGTGTACGCCCGCCCACGCGTCAGCGCAGGCTGGAGATCGCCTGCCGGTTCCTGGAGCTGGGCGCCGTCCTGGAACGGCACGACGTCGTCTACGGCGACTGGTCCTACCGGAACGCGCTGTGGGACCAGGACAGCGACTCGGTGTACCTGCTCGACATGGACTCCTGCGGCATAGGCACCCGGTCGTGGATCGCATCGCCCGACTGGAGCGATCCGGCGTTCCCCGAGGGCACCCCGCTGACCGTCCCGACCGACCGGTACCGGATGGCCCTGCTCACCCTGCGCTGCATCACCGGTGCGCGGGGCGAACCGCTGGAGAATCTCAGCAGACTGGAGCGCGACTGGCCGGCGGGCGACACCTTCCCCGGGCTGCTCCGGCAGGCACTCGACCGCGGCGATCTCCGGAACCGTCCGCGGACGGCGACGCTCCTGAAGGCGTTGCGGAGTCCGGGCGGCAACGGGGCCCAGACGGACGTCACGCCGGGCAGCAATGTCACCGGCTTCCGCCCGGTACGCCACCGCCCGGCCGAGAAGACCGCCGGCGGGACGGCCCGTACGGCCGAGCCGCGCACCCGAGGTCCGGCGCCGCAACCGGCCGCCACCACCGCTCCCGGGCCGGGATCTCGCCCGTCACCGGCGGGGGACCGCAAGGGCGCGGGTCAGTTCATCGGCTGTTGCATCGCCCTGGCCCTGCTCGCGCTGGTCGTCGTCCTCTTCATCCTCTGGGCGTGACCCGTCCCGCGACCGCGCCCCGTCACCAGGCAACTCGAAAAGGATCACCATGAGTTACGCACCGTCGTCCGGCCTGCCCATGTACGTGGTGCTGGACACCTCGGGCTCCATGCAGAAGTCCGAGCACCTGCTCAACCAGACGCTGGAGACGATCTACGACACCATCGACACGACGCCGCAGGTCAAGGAGTTCGTCCACCTGTCCGTGCTGTCGTTCAACAGCCGGCCCCATGTCGTCACCCAGATGACGGACTTCGACGACGTGAACCACCTGCCCACGGTCACGTGTTCCGGACGCACCAACTTCGGCCCCATGTTCCAGCTGGTGCGCACGCGGATCGAGGCGGATGTGCCCGCCCTGGTCGACAAGGGAGTCCGGGTGCTGCGGCCCGTCGTCTTCATCCTCACGGACGGCATTCCCACGGACAAGGAGGATCTGCCGAACGACCCCTGGGAGAACCATCTGGACGACCTGCTGGACCCCCAGTGGAAGACCAGGCCCCACATCATCGCCTACGGCTTCGGCAACGCCCGCGAACAGGTGATCAAGAGGATCGCCACCGTCGCGGCCTTCGTGGCGGAGAACTCGGACGACAACACGTCGGCCCTGCGGAACGCGCTGATCAGCTTCCTGCACTCCATGGTCGCTTCCGCCGCCAGCCGCAGGCTCGAGGTCCCGGAACAGGTCAAGGGCTACCGAACGGTCCCCCTGGACTACGTGGACTGATCGACCCCCGTGGTTCCGGCGCGTCGCTCGCCGACGGTGCCGGACCCCGCACTCTGCGGAGTCCTTGCGGATCAAGGCTGATCGCCGCGGACGAGTCCGTTAAGGTCGTGTCGGAGCGACAGACCGGGGTGGCGGTGGACCGCGTGTTCGGCCCGTTGGCGGGCGTATGTGCCCCGGATGTGCCCTCTCGGTCGGAAGAGTGAGAGAACGCGCAGATCAGAGCCGTGTCATGGGGGCGCAATGCGATTGAAAGTGGAGTTCACCACCGAGCCCTTCGACCTCGACGAGGCCCCCGCGCACGCGCTGGTCGCGCGTGAGGTCATCGAGGCGGCCGAGCTGGACGCGGTGGACGTCGGGCCGTTCGGGAACACGGCGGAGGGCGGCTCCGACGCCGTGCTCGGTGCCGTGGACGCGCTGCTGCGCAGGGCGCTGGAGGCCGGGGCCACCCGGATCTCGCTCCAGGTCAACGTGGTGGGGGAGGGTGACGACAAGTGACCGGAAACGCGGACGAGCCCTTCATCACCGCCGTGAAGCCGCTGGTCGACGCCATGGGCGGGGAGATGCTCCCACCCGACGAGGCCGGCCCCGACGACGTCGTGCTCGCCTGGGAGGGCGTCGACGTGGTCGCCGTACGGCTGCCGCAGCTCGCGGACTCCCTCGATCACATCCTGGCCGCCATGGAGCGCAGGCAGGGCAAGCCGCTGGCCGACCTGGACCGCAAGGCGAAGCAGGAGGTCGTGCGCATACTGGAGGCGCGGGGCGCCTTCTCCGTACGGCACGGCGTGGAGACCGTGGCGAGCGCGCTCGGGGTGAGCCGCTTCACCGTCTACAACTACCTCAACCGCGAGAAGGAGAACTGACCCGCGGGGGTGTGTCCGGGGTGTGTCCGGGTGCGCCCGGGGGTTGTTACGCGGAATTTTCAACAAAGTGTTGACGTCGAGTTCCGGAGGGCGTTAGCTAACGGCAGCCCGTTCAGCACGAAGGCCACCCACGGCCACGGAGGCTCCCGTGACGTCGACTTCCACGCCCCCGGGCCTGGCCCGGTTCAACGACCTGGAGGAGCACGCGGCCCTCGCCGCCCTCCACGAGGCGTGTGCCTCCACGGCATGGGCCCGGCGCCTGCTCGCCGCCCGCCCCTATGCCACCCCGGAGGCCCTCTACACCGCCGGCGACGCCGCCATGGCCGAGCTGAGCACGGCGGACCTGGCCGAGGCCATGGCCGGGCACCCGCCGATCGGCCGCCCCAAGCCGGGCGACCCCACCTCGGCCCGGGAGCAGTCCGGCATGGCCGGTGCCGCGGAGGGCCTCAAGGCGGAGATGCTCGAACTCAACCTGGCCTACCAGGAGCGGTTCGGCCATGTCTTCCTGATCTGTGCCACCGGCCGCAGCGGCGAGGAGATGCGGGACGCGGTCAAGGAGCGGATCGGCAACCCGCCCGAGCGGGAGCGGGAGATCGTCCGCGCCGAGCTGGGCAAGATCAACCGCATCCGGCTGGCCCGACTCGTCGAAGAGGACGCCTGACACCATGAGCACCAGCACCACCGCCTCCGTGTCCACCCACATCCTGGACACCAGCGTCGGCCGCCCCGCCGGGGGCGTCGCCGTCCGGCTCTCCGCCCGCCCCGGCCGGGAAGCGGACTGGCAGGCGCTCGGCGGCTCCGCGACCGACGCGGACGGCCGGTGCAAGGACCTGCCGGCGCTGCCGGAGGGCACCACACACGTACGGCTCGACTTCGCCGTAGAGCCGTATTTCGAGAAGTTCGCGAAGAAGCAAGCCGATGCGCAGCAGGACGCCCCCGCGAATCGGGACAGCGGACCGGCCGTGTTCTTCCCGGAAGTGGCGATCACGTTCGCCGTCGTACCGGGCGAGCACTACCACGTACCGCTGCTGCTCAACCCGTTCGGCTACTCCGTTTACCGAGGGAGCTAGCTACAGATGCCCACGATTCTTGGACAGAACCAGTACGGCAAGGCCGAGAACCGGGTCGTGAAGATCACGCGGGACGGTGCCACCCACCACATCAAGGACCTCAACGTGTCGGTGTCGCTCTCCGGCGACATGGACGAGGTCCACTACTCCGGCTCCAACGCCAACGTCCTGCCGACCGACACCACCAAGAACACGGTGTTCGCGTTCGCCAAGGAGCACGGCATCGAGTCCGCGGAGCAGTTCGGCATCCACCTGGCCCGGCACTTCGTGACCAGCCAGGAGCCGATCAGGACGGCCCGGATCCGCATCGAGGAGTACGCCTGGGAGCGCATCGAGGCCTCCGACGCCAACTCGAAGTTCATCGGCGCCGACGAGGTCAAGCACTCCTTCGTGCGCAAGGGCCAGGAGACCCGGCTCACCCAGATCACCTACGACGGCGAGCAGTGGGAGGTCATCTCCGGACTCAAGGACCTCGTCGTGATGAACTCGACCAACTCCGAGTTCTGGGGCTACGTCAAGGACAAGTACACGACGCTCCCCGAGGCGTACGACCGCATCCTGGCCACCCAGGTCTCCGCGCGCTGGCGGTTCAACTGGACCGACGACGAGCAGAAGACGCCCCACTGGGAGAAGTCCTACGAGCAGACGAAGAAGCACATGCTCCAGGCCTTCGCCGAGACCTACTCCCTCTCGCTCCAGCAGACGCTGTACCAGATGGGCTCGCGGATCATCAACAACCGCGGCGAGATCGACGAGGTCCGCTTCTCGCTCCCGAACAAGCACCACTTCCTGGTGGATCTGGAGCCGTTCGGTCTCAAGAACGCCACCGAGGACGGTGCCGTGTACTACGCCGCCGACCGGCCCTACGGCCTGATCGAGGCGACCGTCCTGCGGGACGGCTGCGAGGCGAAGATCCCGGTGGACCTCACCAACCTCTGACCAACTCCCCACATCGGCACCCGCGGCCGGCGGGGTTCCCGCTCCCCGGCCACGGCACTCAAATCTCCAGGGTCCTGCCGTGCCCTCACCACCAGTCCACTGAGCGAAAAGGACGAATCATGGCAGCAGACCAGCGCATCGTCATCGAGAACTGTTCGATCGCGACCGTCGACGCCCACGACACCGAGTACGCCGACGGGTACGTCGTCATCGTCGGCAACCGTATCGAGTCGCTCGGTGCGGGCAGGGCTCCCGAGGGCCTGGAGAACGTGGTACGCCGTATCGACGCCACCGGCCACCTGGTGACCCCCGGCCTGGTCAACACCCACCACCACTACTACCAGTGGATCACCCGGGGCCTGGCCACCGACCACAACCTCTTCAACTGGCTGGTCGCGCTGTACCCGACGTGGGCGCGCATCGACGAGCCCATGGTGTACGCGGCCGCGCAGGGCTCGCTCGCGATGATGGCCCGGGGCGGCGTGACCACCGCGATGGACCACCACTACGTCTTCCCCAGGGACTCCGGCGACCTGTCCGGCGCGATCATCCGCGCCGCCCGCGAGACGGGCGTCCGCTTCACCCTCGCCCGTGGCTCCATGGACCGCAGCGAGAAGGACGGCGGCCTGCCCCCGGACTTCGCCGTGGAGACCCTCGAAGGCGCCCTCACCGCCACCGAGGCGACCGTCAAGGAGCACCACGACCCCTCCTTCGACGCGATGACCCAGGTGGCCGTCGCCCCCTGCTCGCCCTTCTCCGTCTCCACCGAACTCCTGCGGCAGGGCGCCGAGTTGGCCCGCCGCCTCGGGGTACGCCTGCACACCCACGGCTCGGAGACCGTCGAGGAGGAGCAGTTCTGCAAGGAGCTGTTCGGGATGGGCCCGACCGACTACTTCGAGTCCACCGGCTGGCTCGGCGAGGACGTGTGGATGGCGCACTGCGTCCACATGAACGACTCCGACATCGCCGCGTTCGCGCGCACGAAGACCGGTGTGGCGCACTGCCCGTCGTCCAACGCCCGGCTCGCGGCCGGCATCGCCCGCGTCCCCGACATGCTCGCCGCCGGCGTCCCGGTCGGCCTCGGCGTCGACGGCACCGCGTCCAACGAGTCCGGCGAACTCCACACCGAACTGCGCAACGCCCTCCTCATCAACCGCCTCGGCGCGCACAAGGAGGCCGCGCTCAACGCCCGCCAGGCGCTGCGCCTCGGCACCTACGGCGGCGCCCAAGTACTGGGCCGCGCAAGCCAGATCGGCTCCCTCGAACCCGGCAAGCTCGCCGACCTGGTCCTCTGGAAGCTGGACACCCTCGCCCACGCCTCCATCGCCGACCCGGTGACCGCCCTGGTCTTCGGCGCGGCCGCCCCGGTCACCGCCTCCTTCGTGAACGGCCGGCAGATCGTCGAGGCGGGCCGCCTGCTGCACGTCGACGAGGACGCGATCGCCCGCGCCACGGGGGCCGAGCCACGGGGGGGGCCCCCCCCCGCGGGGGGGTACCCCCTCTCCCCGCTCGGGCCCGGGGGCCCGGGGGGGGAGGCGGGCCCCCGGCCCGGTGGCCGTGGACCCCGAACAGGGTCCACGGCGGCTGTCTCCTGGGCGCGCGCTGCCCTGCGCGCGCCCAGGAACGGTCACCGTCCTTCGGTCCCGCACGACCACATGCACCACCTCCCTGAAACCCGCGTCAGAGCCGACGTGTCAACCGACCGGAGGAGCCGCCCGTGTCCGCGCATCCCGTGCACCCCGTCGACGAGAAACTCCCCGCCCTGAAAATGGCCACCACGGGCCTTCAGCACGTGGCCGCCATGTACGCCGGAGTCGTCGCCCCACCCCTGATCGTCGGCGCGGCCATCGGCCTCACCGGCACCGAACTGACCTTCCTGACCGGCGCCTGCCTCTTCACCGCCGGCCTCGCCACCTTCCTCCAGACCCTCGGCATCTGGAAGATCGGCGCCCGGCTGCCCTTCGTCAACGGCGTCACCTTCGCCGGGGTCGCCCCGATGACCGCGATAGCCGCCGCCACCCATGACAGGTCCGACGCCCTGCCGGTCATCTTCGGCGCGGTGATCGTCGCCGGCCTCCTCGGTTTCCTCGCCGCCCCCTTCTTCGGCAAGGCGGTCCGCTTCTTCCCGCCCGTCGTCACCGGCACGGTCATCACCCTCATCGGTGTCTCCCTGCTCCCGGTGGCCTTCGGCTGGGCACAGGGCCCCGACCCGACGGCCGACGACTACGGCTCGGCGAAATACCTCGGCCTGGCGGCCGCAACCCTCCTCGTCGTTCTCCTCCTCCGCCGTTTCACCGGCGGCTTCGTCAAACAGATCGCCGTACTCGTCGGCCTGGTCGCGGGCACGGTCATCGCCGTCCCCTTCGGTGCCACGGACTTCGGTCCGGTCGTGGACGCGGATGTCATCGGCTTCCCGACCCCTTTCCACTTCGGCGCCCCGCAGTTCCAGGTCGCCGCGATCCTGTCGATGTGCGTGGTGATGGTGGTCTCGATGACCGAGTCGACCGCGGACATGCTGGCGCTGGGCGAGATCGTGGAACGGCCCGCCGACGAGCGGACGATCGCGGCGGGCCTGCGCGCCGACACCCTCGGCTCGGCGATCAGCCCGCTCTTCAACGGGTTCATGTGCAGCGCCTTCGCGCAGAACATCGGCCTGGTCGCGATGACCCGGATCCGCAGCCGGTTCGTGGTCGCGGTCGGCGGCGGCTTCCTGGTGCTGATGGGGCTGTGCCCGATGGCCGCCTCGCTGATCGCCGTCGTACCCCGCCCGGTGCTGGGCGGCGCCGGCGTGGTCCTGTTCGGGTCGGTGGCGGCCAGCGGCATCCAGACCCTGGTCAAGGCAGGCCTCGACAAGGACGAGAACATCCTGGTCGTCGCCGTCTCCCTCGCCGTGGGCATCGTCCCGATCACCGCGCCGGACTTCTACCACGCCTTCCCGCAGACCGCCCGGATCGTCCTCGACTCGGGCATCTCGACGGGCTGTGCGGCGGCCGTGCTGCTGAACCTGGTCTTCAACCACCTCGGCCGGCGGCGCGCGGAAGCGAAGGGCACGACAGACGCCGCCCTGCCCCTCGCGGCACCTCGGTCGATCACGTGACTCAGGCGCTGGGGTGGCGGTAGAAAGTCACCGTGAGCCGACGGGGGAGTACGTCATGAACGAGTCGGGCCGAGTGGAGGCCTTCAGCGACGGGGTCTTCGCCATCGCCGTCACCCTGCTCGTCCTGGACATCAAGGTGCCGAAGACCGCGGAGGGCGACAGCCTCTGGCAGGCACTGGGCGCCCAGTGGCCGTCCTACGCCGCCTATGTGGTGAGCTTCCTGGTCGTCGGGATCATGTGGGTCAACCATCACCAGCTGTTCAGCTATGTCGCCAGGGTCGACCGGAAGCTGATGTTCCTGAACCTGCTGGTGCTGATGGTGGTGTCCGCCGTGCCCTGGCCGACGGCGATGCTCGCCGAGTACCTGCGGGAGGACGCGTCCTCGCACGCGGCGGCGGCCGTCTACAGCCTGGTGATGGTCCTGATGGCGGCCGCCTTCCAGGCACTGTGGTGGCATCTCACCCGGACCGGCCACCTCTTCGACGCCCGCGTCGACGTCGAGGCCGCGCGTGCCACCCGCGCCCGCTTCGCGCTCGGCTCACTCGGCTACCCGCTCACCGTCGGCCTCGCCTTCGTCTCCGCACCGCTCACCCTGGCCGCACACGGCCTGCTCGCCCTCTACTACGGCTTCAACCAGGTACCGGTCCCGACCCGCCCGGACCAGGCCACGCCGTAGCGTCCTCACGTCCAGGCAGCCGAATTCAGCGCGCGGTGCGCGCCGGCGACCTGGGGGTTGCGCAGCGGGACCACTCCCACGCAGCGGCCGTCGTGGTCGAGCAGCCGGCCCATGTGCTTGACCGTGCGCAGCACCACCGAGCGGTCGGCGACGGTCAGCCGGGGCAGCCTGCGGGACAGGTGGGCCTCGAACGCGTGCACATCGCGCAGATCGCGGAGCCAGACATCGATCACCAGGTTGTACGGCCCGGCCGTGATCGAGCACGAGCGGACCTCGCGCACCCCGGCCAGCACCCTGCTGGTCTCCTCCACGTACTGGCCCGGCACCGAGGCGAAGTAGACGGCGGACAGCGGCCAGCCCGACAGCGGCCGGGCCAGGTCGCAGCGCAGACAGAGCCGGGAGGCGAGCAGCGACTGCACCCGGCGGCGCAGGGTGGTGAGGCTGGTTCCGGTGGCCGCCGCCAGGTCGCGCAACGACATCCGGCCGTCCACGCTGAGGAGCTCGAGCAGGCGGGTGTCCAGCTCCTCCCAGCGCGGCTCGGCCAGGGCCGCCGGCGGGCCGGACGGGGGGAGCGCCGCTTCGAGGCGGGCCGCCTGGGCCTCGTCCAGGCTGCGCAGCCGCCAACGGCTGCCCTCCGTCGAGACGCCGGTCGAGACATGCGTACGGGTCGCGCGCACCCCCGGCGTCCGCTGGAAGAGCGAGGTGGTGAGCCGGGCCAGCTCGTCCAGGCTGCGGGTCTGCACCGCGGCCACCAGGTCCCGGCCGCCCGCCGTGAGCTTGATGTTGGGCACCGCCGGGTCCTTCGCGATGGCCTGCGCCACGTCCTCGGCGGCGCCCGGCTCGGCGTCCACCTCGACGGTCCCGGTCACCACGATCCGCGGGTCGTACAGCCGGGGATAGGCGGTCACCCAGGCCAGGCCCGCCTCCTGGAGCCGCTGCCAGCGCCGGGCCGCGGTGACCGGGTTGACCCCGAGCACCTCGCCGACGAGCGTCCACGGCGCCCGGGGGTGGATCTGCAGGGCGTGCACCACACACCGGTCCAGCTCGTCGAGGTCCGGTTCCGGTTCCGATTCCGGGGCGGCGTAATCCTGCACCCCCAGGAGCGGCGCTTCCCTGCGCGCGGTCCGGGAATCCGGCGCGAAGTCTGCATCGTCACACCAGGTTTTCTTCAGCATTCCACACTCCCTTCTCCTGTCCCCGACTGTGCCCGACGGCCCCTGACGGCCCCTGACTGTTCTCGACAGAGGAGGAGTGACCGCACCCCATGACGGATCCCATCACCCCCCGGACCGCTCTGCGGATCCAGCGAGCCCGCCTCATCGACGGCACCGGCGCCGCCCCGGTGGACGACGCCGTAGTGACCATCGATGCCCAGGGCACGATCACCTACGCCGGTCCCGCCGCGACCGCCCCGCCCGCCGCCGGTGAGCGGGTCCTCGACGCGGATGACCGCACGGTACTGCCCGGTTTCTTCGACTGTCACGTCCACCTCGCCTACGCCCACGGCGCGGCACCCGGCCGCCGCGCCGAACTCGACCCGGTGCTGGTCACCCTGGACACGGTCACCCGGCTGCGCCGGACCCTCGACGCCGGCATCACCACCGCCCGCGACCTCGGCGGCCTGTCGGCGGGCTTCCGCACCGCCGTCGAGACCGGCAGGATCGTCGGCCCCCGGCTGCACACCGCCGTCCGCATCATCAGCCACACCGGCGGCCACGCCGACGTCCGCCTGCCCGACGGGACCGATCTGAGCGCCGGGATGTCCGAGATCGCCGACGACACGGCGGCGGCCCGGCTCGCGGTGCGCCGGGTGCTGCGCGACGGCGCCGACCTGGTGAAGGTCTGCGCCACCGGCGGCATGGGCAGCCCGTACGACGACCCTGACGACGAGGGCCTCCTGGAGGAGGAGATCCGGGCCGTCGTGGACGAGGCCCGGCGGCACGGCGGCAAGCCGGTCGCCGCGCACGCCCAGGGCAACGCGGGCATCCTCAACGCCCTCCGCGGCGGCGTCACCAGCATCGAGCACGGCTACGGCCTCGACGAGCGCGCGCTGGACCTGGCCGGAGAGCGCGGGGTGTTCGTCGTACCGACGCTGTCCACCGTCTACGCGGGCATCAACAAGGACACGATGCCGGACTACCACTACCAGAAGAAGACCCGCTGGTCCGGGGTGACCAAGGAGAACATCGCGCGGGCCATCGAGTACGGTGCCCGGATCGCCCTCGGCACGGACGCCGCCGTCGGCCCGCACGGCGTGAACCTGATGGAGCTCTCCTACCTGGTGGACCTCGGCATGGACCCGATGGCCGCCATCGTCGCCGGCACCCGCACCGCCGCCGAACTCCTCGGCGTCGCCGACCGCCTCGGTACCCTCACCGCAGGCCGCACCGCCGACCTGATCCTCTGCGACGGGGATCCGCTCCGGGACATCGGCGTCCTCGGGGACCCCGCGAACATCGTCTGCGTCGTCCAGGACGGCGTCGTACGCAAGGACCTCCTGCCAACAGCGACGGAAGGGCGGCTCTGATGTCCTCACTCACCGACCTCCCCGCCCCGAGCGAGTCCCCGGACAAGCAGCGGCCCAGCGGCGTCGACCGGGTGCTCGCGCTGATCGAACGCGCCGGCAACGCGCTCCCCAACCCGATCCTCCTGTTCACCGCCCTCTTCCTGCTGCTGGCCGTCGTCTCCACCGCGCTCGCACTCGGAGACGTGCACGTCACCGTCCCCGGCACCACCGACACCAAGCCGATCACGGGGCTGTTCACCGGGGAGGGCGTGCGCTGGCTGACGGAGAACCTCGTCACCAACTTCGCGACCTTCCCGCCCGTCGCCGCCGTACTCCTCATGATCATGGCGGTGGGGGTCGCCGAGAAGGCCGGACTCCTGGAGACCGTCATGCGGGCCACCCTGGCCCGCGCGCCCCGGGCGCTGCTGCCGTACCTGGTCGCGCTGGTCGCCTGCCAGGCGCACATGATCAGCGATGTCGCCGCGATCGTGCTGCCGCCGCTGGCCGCCGTGGTGTTCAAGAGCGCGGGCCGTCATCCGGTGGCCGGTCTGATCGGCGGCTTCGCGTGCGTCGGCGCGGGCTACGCGGCCGGGTTCACGATCGGCTCGCTGGACGCCCTCTACATCGGCATCACCCAGCAGGCGGCCGCGGTCCTGCCCGCCGCCAAGGGCCTCGACCTCAACCTCCTCGTCAACTACTTCTTCACCGCCTCCAGCAGCCTGGTCCTGGGCCTGCTGGGCGGCTTCCTCATCAGCCGTGTCCTGGAACCGCGCCTGGGCACCTACGAGCCCTCCGCCGACGAGCCGGAGGAGGAGCAGGACCTCGCCCTCACCCCCGTCCAGCGCCGGGGCCTGCTGTACACCGCGCTCGTCGTCCTCGCGTACGCGGCCGCGGTGCTGTCGCTGTGGCTGCCCGAGGGCGCCCCGCTGCGCGGCGACGGCGGGGCGCTGGTGCCCTCCCCGCTGCTCACCGGCATCGTGCCGGTGCTGTTCGGGGCGTTCCTGCTGGCCGGCCTGACCTACGGCTTCACGGTCAAGGCGCTGAGCGGCTCGGAGGGCGTGGTCACGGCGATGACCGGCTCCGTGCAGAACATGGCCGGCTACCTCGTCCTGATGTTCGTGGCCTCCCAGGTCATCGCCCTGTTCAACTGGTCCAATGTCGGCATCCTGCTGGCGGTGAAGGCGGCGGCCGGCCTGGACGCGATCGGCCTGACCGGCTTCTGGGCGCTGGTCGCGTTCGTGCTCCTCGCCGCCTGCCTGAACCTGTTCATCGTCTCCGGGTCGGCGCTCTGGTCGCTGGTGGGGCCGGTGTTCGTGCCGGCGTTCATGCTGCTCGGCATGAGCCCGGCCCTCAGCCAGGCGGCGTTCCGCATCGGCGACTCGGCCACCGGCATCATCACGCCGATGAACCCGTACGTCTTCCTGCTCCTCGCGATGCTCCGCCGCTACGAACCCGACGCCCGCCTCGGCACCCTCATCTCCCGGCTGGCGATCTTCACCGTGCCGTTCCTGGTGGTGTGGCTGGCCATCCTGGGCGTCTTCTACGGCTTCGACCTGCCGCTGGGGCCGGGGGCGCACATCGGCCTGAAGTGACCGGGTTACCCGGCCGCCGTCCATTCCAGCACGGTCTTCGCGAACTCCCCGGGCAACTGCTCGGGGAGTGGCACGTGCCCGCCGGACAGTACCCGGGTCTCGCAGCCGAGGGCGGCCGCGAACTTCTCCAGGGCGGGCAGGGAGTAGTGGTCGCCGGGCGCGCAGACGGCGAGGACGCGGGCGGTGATGTGCGGCAGCCGGCGGTCCATCTCGTAGGCACGGACGGCCACATGGCCCTCCTCGACGCGGTCCAGGACGCTCAGCGCGTCCACCATGAACCGGGTGAGCGCGGCCTCCTGGCCCTCCTCGTAGAAGCCGCGCCGCCGGTTCCACAGGTCGAGGAGGTGGGAGCCGTCGGGCACCGGGTCCACGTGGTCGACGGGCTTGCGTTCGGCGGCCGTCCGGCGCTTCTCGTCGTCGACGAACGGGGTGGCGGACAGCAGGAGGCTGGCCACCCGGTCCTGGAGGCGGGCGGCGAGTTCCACCGCGATCACCCCGCCGGTGTGATGGCCGACCAGATGGAAGCGGTCCAGGCCGAGCGCGTCCGCCAACTCCTCGGCCGCGTCGGCGAACAGCTCGATGGAGAACGGTCCCTCGGGCCTGGCGGAGGCGCCGAAGCCGAGAGTGTCCATGGCGACGGCCCGCCGCTCGGCGCCGACCAGGGGCAGCACGTCGAGGTACTCGGTCCACGAGCGCGGCGTCTGATGGAGCATCAGGACGGGTTCGCCGGCCGCGTCACCGCACTCGACGTAGTGCAACTGGCCGAAACTGCTGGGCACATAGCCTTTTCTCACGGTCTTCTCCCTCAGTTGAGTCGGGGCAGCACGGCGCTGCCCACCGCCTCGATCAGATCGGTGGGCGGGTCGTAGGAGCCGACGTGCTGGAGGAACACGCCGGTGACGCCGCTCGCGGGCAGGGCGCGGAGCCGGGCGGCGATCTCGTCGGCGGTGCCGAACAGGCAGAACTCCTCGGCGAACCGGAGTGCGTTCTCGTCGCTGATCCAGGCCGAGCAGATGTCGACGGCGGCCTTCCAGTCCTCCGCGTGGACCAGGTCGGGGTAGATGCCCTCGACCTTTTCCGGCACGTGGACGTCGATGCCGGCGAGGGCGAGGAAGGGCGCTCCGCCGTTCTGGGCGATCGAGGCGCAGATCGGCTTGAGCTGTCGCGCCTCGGCCTCGATGTCGTCGGTGACGGCGCAGAACGCGGAGACGGTGAGCGGGAGTCGGCCCTCGCGTCCGGCGGCTCCCTCCCGGACCCGGGCGGTGGCCTGGGCGAGGGTCCGCGGGGAGACCCCGCTGAGCAGGATGACGCCGTCGGCGATCTCCCCGGCCAGGCGCAGGTTCTTCGGCCCGCTCGCGGCCAGGTGGAGGGGGATCCCCGTTCCGGGATTCCCCGGATTCCCCGGACTTCGCGAACTTCGCGGACTTCCCGGGCCCGGGTCGCGCAGGCGTGAGCGGACCCCGCCCGGGAACTCCCACTCCTCGCCCGCGAGCAGGGCGCGCAGCATGCCGATGCCCTCGCGCATCGCCGCCGAGGTGCTCTGCCGCAGTCCGACGGGACCGACCGAGCTGTTGCCGACACCGAGGCCGAGCGTGAAGCGGCCGGGCGCGAGTTCGGCGACGCTCCGGGCGGCGGAGGCGACCACGGCCGGGTGGCGGGTCGCCAGATTGGTGACCGCGGTGCCCAGGCCGATGCGGTCGGTGCCGAGGGCGGCGGCGGTGAGGGTGGTGAACACGTCCCGCCACAGCAGCTGGGAGTCCGGGAACCAGACGTCGTCGAAGCCGAGCCGCTCCGCCCGCCGTACGGTCTCCAGGACGCGGTCGGCCCGGTCGCAGGGCGGGACGCGGATCCCGACCCTCATCAGCGGGCCTCGACGAGCGGGGTGTCGACGCCCACCGGGCCGAGCGTGTTCGCACCGCCCGGCGACCCCAGCGGCGCCGCCCGCCCCGGCAGGGTCTGCTCGAAGAACCGCTTGTTGTCGGCGCGGAACTCGGGGTCGGCGAGCCGGTCCACGGTGATCGCCAGCTCGGGGCAGGCCGTCTCGCAGGCACCGCAGTCGATGCACTCGGCCGGGTTGATGTAGAGCTTGCGCTCGCCCTCGTAGATGCAGTCGACGGGGCACTCCTCGACACAGGAGCGGTCCATGATGTCGACGCAGGCCGGGCCGATGACGTAGGCCATGTCAGTTCTCCTCAGGTATCAGTCGAGTGGCCGGGGAACAGCGCGGCCTCGGGGTCGAGGACGGTGGCCGCGTTGTTCACGGCGGTGGCGACCTCGCCGAAGCCCACGGCGATCAGGCGCACCTTGCCGGGGTAGTCGGTGATGTCCCCGGCGGCGAAGACCCGGGGCAGGTTGGTGGCCATGCGGGTGTCCACCGCGATGCGGCGGGCGTTCAGGGCGAGGCCCCAGTGCTGGAGCGGGCCCAGGTCGGCGACGAAGCCGAGAGCCGCGACCACCGTCCGCGCCGGGACCTCCCGGACGGCCTTGGTGGTGCGGTGCCGCAACTCCACCCGCTCCACGTGCGCGGCGCCGTGCAGGGCGCTCACCTCGGTGTCGGTGATGATCTCGATGCCGAGTTCACGGACCTTCGCCACGCTCGCGTGGTGGGCGCGGAAGCGGGCGGTGCGGTGCACGAGCCGCACGGACCGGGCGACCGGGGCGAGGACCGCGGCCCAGTCGAAGGCGCTGTCACCGCCGCCGACGACCACCACGTCCTGGCCGGCGTGCTCGGCGGGGTCCGGGACGAAGTACACCTGGCCGCGCCCGAGGAAGTCCTCGCCGGCCGGCAGCGCCCGGGGCGTGAAGGTGCCCACCCCGCCCGTGACGACCACCGCCCCGGCCCGGACCACGGCCCCGCGGTCGCTGCGCACGACCGGGTACAGATCGGGCCCGTGGGCCAGCTCCACGGCCCGGTGGCCGAGCAGGTAGCGCGGTCCGTACGGCTCGGCCTGCGCGACCAGGTTCGCCACCAGGTCCCGGCCGCGCACCGCCGGGAACCCGGCGATGTCGTGGATGGGCTTCTCGGGGTACATCGCGCTGATCTGCCCGCCCGGCTGCGGCAGCACGTCCATGACCGTGACGCGCAGTCCGCGGAAGCCGGCGTAGTAGGCGCCGTAGAGGCCTGCCGGTCCGGCGCCGATGATCAGGATGTCCGTCTCGATCGTGCCGGGTTCGTGCGTGCTCGTCGGCACGTCGGTGAGAACGCTCATGGCCCGGGAGCGTAGGAGCGGGGCCGGATACCGTCCTACGGTTCCGTTCCGGTGAGCAGGACGCTCCGCCCGCGCCCCTTCGCCCGCCCCGCTCCGTTCCGGTGAGCGGGACGCTCGGCTCGCCCCTTGCCGTTCCGGCCAGCAGGACGCTTCGCTTACGTGTCCCGGCCCGGCACTGGGACCGTCCTCCCACCCATGCAGCACGACGCCGGGAGGGCGACATGCACAAGGACGCGATCGGCAGGAGAGGTGTCGTCGGGGCGGCACTCGCCCTGTTCCTGACCACGGCCTGTACGGCAGGGTCGACGGACTCGACGGGGGTGTCGGCGGCGGGACTGCCGACGGTGCGGGTGGCCCTCGGCATCGACGCCTCGTACGCCCCCTTCTATCTCGCGGAGGAACGCGGCCTGTTCAAGAAGGCGGGCGTCAACGTGGAGCTGGTGAAGACGGAGGGCGGACCCGCCGCCTCCCAGGCCGTGACCGCGGGCACCGCGCAGATCGCGGCCAACGCCGACTCGACCGCCCTGTCCCTCATGGTCACCGACCCCGGACTGCGCGCCCTCGGCGTCTTCCAGTCCTCCGACCGCTACCTCAAGGTCGTCCTCCGCGACGGGATCACCTCGCCCAAGAAGATCAGGACCATGGCGTCGATCGGCGGGCTCGGCCTGTACGCCACCCACCAGTACCTGCTGCACAACGGCATCGACCCGAAGTCCGTGAAGATCCTCCAGAGCTCGGCCCCGGAGATGCCCGGCATGCTGGAGCGCGGCTCGATCGACGGATACGTGCTGTACGAGCCCTGGGCGGCCAAGGGCGCCGCGTCCGGCGGCCACATCACCGCCCGCATCGGCGACTTCGGGGTGCGCTATGTGCAGTGGCTGCTGGCCGACCAGAACTGGCTCAAGGACAACGAGGACACCGCCGGCAAGGTCTTCAAGGCCGTCGCCCAGGCGGACAGGCTGGTCACCTCCGACCCCGAGGCGGCCGCCGAGGCCTCGAACAAGCAGGTGAAACTCCCTGTCGCGGACACGGAGAAGGTGCTCCCGGAGATCACCTTCTCCGCCCGCGGCATCGACAGCGGTGACGTCACCTCGGCACAGAAGATCGTCGACTTCCTCCTCGGCCAGAAGCTGGTCAAGAAGTCCCCCGACCTCGACACCGCCCTGCTCAAGGGCTGGTACGACCAGCACGCCAGGTGAGTTCCACGAGCCCTGTGACACAGGGGACGCCGTCGCCCTTGACCACGGCGACGTCGAGCGTCACCCGCGTTCCCCCGTCACAGGGCTCGGCCGCACGGACCGTCCCCGTCCAGGTGAGCGGCTCGCCGGCCACGGCGGTGGCCCGGTTGCGCCAGCTCACCGACTCCAGCGCCGCCCCGGGCCCGGCCCACTCCAGGGCATGGCGGCTGAGGGTCTCGCCGTGCAGGGTGGACTGTACGACGACCCCGGGGAACCCCTCGGAGGCGGCGTACCCGGCGTCGTAATGGATGCGGTGCGCGTTCCACGACACGGCGCTGAACCGGAACAGCTGTACGGGGCTGTGCGTGTAGGAACGCGGCGGGCAGACCTGCCCGGCCGCGGGCGCGCCGCTCACGGACCCTCCAGTACGACGATCGTCTCGTCCATCGCCATCAGTTCGGCACCGTCCTGCGCGGTGAAGCGGGTGGTGACGCCGAGCAGCACGAAGTCGCCGGTCCGGCCCTGCCGCAGGTCCGCCGAGATCACCGCCCGTGCGGCGGTCACCCGGGTACCGGCGACCGGGGTCCGCCGCAGCCTGACCGTCTGGCCCCCGTGCACCTGGCGGACCGGCAGTCCCTCGGTGCACGGCGACTCCCGGACGGCCAGCCCGTCCGGGCGCAGCTCGTGCTCGACGGGGCCGTCCTGCCAGCTCATCGTCCCGGCGAGGAACAGCGCGGGGGCCGCGACCGCGTCCCCGGCGGCCTCCTGGGCCCGGGCCCGGCGGAGATAGCCGACGTCGTTCAGGGCCGCCGCGTACCGGCAGAAGTCCTTCACGGCGAGCACCCCGCAGTCCTCGCTCTCCCACTCCCCGACGAGCCCGCGGGCCCGCGCCAGGACCTCGTCCAGTACGGCGCTCACCGCAGCGACCTGGCGATGCCCAGGGCGGCCGTGCGCAGCGCCACGGCATGGCCGGGGCCGTCCATCCGGTAGGTGGGCGCGGTGATGGACAGCGCCCCCACCAGCGTGGACTGGGGGCTGAAGACGGGCACCGCCATGCTCGCGTAGCCCAGCCGGATCTCCTCCGCCTCGGTCGCCACGCCGTCGGCCCGGATCCGCTCCAGCTGGGCCCGCAGCCGCCCCGGCGAGGTCACCGTGTGCCGGGTCAGCGGCTTCATCCCGCTCCGGACCACCTCCGCGAACAGGGAGGCGGGGGAGAACGCCAGGATCGCCTTGCCGGTGGCCGTGCAGTACAGCGGCAGCCGGCCCGCCACCCGGGACTCCTCGCTCAGGCCGCGGTGCGGGAAGATCTTCTCCAGGTACACGACGTCCAGGCTGTCGTGGATCGCGAAGTGGATGGTCTCCTGGGTGGCCAGCAGGAGATCCTCCATGTACGGCTGGGCCACCTCGCGCAGGATCCGCTGCCGGTGCACCCGCTGCCCGATCTCGAAGAGCCTGAGCCCCAGCCGGTAGTCGCAGCCCGAGCGCTCCAGAAGCCCCCAGACGACCAGCTCCTGCGCGAGCCGGTGCACGGTCGCCTTGGCCACCCCGGTCCGGCGCACCAGCTCGGCCAGGGAGAGCGCGTCGTCCTCGGCGGTGAACGCCTCCAGGATCGGCCTGACCTTGCCCAGGACCGAGTTCATGGTGTCCTGGCCGGGAGCCTCGGCCCGGCCGGGAGCCTCGGCCCGTGGGATGACGGAACCGCGCGGGACGGCGAGTGCGGGTTCGGCTGGAGTGGTGTCGGCGCGGCCGACCGTGGTGACGGTCATGGGCGGAACCTCCCGGTCAATCCGTTGCCATGCGGAACTCAGTCCTCTGTCATGCGGGAAACGGAACCATGCGTCCCGTGATCAGGCCATAGGCCCCGTGTAAATTCGCCGTACCGTTAGCGGGCCTCGCCGAGAAACGCCAGGCTGAGCGGGTTGTACAGCTCGGCCTTCTCGTGCTGCGGCCAGTGCCCGCACTCGGTGAAGACCTCCAGCCGGGCCCCGGGGATCGCGGCGGCGATGGCCTCGCCCTCGGGGACGTCCCCGAACGGGTTCTTGTTCGCCCACACCACCAGCGTGGGGGCCTTGATCCGGGCCATCCGGTCCGGCCGGAGCAGGTTGCGCTCACGCCGGTCGACCTCCTGGAGGGCCAGCAGGTTGTGCAGGTTCCGCTGGAACTCCGGCTGGTGGTAGATCTCGTACCGGACCCGGGTCAGCTCCTCGCCGAGGTCCTCGTCCCACTCCGCCCACAGCAGCCGCAGCCGCTCCCGGGTGAGGGAGATGTCGTCCTCCAGGGCCGCCGCCGTCGTCGAGGTCTTCAGCCGTTCCATCACCTGCGGGTTGATCTTCGTGCCGCCCATGCACAGCAGCTGCAGGGAGGCGACCCGGTCCGGGTGCTCGCTCGCCGCCCAGGACGCCACCCAGCCGCCCAGCGACTCACCGACCAGGTGCGCCCGCTCGGCGCCCACGGCGTCCATATAAGCGAGCAGGTGTTCGACGTAGGCCGGAATCTCACCGGGCCGGTCGGGCTTGTCGGTGTAACCGTGGCCGAGCATGTCCACGGCGTGGACGCGGTACCCGGCCGCGGCGTGCACCGGGATGTTCTTGACGAAGGCCTCCAGGTGGCCGGTGGTGCCGTGCAGGAAGACGACGTGCTCGCCGTCCTCGGGCCCGGCCTGGAGGGCGCGGGTACGGATGCCGCCGGCGTCGACGTAGGCGAGACGGTGGTCGGTGCCGGTCAGTTCGGTCCAGATGCTCATGACTGCCTTTCGGAGGACGCGGGGGACGCGGGGTCGAGGACGGCGACGGCCATGCCGGTGAGCCACTCGGGCATCTGCTCGTAGGCCAGCCGCTGCCCGGGGACATGGCCGAGGGCGGCCGCCATGAGCAGCCAGGTGCGGATCTCCTGGGCGCCGTTGCCGGCCCGCTTCTCCAGTTCCCCGGTGGTGAGGCCGGTGAGCCTGCGGGTCTCGCCGCGCTCCACAAGGCTGAGGAACTCCTCGTCGAACTCCGGGGTGAGCGCGGCCTCGGCGGCCCGGATGATCTCGCGGCGGCGGACGTCGTAGTCCTGCCAGTTCTCCCGGCCGTTGAGCCAGGCGTCGACCATGAACTCCTCGTCGCCGCCGTGCGGTTCACGCCAGTCCGGCCAGGGCAGCCGGTGCGAGAGCCCGCCGGAGCCGATCACGGCGACCCGCCGGTCCGCCGGGAAGGAGAGGACCGTCTCCCTGATGGCACGGCCGAGTCGCTCGCAGCGCTCCAGGGTCGGCAGCGGCGGCGCGAAGACGTTGACGACGAGCGGCACGAGCTCCACGTCGAGTCCGTCCAGCAGGTACTGGATCGCGTGCGACTGGCCGTGGTCGATCTGCAGCCGGGCGGAGAAGGCGATGTCGAAACCGTGGTTCTCGACAAGGGAGCCGGCGAGGTGCCGGGCCAGCGGGACGTCGACCCGCTGCGGGCCCTTCGGGGTGCCGGACTCGCCGCTCGCCACGCACTCGCCCACGCCGAGGGTGAAGCTCGGGATGAGGTCCAGCCAGAAGCCACGGAAGTGGTTGGAGCCGACCAGCACCACCGTGTCCGGGCGGGCGGCGGCCAGCCGGTCACGGGCCTCGGCGAGGGCGTCGCGGAAGCGCTCGGCGCGGTCCTTGTGGAAGGTCTGGTCCCAGTGGGTGTTCATCAGCGTGCTGTGCGACGCGCCGACACCCAGGACGATCTCGGTCATGCCGGGTCTCCGGGGATCTCTGTGCGGGGGCGGGTGACGGTGTCGAGCGCCGTACGGATCAGGTGGCGGGTCAGCTTCTCCATCGCCCGCACGGAGACGGTGTTCATCCCGCGTGCGAAGTCGATCTCGAAGGGCGCCTCGGCCTGCGGGACCTTCGGCATGCCGACGCGCACCGTCGGGATGCCGCGACCGCGCAGGATGTTGGCGTCGGTGGCACCGCTGTTGCCGCGGATCACCTCGTGCTCGCGGCCCTCGAAGGCCTCCCACGCGGCGGTCGCGGACCGGCGGATCCAGCTGTCCGGGTCGGTCCGGGTGCCGGGAACGGCGAGCACCATCTCCGCGGTCACACCCTCGAACTTGGCGAGGGCGGCGAGGAACTCCCGCTTCGCCTGCATCGGTGAGGTCTCCGGGGCGATCCGCAGGTCCACCATGAGGGTGCAGGAGGCCGGGGTGACCGCGGCCATGCGCGGCCAGCCGCCGCGCACGGAGGAGACGATGCCCTGCGGGGCGACCGTGCCGCCGGTGTGCCGCTCGGCGTACTCGGCGAACCACTCCTCCAGGTGCCGGGCGACCTCCCCGGCGCGGGCGACCGCGTTGTCGTACGGGAGCCGGTGGCGCGAGCCGACGTAGGTGTGGGTGCCGTGGACGGTGACCTCGAACCAGACCAGGCCGACCTCGTCCCAGGAGACCGTCCAGCCGGGCTTGGCGATGACCGCGTAGTCGGTCCACACACCCTGTTCGAGGAGGTACGAACAGCCGACCCCCTGACCGGTGTTGAGCCTGGAGCTGCCGGGCCGGGCGTTGGTGGGCATGCCGCCCGCGCCGAACGCCGCGACCAGGTCGCCGGTGAGCGGGATGCCGGCGCCCGCGATCGCCTCGGCGGCCATCATCACGCAGGCCGCGTGGCCCTTGGGATTGGAGGCGCCGAGGCCGGTGACCAGATCGTCGTACACCCTCGCCTGAGGGCGCATGTCCTCGCGCAGCTCCGGACCGATCCAGGGGAGGTCCTCACGCTCGTCGCCCACCGTGAGGGTGTCGATGGGGGCGTAGAGCATGAGGTCGGGGCCGGTGCCGTCGCCCTTGAGACGGGACCGGGCGTTGGCTTGGCGGTCGTCGAGGGGCTGGGTTGTTGAATCTTTAATGGTATGTGACATCGTAAGGGCGATGTGCCGGGCCAGTCGGCCTTCGTCGCCCGTCGGGCTGGGGATGTCGACCAGGCCGATGATCAGTTCGCGCAGGCGTTCGCCGGTGACGTGCCGCCAGGCCTCCGTGACCCAGCCGGCGCGCCGCTCGTCGAGGCCGGCCAGGGCGTTCACTGGTTGATCCTGTGCACCTGGGTCATGGTGGTGCGCTCGAAGCGTCGCCTGGCCAGCGGCAGCCCGATGGCGAGGGCGGCCCCGGCCAGCAGGGCGAACAGGGTACGGCGCATACTCACGCCTCCTTCTCTGCAGTTGAGTCGGCCCCGGTCCCGGCCAGCTTCTTGGCGTACTCCTCCTCGCTGAGGTTCCGCCAGGAGGTCAGCGAGACGTCGGGGCGGTAGAGCTTCTCCGGAGGCGCGTCGGTGACGTCGACCATCCAGGCGTCCTGGCCGGAGAACTGGCCGTGGAACAGCCAGCGGATGGCGCCCAGGTACTTGGCGTAGAAGCGCAGGGTCGACCAGCCCTCGGTGAAGTTGACCATCACACCGACGTAGTTGTGGTGGTCGGCGTCCACCGGGACGTAGAACTCGTAGTGGATGAAGTTGGGGTAGACGATCCGCAGCACACCCGGCATGGACAGGGACGCGAAGCCGGGGAACTCCTGGGCCTCGATCGTCGGGTTGATGCTGTCTGCCTTGCCGGTGTTGCCGATGTTGAAGGTCTCCTTCGGCGGCTGCATCTTCCACCAGCGCTTGTTGGACCAGTGGCCCACGCCGGGGAAGTCGGCCTCCCAGTGGACCTCGTCCTGGACCCGGTAGATCCAGCGGCCGCGGGGCACGATCCTGGTGATGTTCCAGGTCGGCATCGGCTTGAAGAGCCGCCACAGGGCCGTGCGGTGCAGGTACTTGGCGTGGCCCTCGTCGAAGCCGTTCTCGCAGGCGAACCGCCAGTTGCCGCCGCGCGGCTCGATCCGGCCGCCCATCACGAAGGGGTTGGAGACGAGCTCCTCGGGAAGCTGCTCGTCGATGGGGTGGGGTTCCTCGTCGGCCAGCGGGATGTACACCCACACCATGCCGAGGCGCTCCTCGACCGCGTACGTCCGTACGCTCACCTTGCCGGTGAGCCGGCAGCCGGGCCCGTCGGTGATGACCGCGCTGAGCCTGCCGGTGGGCAGGTCGAACGTCCAGCCGTGGTAGGGGCAGCTGACCGTGCCGGGGAACTGCTGGTCGCCCTCGGACAGCGGCACCCCGCGGTGCGGGCAGCGGTTGTGCAGGGCGTACGCCTTGCCGCCGTCCCGGATGAGAGTGATCTTCTCGCCGCAGATCGTGAACGGCTGCGGCTTGTCGGTCAGGTGGCTGGACCAGGTGACCGGGTACCAGTAGCCGCGGAAGCCCTGGGCGGCGCCGTCGTAGTGCGGCCATGAAGACCAGTCCTGCCGGCCGGGCGCGGTTCGGCTTCTGCTCTTCGGGCCTTCACCCGTCGTCATCGTGCGTGACCTCCTGGTGCCGTCGGTGCGTGGAGACGAGCTTCGGGTCACGGCAGGTGGCGGCCTACGAAACCGTTCCGCTGAGCAGACCGCCGACGCGCCGGCGGCCCTTGGCGGCGGGCGTCCCGCTCAGCGGACCACCGGCCATGCGCGCACGTCCCGGCGCGGTCTACGGTGCGCGAATTCCCTGCACCCCCGGTACCGCCCCAGGCCGCTTCCCCGCCAACCCTCCGAGGTGCTCATGGAGCCACAGGCCAGCAGCAGAAGCCTCCTCCCGCTCGACACGAAGGGATCGTGAGCGATGACGAAGGCCATCCGGACGGGCCCCGCGCCGGCCCGGACCGAGGGCACGGACAACCGGGAGGGCGGGCACGGCGCCGCCGTCCGCGTCGACGGCGTCGGGATCCGGTTCGGCTCCTTCCACGCCGTGGACGGCATCACGCTGGACATCGCCGCCGGTGAGTTCCTGTGTCTGCTCGGGCCGAGCGGCTGCGGCAAGTCCACCCTGCTGTCGGCGCTGGCGGGTTTCGTCCGGCCGTCCGAAGGAGTTCTGACCGTCGACGGGAAGCCGGTCACCGGACCCGACCCGGACCTCGGGATGGTGTTCCAGAGCAGCGAGGCGCTCTTCGACTGGCTGACCGTCCGGCAGAACGTGGCCTTCGGGCCCCGGATGCGCGGCCGCTCCCGCGCCGAGCAGCACGAACTGGCCGACGAGTACCTGGGGCTGGTCGGACTGCGGCACTGCGCCGACCGGTTCCCCGGGCAGCTCTCGGGCGGTATGGGGCAGCGGGTGCAGATCGCGCGGGTACTGGCCAACCAGCCCCGGGTCGTGCTGATGGACGAGCCGTTCGGCGCGCTCGACGCGCAGACCCGGCAGGTCATGCAGGAGGAGATGGCCCGCATCTGGCAGGCCTCGGGCTGCACGGTCGTGTTCGTCACCCACGACATAGAGGAGGCGATCCTGCTGGCGGACCGGGTCGCCGTCATGACGGCGGGCCCGGCGGCCTCCGTCAAGTCCGTCTACCCCGTCGACCTGCCCCGGCCCCGGGACGAGGACGACCCGGCCGCCCTCGACCTGCGCCGCAGCCTGCGCCAGGACATCGGCGAAGAGGTCCGCAAGGCCCTGCGCGACCAGGGACTCGACCCGGAGGAGTCGTCATGACCACGGTGACCGTGGCCGCCCCGCCGAAACCGCGCGCCGAGCGCAAGGCGGTCCTCGGACTGCGGGCCGCCGGCCTGTACGCCGTCTCCGTTCTCGTCGGCCTCGGCGTCTGGCAGCTCCTGGCCCTGCACTACGGTCCCTCGCTCGTGGCGTCCCCGCACGAGACCTTCACCGCCGCCGGCGACCTCGCCGAGGACGGCACCCTCACCAACTCGATCATCGCCTCCAGCCGCCGCATCCTGATCGGCTGGGGCCTCGGACTGCTCGTCGGCGTCCCGGCCGGACTGCTCGTCGGCCAGATCAAGGTCGTACGCCAGCTCCTGGAGCCGTACATCGAGTTCTTCCGGTTCATCCCGCCGGTCGCCTTCGTCACGCTGGCCGTGGTCTGGCTGGGCATCGGCGAGTCCTCGAAGGTCGTGCTGATCTTCTACACGGCCGTCTTCATCGTCATCCTCAACACCAGCGCCGGGGTGATGTCGGTCGGCGAGTCCAAGCTGCGCGCCGCCGCCTCCCTGGGCGCGAGCCGGGGGCAGATCCTGCGCGGGATCGTGCTGCCCTCGACCGTGCCCTACATCGTCACCGGTGCCCGGCTGGCCATGGGCAACAGCTTCCTGACCATCGTCTCCGCCGAGATCGTCGCCGCCCAGGTCGGTCTCGGCTCCCTGATCTGGACCTCCCGCAACTACGGTCGCATCGACTGGGTGTTCGTCGGGATCATCACCCTGGGCATCCTCGGGTTCGTCTTCGACCGCGTGCTGCGGATCGTGGCCTCCCGGGTCCTGCGTCGATACGGAGTGAAACTGTGAGCGGCAAGTCGAGTGCCCTGGTCCTCGAACGGTTCGGGGTGCTGCCCCGGCTCGTGGAGCGGCCGGTGCCGGAAGCACAGCCGGGCCACACCCTCGTGCGGATGCTGGCGGCACAGGTCGGCCACCTCGATCTGAACGTGGTGGACGGCAAGTTCGGCATCCTGCCGGACCTGCCCGCCGTGCCCGGCACCAACGGGGCCGGTCTCGTGCTCGCCTCGGACACCCACCCGGTGGGCAGCCTGGTCAGGATCAACGGCAAGGGGCTCGGCCTGCGCCGGGACGGCTGCTGGCGGAGCCACGCCCTGGTGCCGGACGCCACCGCGATCCCGGTGCCGGAAGGCACGGATCCCGCACTCGCCTGTGGCTTCTTCACCCCGGCCGGTACCGCCTGGGCGGCGGTGCACTCGGTGGCGGGCGTGCGGCCCGGCGAGCGGGTGCTGGTCACCGGTGCCGCGGGCGCGGTCGGATCGCTGGCCGTGCAGGTCGCGGCGCGGGCCGGAGCCGAGGTGATCGGCGTGGTCGGGCGGCCCGCCAAGCTCGAACGGGTCCCGGTCGCCGCGAAGGCGGTCCTGGCGGGGGACCTGACGGCGGAGGCGGTCGGCGGGCCGGTGGACGCGGTCGTCGACACCGTGGGCGGGCCGGTGCTGCGGGCCGCCCTGGGCCTGGTCCGGCCGCGCGGCCGGGTCGCCCTGGTCGGCTACACCGCGGGCCGCGAACTCACCGTCGACCTCGCGGACTTCCTGCTCGCCGACGTCTCGCTGCTGCCGGTGAACCTGATGACCCGGGGCCGGGAGGTCACCGCCGACGTCGACCGGATGCTGGGCGAACTGGCGGCCGGAGAACTGGAGTTGCCCGTCGAACGGCACCGGCCCGAACGGCTGGCCGAGGCGGTGGAACGGCTGCGGACGGGGGAGGCGGTGGGGAAGGTGGTGCTGGACTTCTCCTGATCGGGGTCAGTCCCGGGTGCGGTCCGGTACGACGACGGCGTGGCCCCGGCAGCACACGGCACCGTCCGTGCGGTGTTCGACGAGATCGAGGGTGATCTCACCGCTGACGGGGTCCACGTCCCGTACCGTGCTCGTCACCGTGAGCCGGTCGCCGGGGTGGGCAGGCGCCCGGTTCTGCCAGGAGACCTCCCGCACCCGCCCCGCCGGCCCGGCGTGGGCCGCGGCCGCCCGGTGCAGCAGACAGCCGTGCAGCTGCGCCATGACGACCGGCCCGTCCAGGCCCTCCGACCGGGCGAAGGCGGTGTCGTAGTGGATGCGGTGCGTGTTGCGGGTGACCGCGCCGAAGCGCAGCAGCATGACCTCGTCGGGCACGAGCTCCGCCGTCGCGGCCTCCGCCGTCGCAGCCCCTGTCATCGCGGCCTCTGTCATCGCACGATGAACCTCTCCGTGACCTCGATCAGGGGCCCGCGTTCGGCGGCGTACGTCTTCTCGACGGTGATCAGGAGCAGATCCGGCCGTTTCCGGTCGACAGCCGTGACCGCACGGCGTACTTCGACGCGATCGCCGACCCGGACCTCTCCGACCCAGCGCACCGCCTGACCGCCCGCCATGAGCCGTACGTCCAGCCCGTCGGTGCCCGGCACCTCGTCGCGGTACATGCCGTCCGGTCGCAACTCGCCCGGCTCCGCGCCCGGTTCGGGCCGCAGCAGGCTGACGAGGTACATCGGGTGCACCACGAAGGCGGGGTCCGCGGGATCCACCAGCGCCGGCGCGGTGTCCCCGGCGGCCCGTGCGAACTCGGCCGCCGCCTCCGCCCGTACGACTCCCAGCGAGCGAGCCTCCCAGTGGCCCATCGCCGCCTGGGCTCTTTTCTCAGCGACATCCAGCATGCGGGGGACCTTAGGAAGGGCGGCACCCCGTGGCCACAGACCCGGACCACTCAGCGGACCGCCCCGCTTGGACCCGCCCGTACCGCCCGGCACGATCCGCTCATGGATCTCATGGACATCCAGGCGCCCCCGCAGGGCGCCTACGCGGAGGCGGACGGCGTCAAGTACCACTACATCGAGCTGGGCACGGGCAGCCCCACGATCTTCCTGCACGGCGGCGGCCCCGGCTGCACCGGCTGGTCGGACTTCGGGCAGGTGGCTCCGCTGTTCGCCGCCGGCCGGCGCTGTCTCCTGGTCGACATCCTGCAGTACGGCAAGTCGGCGAAGCCCGTCATCGAGGGGCCCATGTGGGACTACCACGCGGCGAAGACCGTGGCCCTGATGGACGCGCTGGAGATCGACCGGGCCGACTTCGTCTGCAACTCCTGGGGCGGCACCATCGCGCTGAACCTGGCCGCCAAGTACCCCGAGCGCGTCCGGTCGTTGGTGGTCACGGGCAGCATGCCGGTCTTCTACGGCCCGCTCGCCCCGCTCCCGGAGGGCGGCCGCCGCGGCCGCAACGCCCGGGACGTCTACTACGGCGGCGACGGCCCGTCCCTCACCAAGATGCGCGAGCTGATGGCCCGCCTGGAGTGGTACGACCCGGAGGCCATCCCCGAGGGCACGGTGCGGCTGCGCCACGAGCAGAGTCTCGACCCCGAGGAGACCGCGCTGGCCGGCGCCTCCGACAACCCGCGCGGTGACTGGCAGGACCTGACCGCCGAACTCGGCACGATCCAGGCACCCGTGCTGTTCATGTGGGGCATGCAGGACGCCTTCCTCACCCCCGACTACCCGCTGATGCTCGCCCGTATGATCCCCAAGGGGAGCCTGCACGTGATGAACGAAGCCTCCCACCACCTCCAGGAGGAGCGGCCGTACGACTTCCACAGCGTGGTCGACGGCTTCCTGAACCAGCGGCACGGCTGACCGAAGGGCAGGAGGACAGGTGAGCGCAGCAGCAACTCCGCGGGTCGTCGAACTGAGCAGCCCCTTCACCCGCTTCGCCGGCCGGCTGCTGGTCGGTGTCGGCTACGAGGTCGTCCTGGCCGAACCCCCCGAGGGCCACCCCGACCGGCAGGAGGACCCGGTCGGCTTCGCCCACTGGCACGCCGGAAAGCGCTCGGTGAGCGTCTCGGGGCCACCGGAGCTGCGCCGCCTGCTCGCGGGCGCCGACATCCTCCTCGACGGCACCCCCGAAGGCGCCGACACCACCGGCCTCGACCATCTGGTCCACGTCCGCGTGACCCCGTTCGGGCTGGTCGGCCCGCGCAGCGACTGGCAGGGCACCGATCTCGTCGTGGCCGCCCTCGGCGGGATGCTCGCCCAGGTCGGCGACCCCGACGGGCCGCCGCTGCACCTGCCCGAGAACCAGGCGGAACACCTCGCGGGCGTCAACGCGGCGATCGCCGCCCTGCTGGGACTGCGGGCGCGCCGGCGCGGCCCCGGACAGCTCGCCGACGTCTCCGCGCAGGCCTGTGCAGCCGCCGCCCTGGAGGCCGGCACCCTCGCCTACCTGCACGAGGACCGGGTGCCGCCGCGCCCCGGACACGTACACCCCCTGGTCCCGCACGGGCTCTTCCGGGCCGCCGACGGCCATCTGGGCGGCGGGCTCGGCGGCAGCCCCCGGATGTGGGACGCGCTGCTCGACTGGCTGTGCGAGCAGGGGGCGCAGGCGGACCTCACCGAGCCCCGGTGGCAGGACCCGGTCGAACGCAAGAAGCACCAGGAGTACGTTTTCAAGGTCGTCCAGGACTTCGCGGGCACCTGGCCGAAGGCCGAGTTCGCGGAGCGCGCCCAGGACCGCAAGCTGCCCTGGGCCGCCGTCGACGTACCGGCCGAACTGCCGGACAACCCCCAGCTCGTCGCGCGCGGCTTCTTCACCGAGGTCGATGGCCGCACCGACCTCGGATTCCCGTTCGCGTTCCCCGAGGGCCGCAGGATCACCGCTCTCACCGTGCCGGCGGCGGGCGCCGACCAGAAGCTGCTCGCGGAGCCGCGCCCGGTGTCCGTGGGGGAGGGCGACTCCGCCCGCCCCGCCCTCGACGGCGTCCGCGTCCTCGACCTGACCTGGGTGCTCGCCGGCCCCTACTGCACCAAGGTCCTCGCCGACCACGGCGCCGACGTCATCAAGGTGGAGTCGGCCGGCCGCCCGGACCCCACCCGGTTCGCGCCCTTCATGCACCTCTCCCGCGGCCCCCACACCGACCCGGACACCAACGGCTACTTCAACGAGGTCAACCGCAACAAGCGCAGCATCGCCCTCGACACCCGCACCGACGACGGCGTAGCCGTGCTGCGCGACCTCATCGCGTCCAGCGACGTCCTCGTCGAGAACTTCAGCGCCACCGTCATGACCAGGCTCGGCCTCGGCTGGGACACCCTCCGCGAGCTCAACCCCCGGCTCGTCTACGTCAGCATGTCCGGCATGGGCCACACCGGACCGCGGGCGGGCTGGGTGTCGTACGCCGACACCGTCTCGGCGAGTTCGGGGCTCACCGGCCTCACCGGCTGGGGGCCCGGCGACGTGGTCGGGGTCATCTACGGCCACGGCGACATCGTGGCCGGACTGCAGGCGGCGCTCGCCACCGTCGCCGCGCTGGAACACCGGGAACGGACCGGCCGCGGACAGCACATCGACCTCTCCCAACTGGAGGCGATCGCGGCCCACATGGGCACCAGCCTGCTCACCTCCGCGCGGACCCCGATCGGCAACACGCATCCGGTGTGGAGTCCACAGGGCGTGTACCGGTCGCTGGGCGCGGACAACTGGCTTGCCGTCAGCGTTCGTTCGGACGAGGAGTGGGCGGCGCTGTGCCGGGTGATCGGACGCCCCGACCTGGCGGCGACGGCCGACCGCAGGGGGCACAGCGCCCTCGTGGACGAGGCGATCGGCGCCTGGACGCGCACGCTCCCCGCCGACCTGGCCGCCGAGTTGCTGCAACAGCAGGGGGTTCCGGCCGGGGCCGTGCAGGACGGTCGTCAACTGGTCGAACACGACCCGCAGTTGAGGGCACGCGGCTTCTACGTCCGCATGGTGCACCCCGCCGCCGGCGCCTTCCTCCACGAAGGCCCGCCCATCCGGCTCACCCGCACCCCCGGCTCGGTCCGCACACCCGCACCGTTGCTCGGCGCCGACACCGAGGAGGTGCTGCGCGAGGTGGCGGGATACTCCCCGGAACGGCTCCGGTACCTCTACGACGCGGGAGTGCTGCGGTGAACACTGTTGCCGTCGGCCCGACCGTGCCGGAACTCGTCGAGGCGGCCGCGGAGCGCTACGGCGACCGCCCGTTCCTGCGCGTCGGCCGGACGGCACGCACGTACGCCGAGACCCGCGAGGCGGCGGCCGGGATGGCCGGGGCACTGGCGGCCCAGGGCTGCAGGCCGGGCGACCGGGTGGCGGCGCTGCTGGGAAACCGGGTCGAACTCGTGGACCTGTTCCTCGGCTGCGCCTGGCTGGGCGCGGTCGCGGTACCGCTGAACACCGCACTGCGCGGCCGGTCGCTGGAGCACGCCCTGCGGGAGGCACGGCCCCGGTTCCTGTACGCCGAGCCCGAGCCGGCCGGGCGGGCGGTCGAGGCCGGGTACCCCGGCACGGTGTGGATGGCGGGGGAGACGGCGCCCCGGCACCCCGGCGAAGCCATCGGACTGCCGCCGCACCCTGGCGGAGCCGCCGGGCCGCCTCCGCACCCCGGCGGTGCCACGCCGTTGCCGCCGTCCCCCGTCCGGCCGCAGGACACCGCCGCCGTCCTCTTCACCTCCGGCACGACCGGTCCGGCACGCGGAGTCCGCTGCCCCCAGGCCCAGTTCGTGTGGTGGGGCCGCACGGTCTCGGACGCCCTGCGCCTCACCTCCGACGACGTGCTGTTCACCTGCCTCCCGCTCTTCCACACCAACGCCCTGAACACCCTGGCCCAGGCGATGACGGTGGGCGCGTGCGTCGTGATCGGCGAGCGTTTCTCCGCCTCGCGGTTCTGGCGGCAGGCGGCAGACGCCGGTGCCACCACCGTCCATCTGCTCGGCGCGATGGTCCCCATGCTGCTCGCCGGGCCGCCCGGCCCGGACGACCGGGCGCACCGCGTGTGGCGCGGCCTCTCCCCGGCCACCCCCGGCCCGCTCTGGGAGCCCTTCCGCGAGCGGTTCGGCGTCACGCTGGTCGACGGGTTCGGCTCCACGGAGACCAACCTCGTCATCGGCTCCACCCCCGAGCACCACCGGCCCGGGTACATGGGCACCGTCCGGCCGGGCTTCGACGCCCGCGTGGTCGACGGGGATCTCGGCCCCGTACCGGACGGCACCCCGGGCGAACTCCTCGTCCGCAGCCACCACCCCTACGCCTTCGCCACCGGCTACCTGGGCGATCCCGAACCGGCCCCGGACTCCTGGCGCCGGACCGGCGACCGCGTGGTCCGCGAGCCCGACGGCTGGTTCCGGTTCGTCGACCGCATCAAGGACGTCATCCGGCGGCGCGGCGAGAACATCTCCTCGTACGAGGTGGAGGCGGCCGTCCGCTCCCACCCCGCGGTCGTCACGGCCGCCGCCTTCCCGGTCGCCTCCGAACTGGCCGAGGACGAGGTGATGGTCGCCGTGGTCCTGCGGCCCGGCTGCGTGCCGGACCCGGCGGACCTGGCCCGGCACTGCGCCCGCGAACTGCCCGCGTTCGCCGTTCCCCGCTACATCGAGGCGGTTGCGGAGCTGCCGCTCACCGAGACCGGCAAGGTGCGCAAGGCGGTACTGCGGGAACGGGGGGTCACGCCCGGCACCTGGGACCGTGACCGCGCGTCCGGGTTCAGTGCTGCCGGATCGACTGGCAGGGAGTCGTGGCGGGCAGCCGGCCCCTGAAGTAGGAGCGGGGCGGGACGCCCATCAGGGCACGGAAGTCGGTCGTCATGTGCGACTGGTCGAAGTAGCCGGTCGCGGCCGCCAGTTCGGACCAGCCGGCGCTGCCCGCCCGGGCGGCGACCGTGCGGACCCGGTCGATACGGGCGTAGTGCTTCGGGGAGACACCGACGCCGTCCGTGAACAGGTTCCGCAACTGGCGTTCGCTGACCGCCAGTTCCCGGGCCACGTCCCGCACCTGCGCGGGCACCCGGTCCATCCGCACCGACAGCGCGGCCACGCCCGCCCGCAGCAGTGCCGTCCGGGCCGGGTCAGCCTGTTCCGCCAGCAGCCCGGGCAGCACCTCGGCGATGCGGGGCAGCGCCTCCCGCGGATCCAGCCACCGCACCTCACGCGCGAACCGGCGGGCCACCCCGCCCGGCAGGGCGTCCAGCGGCACCACCCGCCCGACCAGCCCGGCGGCCGGCACACCCAGCAGAGCCCGGGCGGTACCCGGCGCGAGGCGCAGCTCCGCGCACGCGATATGGGCCTTCCCCTCGTGGTAGGCCGCCCGCACCCGCGGCCCGACGGCCAGCACGTCACGCCGCCCGTCCCCGGTCACCCGCAGCACCACCTTGGTCCCCGCGTCCGGCAACTGGACGAACGTGCCCTCGGGCGGGTCGGTGAAGGACATGGTCCGCACCTCCGTGACCCACGGGCGCAGCACCTCGGGCGTGGTCGGAAGCGGCTCGGCGATGGTCATCGGCACCCTTCCACCGTAACGGCCCGGCGTCGCCGCCCGGTCGGACCGGCCGTGCCGGAATTTCCAAGAGCCGGGCTCCCCGGCGAGCCCACCGTGGACCACATGATTCTGGTGACGGGTGCCACGGGCACCATCGGAAGTGACGTCGTACGACAACTGGCCGGGCGCGGTGCGAAGGTGCGCGCCCTCACCCGCGACCCGGCGAAGGCGCAACTGCCCGCCGGGGTGGAGGTGGTGCGCGGGGACTACGGCGACCCGGCCTCCCTGGACGCCGCGTCGGCCGGGGCGACGGCCGTGTTCCTGCTGCGGCCGCCCGGCCCCGACGAGGGGCAGGACGCGGCCCTGGTCGCCGCGGCGCGGGCCGCCGGCGCCGACCGGCTGGTGAAGCTCTCCGCCATCGCCACCGGCGAGCCGGACTCCGGTCCTTCCGGGTCGTGGCACGTGGCCGGCGAGCGGGCCGTGCGGGACAGCGGGCTCGCCTGGACGGTGCTGCGGCCGTCGTCGTTCGCCTCCAACACGCTGACCTGGCTCCAGGCCCTGCGCGCGGGCGAGCCGGTGCCCAACATGACCGGGGACGGCGCGTCGGGCGTGATCGACCCGTGCGACATCGCCGAGGTGGCGGTGCGGTCCCTGCTGGACGCCGGGCACGCGGGGCGGACGTACACCCTGACCGGTCCCGAGGCGATCACCGTCCCCGGCCAGGCCGCCGTGCTCGCCGAGGTCCTGGGCCGCCCGGTCCCGACCCGGGACCTGTCCCCGGACGAGACCCGCGCATTCCTCCGCACGGCCTGGGGCATGGACGAGACCCGGGCGGACGGTGTCCTGACCGGCCTGGCGTTCGTCCGCGCCGGAGGCAACGCGGTGCTCACCGAGGACGTGGCCGAGGTGCTGGGCCGGCCGGCCCGGACCTTCCGGACCTGGGCCGCCGACAACAAGGGCCTCTTCGAGGTGAGCTGAGGTCAGCCGGCGGGCCGGCGGGCCGAGCCGAGGCCCTGCCGTAGGCCTGCGCGGCCGCGGTACGGCCTCACCGGCTCCGCGGCCGCAGTACCGCCCCCGCCAGCACCAGGGCCGCCACCGCGATCCCGGTCGCCACCCGGAACGCCAGCCGGTAGCCCTCCGCCGTGGCCGGGACCAGCTCCGCGCCCCGGTCGAGCAGTCCGCCGGTGCGGCTCGCGGCCAGCGTGCTCAGCACCGCCAGCCCCAGCGAACCGCCCACCACCTGCGTGGTGTTGAACAGCCCCGAGGCCAGGCCGGCGTCCTCCTCGGCGGCGCCGGACATGGCGAGACCGGTCAGCGGGGGCATCGCGGCCGCGAACCCGGCCGCCATCAGCAGCATGGGCGGCAGCACATCGGCGGCGTACGAGCCGTCGGCGGGGGCCCGGCTCAGCAGCGCCATGCCGCCGCTGATCAGCACCAGCCCGGCGAGCAGCACCCGGTACGCCCCGAAGCGGCCGATCGCCCGCGCGGAGAGGGTCGTCATCAGCACCCCGAGCGCCACCGGCGCCGGGAGGAAGGCCAAGCCGGTGGCCAACTCCCCGAATCCCAGGACCCGTTGGAGGTAGAGCGCACCGATGAACTGGAAGCCGTACATCGTCGCGATCATCAGGATCTGCACGCCGTTCGCGCCGGCCAGCGACCGGGAGCGGAACAGCCTGGGCCGCAGCAGCGGGCGTCGGGCGCGCGTCTGGCGGACGGCGAACGCCGTGAACAGGACGAGGGTGAGCGCCGTCAGCAGCAGGGTCGTGGTCGTGCCGCGGTCGGCGGAGCCCACGACGACGTACACGGTGAGCATCAGCGCACCGGTGACCAGCGCCGCGCCCGGGTAGTCGGCGCCGTCGCGGAGCCCGGCGCCGCGCTCCGGGGACAGCACCCGGACCGCCGCCACCCAGGCGACGACGCCGATCGGCAGATTGATCAGGAAGATCCAGTGCCAGCTCAGCGCCTGGGTCAGCGCCCCGCCGAGGAACGTGCCCAGCGTGGCGCCCAGCGACCCGACCGCGCTGAACACCGCGATGGCACGGGCCTGTTCGCGCGGCTCCGGAAAGAGGGCGACCAGCATGCCGAGCACGACCGCCGAGGCCATCGCCCCGCCGACGCCCTGCACGGCCCGCGCCGCGATCAGCAGCCCCTGGCTCGTGGCCACCCCGCACAGCACGGAGGCCGCGGTGAACACGGCGATCCCGGCCGTGAACATCCGCTTGCGGCCCAGCAGATCACCCATTCGGCCGACCAGGAGAAGCAGTCCGCCGAACGGGATCAGATACGCGTTCACCACCCAGGCGAGCCCCGCCCCGGAGAAGCCCAGGTCGGTCTGGATCGCGGGCAGCGCGACGGTCACGATGGTGCCGTCCAGAATCGTCATGAGGGCTCCCGCGCACAGAATGGCGAGAGATGCCCGGCGAGGGTACGTTCGATGCCGTGTGCGCGTCGGTGACGTGGTGGGAGCCGTCATGGCGCTGTGGCCTCCGTGTTCTCCGGCGGAACCGGGTTCCGGTCCCTAGGTGCACGACTTGTAACGGAGGACATCGTGGGTGACCATGGGAGTCGGCGTAAGGAGGCAGTCGGATGTCCCAGAGGAACACCGGTGTTACCAGCCAGGTCGTGAACGCGCACGCGTGCCCGGTCCGCGAGGTTCTTGACAGGGTGGCCGGCAAATGGAGCGTCCAGATCCTGGTCGCGGCCTCGCACGGGCCCATCCGCTTCACCGAGCTGGAGCGCGGCATCGAGGGCATCAGCCGCCGGATGCTGACCCTCACCCTGCGCAACCTGGAGCGCGACGGCCTGGTGACCCGCACCGTGTACCCGACCGTGCCCCCACGGGTGGAGTACGGACTCACCCCGGTGGCGCTGGAGTTGCACGAGACCCTGCTGCGGCTGACCGACTGGGCCGAGCGCAACCGCGGGTACATCGCGCAGGCACGGGCGGCCTACGACGCCGAGCACCAGCCCGAACTGCTCGACGCGTAGACGGATCGAAGCCGATGGGCCCGCCGGCTCTCAGAGCCCGAACAGCTCCGGGTCCGAGGTGAGTTCCTTGAAGATCTCACGAGGGTCGGCGACCAGCTTCCGGGCCTTCAGGTCCAGCAGCCCGCCGACCGCGTCGACCTCGGCGGCCAGCGTGCCGTCCGCCTTGGTTATCTTCTGGACCACCCGGAACGTCTTGCCGCCGCTCCACTCGAACGCGCAGGTCACATCGACCTCGTCACCGGCGAGCAGCTCCCGTTTGTAACGGATGGTCGTCTCCAGCCCCACCGGGCCCACGCCCCGCCCGATCAGCTCGGCCTGCGTGACCCCGGCCGCCTGGAGCAGCGACCAGCGGGCGTGCTCGGCGTAGTTGATGTACACCGCCTGGTTCACATGGCCCTGCACATCGGTCTCGTAGCCACGGACCGTGACGCGGACGGAATACGGTTCGCTCACGACTTCCCCTTCTCGTGTACGACGCACTGATCCTTTGGCGGCATCCTGACATGCCCGTCACACCCGGCGTGGCGATGCCAGCAGATAGCGCGTTCTGTTCCGGGGCTCGGTGTACTCGCCGGTCTGCCAGCCCGCCCGCTCCAGGGTGGCCGCGCACGCCCGCAGCGGCTCGCCCTCCGGTGCGTACACCGCGACCGCCTCCGGCTGCGGGGTCGCGCGCACCCGGTACCCGGGGGTGTCCGGCCCCTCGGGCGGATGCCCGGCCGCCTCCAGGGCGAGTGCGGCGGCCCGCACCAGATGCGCACGCTCCCAGCCGCACGGCCGGTCCGTGGCGCCGTCGGGATTGGTCATCCGGCGCAGTTCGAGCAGCCCCTGCCAGGCGCTGTGGACCTCCCGGGCGCGGGCGGGGCCGGCGTCGGCCGTGTCCTCCCCGCCGACCCGCGCGGCGAAGCCCCCGGTCGGCTCGGCTTCTGTCGAGGCCCGGGGCTCCGTCGCGGTCAGGGGCTCCGGAGCCTCCCGTGTCCGATGCCCCGCCGGCGTCAGGAAATGGTCGTGCGGCGGGCGCGGGTGCCGGAAGGCGAGCCCGCGCTTCACCAGCGCCGCCAGCTGCGCCTCCGTACCCCGCAGCCGTCCGGTGACCGGGTCGGCGGCGTCGATGACCCGCCGCTGCGCGGCGGTGGGCGGTCGGGTCACGGTGCTCCTCCCCGGTGGTCCGATGGTCCGGGACCGCCTGATGGGCGGCCTGCTCGAAGACTACGACCGGGGACTGACAACGCGGTCCGGCTACCCGCCGGGCCGGATGTTCCAGCCCGCGATCACCGGCCGCTCGTGCTCCGTGCCCAGCCGGCACAGCGTCCCGGTCGCCAGCTGGAAGAGGGCCCCGGCGGACGGGGGCAGGCCGAGGCGGCGGGCGGTCAGGACGCGCAGGAAGTGCCCGTGGGCCACCAGCAGCACGACCCCCTCCGTGTTGGCGAGGGCCGCCTCGACCTTGCCCAGCATCCGGTCCGCCCGCTCCCCGACCTGCTCCGGGCTCTCCCCGGGATGCTCCGGCGGACCGGGCGCCACCCCGTCCGTGAAGAGGAACCAGCCCGGCCGGGTGCGCTGGATCTCCATGGTGGTCACGCCCTCGTAGCCGCCGTAGTCCCACTCCCGCAGGTCGGTGTCGACCCGGGCATCGGGCACCCCGATCAGCTCGGCGGTCTCGCGGGCCCGCTGGAGCGGGCTGACGAAGGCGGCACCGATACGGTGCGAGCGGATCAACGGCACCAGCCGCCGGGCCTCGTCCCTGCCGTGCTCGGTGAGCGGCACGTCGGTCCACCCGGTATGCCGTCCGGACCGCGACCACTCGGTCTCACCGTGCCGGACGAGAAAGACATCAGCCATATGTCAGAGGCTAAGAGCCCATCGCTCCAGTTCGGCGAACTCACGCGCCCGCAGGCCGTGCCGCGGGTCCACCGGAAGGAGCAGTGCGGGGCCGTCGTGGTGCTCGGCGACATGGCGGACGTCGAGTTCGGTGACCATGTCGTCCACCCACACGAACGGCCGCCCGGCCGCCCACGCCACGACGGTCCGCGTCTTCCAGTACAGACCGTCCGGATCCGTCGCGAACAGCTCCGGCCACTCGATGACGGGCAGCTCGGGCAGCCCGATGACCGGCCCGATCATCTCGTTGGCCTGGTGCATCCAGGTGGTGGCCCAGGCCGGCTCGTAGGGCAGTGCGAGCAGCCGGGCCCCGTGCCCCGGATTCAGCCGCACCCGCAGCCCCCGGCGCAGCTTGCGGGAGCCGGGCCGCTGGCGGGCGGACCAGTTGGCGGGGTGCAGCCTGCGGGTCACATACCCGCGGTGCCGCAGGAACCGGGCCCGGAAGGGGTTGAGGGGGCCGTCGACGTCGAGGAGGAGCAGAGGCCGCTGGGTCATGGGGACGACATACCCGGACAGCCCCGCGGTCCACTACTGCCGATAACCGCTCAGGAACCGACCGATCCGGCCGATCGCGGTCTCCAGGGTCTCCGCGTGGGGGAGTGTGAGGATGCGGAAGTGGTCGGGGGCGGGCCAGTTGAAGCCGGTGCCCTGGACGACCTGGATCTTCTCCTGGAGCAGCAGGTCCAGGACGAACCTCTCGTCGTCGTGGATCGGGTGGACCTTGGGGTCGATGCGCGCGAAGGCGTAGAGGGCGCCCTTCGGCTTGACGCACGAGACGCCGGGGATCTCGTTGAGCTTCTCCCAGGCCACGTTGCGCTGCTCGTACAGCCGGCCGCCGGGGGTGACGAGTTCGCGGATGGACTGGCGGCCGCCGAGCGCGGCCTGGATGGCGTACTGGGCGGGGGCGTTGGCGCACAGCCGCATGGAGGCCAGCATGGTGAGGCCCTCCAGGTAGTCCTTGGCGTGCTGCTTCGGGCCGGTGACGACCAGCCAGCCCGAGCGGAAGCCGGCCACCCGGTACGTCTTGGACAGGCCGCAGAAGGTGAGGACGACCAGGTCGGGGGCGAGGGCCGCGACGGAGTGGTGGACGGCGTCGTCGTACAGGATCTGGTCGTAGATCTCGTCCGCGAAGACCATCAGGCCGTGCCGGCGGGCCAGGTCGAGGATGCCCTCCAGGATCTCCTTGGGGTACACCGCGCCGGTCGGGTTGTTCGGGTTGATGATGACAACGGCCTTGGTGCGGTCCGTGATCTTCGACTCCATGTCGGCCAGATCCGGGTACCAGTCGGCCTGCTCGTCGCAGAGGTAGTGCACCGCCTTGCCGCCGGCGAGGGTGGTCACCGCCGTCCAGAGCGGGAAGTCGGGGGCGGGGATCAGGATCTCGTCGCCGTCCTCGACCAGCGCCTGTACGGCCATGGAGACCAGCTCCGAGACGCCGTTGCCGAGGAAGACGTCGTCGACGCCGACCTCCAGGCCCAGCGTCTGGTAGCGCCCCGCCACCGCCCGGCGGGCGGAGAGGATGCCGCGCGAGTCCGTGTAGCCGTGTGCCTGGGGGAGCATCCGGATCATGTCCTGGAGGATCTCCTCCGGCGCCTCGAAGCCGAACACCGCGGGGTTGCCGGTGTTCAGGCGCAGCACGCTGTGGCCCGCCTCCTCCAGCGCGTTGGCGTGCTCGATCACCGGTCCGCGGATCTCGTAACAGACCTCGCTGAGCTTGTTGGACTGCCGGAACTCCATTGCGCCCCTCCGGAAACTCGTGTTGCTTGGTTTTACCAAGTAGGAGCTTGGAAAGTCCAACATCTTGTCTAGACTGCGTCGCATGTCACCTCGCCGAAGCTACGACCAGTACTGTTCCGCAGCCCGCGCCCTCGACGTCGTCGGCGACCGCTGGACCCTGCTGATCGTCCGGGAGCTGCTCGCCGGTCCCCGCCGCTACACCGACCTGCACGCGGATCTGCCGGGGGTCAGCACGGACGTCCTCGCCTCCCGGCTGAAGGACATGGAGCGGGACGGGGTCACCACCAGGCGGAAGCTGCCCCCGCCGGGTGCGGCGTACGTCTACGAACTCACGGGGCGCGGGCGGGAGTTGCTCCCGGTACTCCAGGCGCTCGGCAAGTGGGGAGAGCCGGAACTGGGCGAGCGCCGGCCCACCGACGCGCTACGCGCCCACTGGTTCGCGCTGCCCCTGCTGCGGGCCCTGGACGGCGAGGGTGAGGGGCTCGTCGAAGTCCGGCTGGGGGAGGGGCACTTCCACCTGCACGTCGGCGCCGAGGACGGCCCGGTGTACGGCGACGGCCCGGCCCCGGCCGAGCCCGACGCACGGCTCGCCCTCGACACCGGCACGGGCGCGGCCCTGGCCCGGGGGGAGCTGGCGCTGCCGGAGGCGGTACGGACCGGGCGGGTGACGGTGACGGGCGACGGGGCCTTGGCCAAGGAGCTGCGGGAGGCCTGACGGCGGGGGGTCCCCGGACTTCGACTCCCTCGCCGACCGAGCCAACGGAGTCGGCCGAGCCGACCGAGCCCTCCGAGCGGGCCGAGTCGACCGAGCGAGCCGAGCCCTCCGAGCGGGCCGAGTCGACCGAGCGGGCCGAGCCAATCGGGTCGGCCGAGCCCGGGGTGTGGCAGCGAGCCGGCACCCCGGACCTGGACTTCTCAAGTGACCGAGTCGGGCGGGTGGGTGGGCAACGCGGCGGTCAAACCCCCCGCGGCCGCCCCGACCCCCGCGTCAGCGCGTACCCGCCGATGCCCGCCAGCGCGGCCAGCACGCCGCCGATCCCGGTCCACACCCAGCGGTCGGTCCACCAGCCGGAGGACCAGCCGTCGTCGGGCTCGATGGAGGACAGCACCGCCGACTTGGTCGACGAGGAACTGTCCTCGTCCGACTCGGACTTGACCGCGATCCCCGGCACCAGCGGCTTGGCCAGCGAACCGTCCACCGCCGCCGAGCCGCCGATGTCCTTGGAGTCGACCTTCACCTCGGCGCTCACCGGCTGACCGAGGTCCGCCGAGGTCAGGTTCACCACCGTCAGCCGGATGTAGTACGTGCCGGGCAGCGGGTCGTCGGCCCACGGCTCCGACCAGGCCCGCACCGTCCGCATCACGCACGCCAGCTCCACCGAGGCGGCGCCCTGCGCGGCCGTGCGGGTCTGCGCGCCGTACTGGCAGGCCTGCCGGCGCCGCAGCCCGTCGTACACGTCGAGCTGCCAGGTCTGCCCCGCGTGCGAGTCGGGCAGCTTCACCGTCGCCTTGACGTCGGGCCGCTGCCCGGCGTCCGCCGGGAAGGACCAGTACAGGTAGTCGCCGGTGGATCCGCTGGCCGTCGCCTGCTGTCCCTGGTCGATCTCCGTCGCCGTACGGAAGGACGTGCCCGCCTGGGTGGGCGCGTCGCTGTCCGCCGAGGCGCTCGGCGAGGGCGAGGAGTCGGCGACCGCCGGACCCGCCGCAACGCCCACCGCCAGCAGGGCGGCGCTCAACACACGTGTGATCGACATCAGTTGGTCCTCCAGACCGCGACTCGCCAGCGGGACACCCAGCCCCACACCAGACCCGCGAGGAAGCCGGTCAGCACCAGTGCGCCGAGCAGCCACCAGCCGCGGCCGAGACCGAAGGAGGCGACGTCGCTCGCCTTCGACGGCCCGTCCACCACGTCGACCGTCAGCTCGACCGGCAGACCGGGGCTGGTCTTCACCCCGGACGCGGCCGAGAAGGAGTTGGTCACCTGGAGGCAGACGGTCTCCGGGGTGGTGTCCTCGTCGTCGTCGCTCTCGGCCTTCGGGTACCGCAGCCCGGTCGAGATGACGTCCGTACGGCCCAGGCCCGACGCCTCGCCGCGCACGATCTCCCGCCCGTGCACGGTCACCGCGCGCAGCAGCACGCCGTAGTCGGAGTTGACGGCCCGGTCGGCCGCCACGCTCACCGAAGCGCGCAGCTCCTGGCCGGGGTTGACGTCGACCTTGTACCAGCGCTGCTGCCCGAACTCCTCACGGTCGGTGTACAGCCCCGACTTCAGCGCGGGCGCGGACGAGCACTGGTCCGTCCCCTCGGTCGCCACCGGCGTGACCACGGGGTCCGCCGCGCGGTCCACCAACTGGCCGACCCGGTCGGTCAGTTCCTCCTTGTGCTGGACGGAGGTGTACGTGCCGCCGGTCGCGTCCGCGATGCAGCTGAGCTGGTCGCGGGTCTTGGCGTCCGGCACCAGACCGAGGGTGTCGATGGTCAGCCCGACGCCCTTGGCGGCGATCTCGCGGGCCACCTCGCACGGGTCCAGCGGCTGGCAGGTGTCCTCGCCGTCGCTGATCAGGACGATACGGCGGGTCCCGGTACCGCCTTCGAGGTCGTCGGCCGCCTTGAGCAGCGCGGGGCCGATCGGGGTCCAGCCGGTCGGCGTGAGGGTGGCGACTGCGGTCTTCGCCTCGGTGCGGTCCAGCGTGCCGACCGGGTACAGCTGCGCGGTGTCCTTGCAGCCCTCCTTGCGGTCGTTGCCGCGGTAGTTGGCGCCCAGGGTGCGGATGCCGAGCTGGACCCCCTCGGGCGTCGCGTCCAGCACCTCGTTGAACGCCTGCTTGGCCGCGGCCATCCGCGTCCCGCCGTCGATGTCCGCTGCCCGCATGGAACCGCTGACGTCCAGCACGAGTTCCACCTTGGGGACGGCCTGTGTGGTCTCGTCGGCGACCGCTTGGCCGGGGAACGCGATCCCGGCCGCCAGGGCGGCGAGCAGAGCGCAGACTCCTGCCGCCGGCCGATGTGTTCTGATCATCGGCGGATCCTATTGATCAAAGGTGCCGGGCTCCAAAACGGGGTCCGGACCCCGAAACGTGAGTGACCGGCAGGCCAACGGACGGCGACGGGCGGGCCGGTGCGACCACCGGGCGGGTGCCGGTGAGCGGGCCGCGGCGTTCACCGGGTGTCGGCAAGGGGGTTCGGCAGCGCCGCCCACTGGTCCCCGGGCACCTCCGGCGACAGCCGCATCAGGGTCAACGCCTTGGCCGGCAGCGGGCCTTCGAGAAGGGCCGTCAGGTCGGGGGTGGCGGGCAGCTGCCCTACGGCCGCCTCCAGGGCCGTCGCCAGCGCCGGTCCGGAACCCGCCGTGCCCGCCAGCGCGCCCGCGATCAGGGAGCCGAACAGCTTGCGGCGCAGAGTCGTTTCGTCGTCCGTGACCAGGCGGCCCGTCAGGTCGGGCGGGGTGATGCCGTGCCGGCTGAGGCGGGCGGGGCTGAGGCGGATGTCGGCCAGGTCGCGGTAGACCAGCCGGAGGGGAGCCCCGGTCCCGGAGAGCACCACGAGGAGGTTCTGGCCGTGCGCCTCCAGGGCCACGCCCAGGTCCAGCAGCCGCAGCCCCACCGTCAGGGCGAGCCGGGCGAACTCGGCAAGCCAGGACGGCGATTCGGGGAGGGCGGTGGTCGCCAGCGCGGCCACCGGGAGGACCCGCTCGCCGGGCGCCGCGTACACCTCCGGCGACTCGCGCAGCAGCGCTGCCAGATCGGGGGAGCCCGCGGTCACCGCGCCCAGGGTACGGGTGACGTGCAGGAGGCCGTCCGTGCGGGAGGCCAGGTCCGCCGCGAACGACGACAACGTCGCCGCCGCGCCGACCGAGTACGCCGAGATGTCCCGCACGGACGAGGTCAGCCGGGCACTGAGCGCGGTCTTCACATGCGGACCGCCGGGGAGCGCGAGCGTGCGCAGGGACATCAGCGGATGCGCGTCCCGCCAGTGCCCGGCGGAACCGCCCTTCAGGACATGGGCGCTCTGCCACGGGTGCACGGGGACCAACAGCCGCTCCCCGTCCCGGAGTTCGTCCGGCCAGTCGCCGGTCAGCAGACAGTCGCCGACCGCGACCGGGACCGTCTCCAGGCCTACGACCGGCCGGTGCTCCGGCCCGTACGCGAGCTGCTCCGCCGCCGAGAAACCGGGCCGGGAACGGCAGTTGGGATGGAAGGGGTGCCCGTCGACGACCCGCTGCTCCCACTCCCAGTCCTGACCCGGCCACTCCTTCGGGGGAAGCTCCCGGTCGGCCCGCGAGAGCGCCAACGACGCGGCACTGTGTCCGAGTTCGGCCGCGAACCCGCTCGAGTGCGGCCACCCCAGATCCGTCATCAGCCGCGCCGGATCGTCGTACGCCACCCCGTCCAGACGCACGGCGGTCACATACGCGTCGGTGGCGTACGGATCCGCCCGCGGGCCGTGCAGCGCCCGTCCGTCGGCCAGCCACAGGGCCAGGCTGTGCGCCCCGCGCACCCGGCGCGCCACCCACGGCAGCGGCTCGTGGGCCAGCGCCCGCCACAGCCGGGTCAGCACCGCCGCCCGCGCACCGGGCAGCTCGGCCGCGTACCGGTCGACGAGGTCCGGCCGCGCCTCGGCCAGCTCCGCGGCGAGCCGGGTCTCGATGGGGGAGGGACGGTGCACGGGAGGGCTCCTCGGGGGACGGGTACCACAGTCATGATGACCGGTGACGACCGACATACTGATCACGATCGGACTCTGTGGACGCAGAGAACGAGACGCACAGAACGAATGGAACGCGTGGACCTCATGCCCTCCAGCGACGCCGTCGGCGAACGTGCCGACGCGTACGCTGCCGCGCCCCTGCTCAACTGCCTGCTGCGGGAGGTGGCCCAGCCGCTCCCGGACGCCGGGGAAGGGCGGCCGCGGGTCTACCGGCTGCCCGGCGGCGGCCGGCTGCTGCGGGTGCGCGGGGAACGCCGGCCGGCCGCGCCCGAGGTGTACGCGGACGGCAGCTGGCACCGCATCGGCCACGCCGAGCTGGTGAAACTCGTCGCCGAGGAGCTGCGCAGGCACACCGGACTGTCCAACGGCGACCTGCCGACCGAGATGATCGACAGCCGGGACACGGTCGCCGCGCTGCTCGCGGCACGCGCCCGGGCGACGGCGCCCGACGACCCGTATCTGCGTTCGGAGCAGTCCCTCATCACCGGCCATCCCTACCATCCCGCCCCCAAGGCACGCGGCGGCGGCCCGGTCGCCGCCTGGTTGCCGTACGCCCCCGAGGCACACGCCCGGTTCCCGCTGGTGCTGCTCGCGGTCCGCGAGGACGAGGTGGTGGAGGAGGGCGACACGGCCGCGCTGGACGCCTCGGCCGCCGTACCGCGGGGCTACCGGCTGCTGCCCGCCCACCCCTGGCAGCTGGACCTGGTCGCCCGCGACCTCGCCCCGGCCTTCGCGGACGGGCGGCTGTTGCGCCTCGGCGAGACCGGCTTCACGACCTGGCCGACGGCCGCGATCCGCACGGTGTACGAGCCGGAGCGGGATCTCTTCCTGAAGTTCAGCCTGGACGTCCGGATCACCAACGACATCCGCCGCCTCTGGGCACATGACCTGCGCAGACTGCGCCGTACCAATGCGGCCGCGACCGCCGCGTTCACGGCGATGGACGGGCCCGCCGGCTGGCTCGGCGACCGCGGCTACCGCACCGCCCGCTTCGCCTTCGAGGAGCTCGCCGTGCTGGTCCGGGACGGGCTGCGCGGGGCGCTGCTGCCGGGGGCCACCCCGATGCTCGCCGCCGGCCTGGTGGAGGGCTTCGACGGCGACCCGCTGGCCGCGGCGGCGGACCCGGGTACCTGGTGGGAGGCGTATCTGCGGGCGGTCGTACCCCCGGCCCTCACCGCCTTCGCCGAGCACGGCGTCGTCCTCGAAGCACATCTGCAGAACACCCTGGTCGCCGTCGACGCCGACGGTACGCCGGTGCAGGCGCTGTACCGGGACGCCGAGGGGGTCAAGCTGCTGACCGACGTGGAGCGGGCCGCCGGGTGGGAGCGGCTGGTGTACTGCCTGGTCGTCAACCACCTGACCGAGGTGGCCGCCGCGCTCGCCGAGCGCCACCCCGGGTTCGATCCGTGGCCCGCGGCACGGCGGGAGCTGGCCCGGCACCCGCTCCCGGAGGTGACCGACCTGCTGGCCTCCCCGACCCTGCCGGGCAAGACGAACCTGCTGCTGCGCTGGACCGGGGCGGACGGCGCCGACGCGCGCTATCTGCCGTTGCCGAATCCCCTGGCCTGAAATCTTCCGTACTGCGTGCCGGGTCCATCCAGGGGCATGGCGTCACGTCACACGTGAACCGGACCAGACGGCTCGTCAAATGTGCATTATTGTGACTTGTGATGCCATGCGTCATATTTCGCATGCCGTTGAATGGGACGGAGTTGGTGCCGTGGCGTTCGCGGAGCCGGCCGGCGGTGGTGAGCCGGTGTCCTCTCCCGAGTCGGCTCCGGAGTCCGGGCGACGGTCCTGGGCACCGCTGCTGGCGGTGTGCGCCGGGTATTTCATGGTGATCCTGGATGTGACGGCCATCAACGTCGCCGTACCGGTGATCGGCCGGGAACTGTCGGCCTCGCTCACCGGTATCCAGTGGATCACCGACGGCTACACCCTGGTCTTCGCCGGGTTCCTGCTGACCGGTGGCGCGCTGGGGGACCGGGTGGGCAACCGCCGGGTCTTCTGCGCGGGTGTGGCGGTGTTCACGCTGTCCTCGGCCGCGTGCGCGCTCGCGGTGAGCGCCCCGTTCCTGGTCGCGGCCCGGCTGGTGGAGGGGCTCGGTGCGGCTCTGATCGTGCCCGGTTCCCTGGCCCTGCTCCAGCAGGCCTACCCGGCGCCGGCCGCACGCTCGCGGGCCTTCGGGCTGTGGGGTTCGATGGCGGGCATCGCGGCCGCCGCCGGTCCGCTGCTGGGCGGGCTGCTCGTCACCACGCTGGGTTGGCGCTGGGTGTTCCTCGTCAACCTGCCCGTCGGGGTGGCCTGCCTGGTGCTGACGCTGCGGCATGTGGCGCGCTCGCCCCGGCGCGCCGCCCGGGCACTGGACTGGCCGGCGCAGTGCGCGGTGGTGGCGGCCGCGGCGCTGCTGACCGCGGCGCTCAACGAGGCCGGACGCCGGGGCTGGTCCGATCCGGCTGTGCTCGCCGGGGTGGGCCTGGCCGTGCTGGCCGCAGCGGCGTTCGCGGTGCGCGAGCGGCTGGCCCGCACTCCCGTCCTTCCGCCGAGCCTGCTGCGCTCTCGTGCGATGAGCGGTGGAGCCGTCATCGGCCTCCTGTTCAACTTCGGCTTCTACGGCATGGTGTTCACCGCCAGCCTGGAATTCCAGCACCAGCGCGGCTTCAGTGCCCTCGGCACCGGGCTGGCGCTGTTCCCGGCGGTGGCGATGACCATGTTCGCCTCGGTCCTGTCCGGGCGGCTGGCCCGCCGCACCGGCGATCGTCCGCTGGTGGTCTCCGGCATGCTCCTCGCGGCCCTGGGGCTGGCCGGGTGGGCCGCGGCGGGAGCCGACCCCGCCTACCCGGTGCTGGTGGTCCCGATGATGGCCGCGGGGTTCGGTACCTCCTTCGCCCTCACCGGTTCGACCGCCACCGTGATGGGTGCCGCGCCCGCGGAGTACTCAGGCGCCGCCTCCGCCCTGTTCAACACCACCCGCCAGATCGGCAGCGCCACCGGCGTCGCGCTCGGCGGCAGCCTGCTCGCCACCGCCACCGACTACACCACCGGGCTGCGCACCAGCATGGCCATCGGCGCGCTCGCCTACCTGGCCGCCGCGGGCCTCGCATGGCTGTGCGTGCCGGCGGTACCGACAAAGACCTAGGCGGTTTCGTTTGGATCACCTGGCTGACCAGAGGAAGATGCTCGCACCGTGGAGTCCGGCCAGGTAGACGGCTGCTGTCTTCTCGTAGCGGGTGGCCATGCCTCGCCACTGTTTCAAGCGGTTGATGCAGCGTTCGACCGTGTTGCGTTGCTTGTAGGTGTCGCGGTCGAAGGCGGGTGGCCTGCCACCCCGGCTGCCGCGTCGCAGACGGTGGCCGCGTTGATCGGCCGGCACGGGGATGACCGCCCGGCTGCCGCGCCGCCTGAGGTGTTCACGGATGGCCCGCGACGAATACGCCTTGTCTGCGAGGACTGCCGCTGGCCGGATCCGGGGCCGTCCACGCCGTCGGGGAACACGCAGCCGCGCCATCACGTCAGCGAAGGCAGGCGCGTCACCGGCCTGTCCGGCGGTGAGATGGAAGGCCAGGAGCCGGCAGTTGCCATCGGCCGCGAGATGGATCTTCGTGGTCAGTCCGCCACGGGACCGGCCGATGGCGTGGTCGTACGGCTCGTCGGCCGGGGCCCCTTTTTGCGGGCTCCGGCCGCGCGCTGATGGGCTCGCACGATCGTGGAGTCCACCGAGGCGACCCAGTTCAGCTCCTCGTCGGCGTCGGCCTGTGCCACAAGCGCGGTGAACACCCGCTCCCATGTGCCATCGGCGGACCACATCCGCAGCCGGTTGTAGACCCCCGCCAGTTGCCGTACTTCTCCGGCAGCTGCACCCACTGTGCCCCGGTCTGAAACGTCCAGGCGATGGCGTCGATCACCTCTCGGTGGTCCCGCCACCGGCCACCCCGCTTCGGTGTCCGGTCCGGAAGCAACGGCTCGATCCGCGCCCACTGCGCGTCAGTCAACGGCACACCAGGACAAACGAGCAGACGATCCGAAGGGAGCGACTACACGCAGCCGGTGCCATCGGTTTTCCCGGCAGCTGTCCACCAGGACATCACCCGGGCAGCCATCGCTTCCGGCTCTGACGGAAGAGGGGTGAGACCGAAGTGGTCTTCCAGCTCATGCCGCAGGAACTCACCGATCTCCGCCTGGTCGGCGCCCCCGGGAGCCACTGAAGGAGAGGGACCAGCATGCAGTCGTACTCCTCCTGCACCGCGTCAGCGACGCCGATCGGATCCCACTCATTGAGCAGATGCCGCAGGCCGTTCTCGGTGACGTCGGTCCCAGGTCGCATCGCTCCAGGGTGCCACCCCAGAACCGCCGTCATCACTCACCCCCACCTTGATCCAGAAGAAACCGTCTACACCAGCCCCGCTCACCTGTGGCTGGGTAGCACCGCCGAAAACCGCGCGGAATGGGCCAGTCGGCACTGCACCACCACAGGCCCGCTCGCAGAACTCCGCGGGGCTGCTGGACGCACCCGCCTTGTCGCCGTCGCCCGGGCTTGCTGCCGGAGAGGACCCAGCACGATCGGAGACCGGAATCACGCAGCAGAAGCCGCAGGACTCCCCTCTCACCTTGCGGGGGCGCCGCGGTTTTCGTGGCTGGCCGCGGTTGGGGCGGAGCCCCCTCGCCTCCTGGAGCGGCCTGCCGCGCGCCAGGTTGTTCAGCTCGGTGATCGCGGTCCCTGCGTGTGGTGCTCACGCTTTCCCGTCGTCGCTTTCCCGGTCGCCGTCGGCGAGGTGCTCGCCCTGGCGAACGGGCGCGTGGGCTCCGCAGGGTCGGAAGCGGGCGAGGTATGCCGGGCTTGGGCCGCGGCGCTCGGTCAGGTGGAGGCCGGCGGCGTCGGCGAGCCGGTGCAGCCGGCCGAAGGGGATCCAGTGCCGGTCGAAGAACTCGCCGATCACCAGTCGCCCGCCTGGTGCCAGCACCCGTGCCGCCTCGCGCAGTACCCGATCCGGCTCGGGGATCTCGCCGAGCGCGGTCACGGCGTATATGGCGTCGAATGTCCCGTCGGCGTAGGGCAGTTCACGTGCGTCCGAGCGGGTGGGCGTGATCGTCGCCAGGCCGTCGCGCTCTGCGCGGCACATCACGTGGTCGAGCATCTCCTGCTGGATGTCGAGCACATCGAGCCGTCCCTCCGGCCCGAGCTGCGGGGCGACGTGCAGCGACTGCAGTCCGGTCCCCGGGCCGATCTCCAGGATCCGCTCCCCCGGCCGCGGCCGCAGTACGGCGTCCATCCGGTCGGCGGTCAGGAACGGCAACGGCACGTCGAGCAGGCCGCGTTGGGCGTACGGATAGGGCGCCGTGTCGCCCAGCCACCAGGCGGCGGCCAACGCGGCGCCCGCGCCGACGGCGACCGCCCAGCGGGTCCGGGCCGGGATCGGGGCGACGGGGGCGGTGGTGATGCGGTGCATGGTGTTCTCCGGTGGATCGATTCGGTCCGTGGCATGTGGCTGGGCGGTCGGCGTCACGCGGGCCGGCTCAGTGCCCGCAGCGCCAGCCGGCCGCACAGCGCGGCGAGCGGCAGCTCGGCGCCGAGCGCCATGGCGATCGCGGTGGCGAAGTCGCCGCCCGGGGCCGCGGTCGTGGTGTCGAACCAGGCGTCCACCGCAAGCAGCGTCGCGGTCGCGGCGGCTGCCAGGGCCTGCCGCCGGTCGCCGCGGGCGGCGAGGAGGCCGGTGGCGATCAGGCCGAGCGCCTCCAGCGCGTCGAGCCCGACCCAGGCGACCGGCCAGTGCGCCGCGGTCGCGGTGGCCGGCAGGCCGGTGGCCAGCACGTACAGCCACGGCAGCAGGGCGAGCCCGCAGGCGACCAGCAGCCACCCGGCTCGCCGTATGCCCCGCGCCGGGCGCGGTTCCTCCGCCTCTTCGTGGAGCGGGATGACCTCGGCGCGGTCGAAGTCCTCGGCGCTGGCCACTTCCTCATCGCACAAGCCCAGTTGACGCATCGTCTTCCCCCGCTCCCCGCCGGCTCTCCCCTTCACGTGCTCCACCCTCCGCCGCACACCAGGGCGCCGTCAGTCACGCAGGGTTCCGACCCGGGGTGGAGACAAGTGCACCCCCGAACCGGGCGGGAGCGTCATGGCACGGGGATGGCCTGCGGCTTTACCGTTTGACGCATGCAACTCACGACGTGGCTGCAGCTGGTGCTGGGCCGGCCGTTCCGCAGGGCGGGACACCGGACCGCGCTCGTCGCCGCCGGCCTGCCGCTCCACCTCGCCGTGGTGCCACTGTGGCTCTGGCTGGTCGGCACGCTGGCGGCGTTGGTGCCGGCCGTGACTCCGCTGCCCGTGCTGCTCACGCTCGTGGCGCTGCCCGTGCTGCTCACGCTCGTGGTGACACCCCTGCTGACCGTCGGGCAGCGGCGGCGCTACCGGGCGCTCGTCGGCAAGGACCTCCCGCGCCCCGCCGTACCCGGGCCGGGACGCAACTGGAAGTCGGCGGTGCGCCGGCTGACCACGCGGGCCTGGTGGCGGCAGGTCTGCTACCACGCCGTGGCGGGTCCGCTGCTCGCCGTCCTGGACCTCGCCGTCCTCGCCGTCTGGGCCGTCGCTCTCGTGGCCGCCTCCATCTACGTGTGGATCTGGGCGCTGCCCCCGCAGTGGCGGGTCACCGACCTCGGGTACACCACGCAGGCCGCGTACATCACCGCCGGCGGTCTCGCCCTGCTGTTCCTCGGGCCCCGGCTGACCAGCGCTCTGGTGCGGCTGGAGACCCGGGCGGCCGAGGTCCTGCTCGGCCCCAGCCGCACGGAGAAGCTGGCCCGCCGGGTCGCCGACCTCGCCGAGAGCCGGGCCGGCGTGCTCGACGCCGCCGACGCCGAGCGGCGGCGGATCGAGCGCGACCTGCACGACGGCGCGCAGCAGCGCCTCGTCTCACTCGCCGTCAACCTGGGCCTGGCCAGGTCCACCCTCGGCGACCTGCCGGAGGACGCCCGCAAGGTGATCGACGAGGCGCACCGCGAGGCGAAGGAGGCGATCGCCGAGCTGAACAACCTGGTGCGCGGTCTGCATCCGGCCGTCCTTGAGGACCGTGGCCTCGACGCCGCGCTGTCCGGGGTCGCCGCCCGCCTCCCGATCCCGGTACGCGTGGCGGTGGATCTGCCGCAGCGCCCCTCACCCACGGTCGAGGCCGTCGCGTACTTCGTGGTCTCCGAAGCCCTGACGAACGTGGTCAAACACGCCCAGGCGACCCGGGCGGACGTGACCGTGGAGCGGATCGGGGAGACACTGCTGGTGGTCGTCGCGGACGACGGCGCGGGCGGCGCGGATCTCGCGGCGGCCGGCGGCACCGGGCTCGCCGGGCTCGCCAAGCGCGTCGCGTCCGTCGACGGCACGTTCTCCTGCCGCAGCCCCGCCGGGGGGCCGACCGTCATCACCGTGGAGCTGCCGTGCGCGCCGTGATCGCCGAGGATTCCCTCTTGCTGCGCATCGGTGTGGTCAAGGTGCTGGAGGCGGCCGGCTTCGAGATGTGCGCGCAAGTCGCCGACGCAGAAGGGCTGCTGGCGGCCGTCGAGGAGCACCGGCCCGACATCGCCGTGGTCGACGTGCGCATGCCGCCCGGCTTCACCGACGAGGGAGTGCGCGCCGCGCTGGTGATCCGCCGCCAGTACCCGCGTACCGCCGTGCTCCTGCTGTCGCAGTACGTGGAGGAGCGGTACGCCGCCGATCTGCTCGCCGCCAACACCTCGGGCGTCGGCTATCTGCTCAAGCAACGGGTCGCCGACGTCGAGGAGTTCGCCGAGGCGGTACGCCGGGTGGCGGCCGGCGGCACCGCGCTCGACCCGCAGGTCGTCGCGCAGCTGCTGGTGCGCCGGCACAGCGATCCGCTCGACCGGCTGACACCGCGCGAGCGGGAGGTGCTGGAGCTGATGGCGGGCGGCCGGTCCAACTCCGGCGTCGCCGCCGAGCTGGTCGTGAGCGAGAGCGCGGTCGCCAAGCACATCAACAGCATCTTCACCAAGCTCGACCTGCCCAAGGCCGACGCCGACCACCGCCGCGTCCTGGCGGTGCTGCGCTTCCTGGGCGTTGCGACCGCATAGTGCGCGATCACGCCCGCATGCCCAGTCGACAACGGTGCTGGGCCCTCGCGGCCGATGGCAACTGCCGGCCCCTGGCCTTCCATCTCACCGCCGGACAGGCCGGTGACGCGCCTGCCTTCGCTGACGTGATGGCGCGGCTGCGTGTTCCCCGACGGCGTGGACGGCCCCGGATCCGGCCAGCGGCAGTCCTCGCAGACAAGGCGTATTCGTCGCGGGCCATCCGTGAACACCTCAGGCGGCGCGGCAGCCGGGCGGTCATCCCCGTGCCGGCCGATCAACGCGGCCACCGTCTGCGACGCGGCAGCCGGGGTGGCGGGCCACCCGCCTTCGACCGCGACACCTACAAGCAACGCAACACGGTCGAACGCTGCATCAACCGCTTGAAACAGTGGCGAGGCATGGCCACCCGCTACGAGAAGACAGCAGCCGTCTACCTGGCCGGACTCCACGTTGCGAGCATCTTCCTCTGGTCAGCCAGGTGATCCAAACGAAACCGCCTAGGTGTTTTACGGCAGTCGGGCAGGCCGGGACGGCCCGGGACTTGCCGGTCAGGACCCGGCGGCGAGGCGCTCGGCGGGGGCGGTCTGTTCGCCTGGATCAGGGGGATCCGGAGGGGGAGGCCAGTGCCCTGAGGCGATGGCGCCAGGCGGCCGACACGCTCGGCGGGATTCTCGTGGTCAGTCCGGCTTCCTTGGTGAAGGCGAGTCCCCGGCTGTAGGCGCCGCCGCCGCAGCCGTCGGACTGGTGGGTGAGCCGCACGGCGGAGGAGGCGTCGATCTCGGGCCTGCGGCTTCCCTCAGGAGTGACCCGGAAGCGGACCGTTCCGGTCTCGGGGTCGACGTCGTCGGGGAGGGGGAGGCTCACCCGTGTGATGTCCTCCCGTTCGAGTTCGCCCTTGACGCACTTGCCGCGTGCGCACAGCTCGTAGGAGGCGCCGTCAAGGTCGGTGTAGCCCTCCTGGAGGAACATCACCCCTACGCCGGACTCGACGCCCACTCCGGCGCACGGCTTCGAGTTGCCGCCGCACGCCGAGACCGTCGTCATGACGGCGATCACGGCCGCACCGATACCCAGCCGTACGGTGTGTGTCCCCACTACCTGCCCCCACCCGGAAGTGCCTTCTCCGCCGGTGCGATGACCGTGCAGAACACCGTGCGTCGCCGGCCCAGGCACCGCTGCCTGATCATGCAGTATCCGCCACGGTCGCAGGTCATGCTCGGTCACTATGCTCTCTTCATGCGGGAGACTCGAAGCAGGAGCCGCACGGTCGTGGAAAGTAAGGCAAAACACCGGTGGAGCCCTGGAAGATGATGAGAGAGGTCGCTGCAACCCGCTACATCGAACCCCTGAGGGCCGGTGGTTCCGTGCCCGCAGTCGTCGAGGCCGACGACCTCGGCACCTACGTCGTGAAGTTCACCGGGTCCGCGCAGGGGTACAAGGCGCTGGTCGCCGAGGTGATCGTGGGGGAGCTGGCGCGGGCGCTCGGGCTGCGGTTCCCCGAGCTGGTCCTGGTGCACTTCGACCCGGCGATCGCCGGGGACGAGCCGCACCAGGAGGTGCGCGACCTGCACGCGGCCAGCGGCGGAGTCAACCTCGGGATGGACTTCCTGCCCGGTGCCGAGGACTTCACCCCGCAGATCGCCGAGGTCTTCCCGGTGGACCCGCTGGAGGCGGGCCGGATCGTCTGGCTGGACGCGCTCACCGTCAACGTCGACCGCACAGTGCACAGTTCCAACCTCATGGTCTGGCCGACCCTCGGCATCGCACCCCCGCGCCTGTGGCTCATCGACCACGGCGCCGCCCTCGTCTTCCACCACCGCTGGGACACCTCGGCCCCCGGGAAGGCGTACGACTTCCGTCATCACGCCCTCGGCCGGTACGGCCCCGACACCCGGGCCGCCGACGCCGAACTCGCACCCAGGGTGACCGAGAAGCTGCTCCGGGACGTCCTAGCCGAGGTGCCGGACGCCTGGCTCACCGACTTCGGCACGCCCGACGAGATGCGCGAGGCCTACGTCGGCTATCTGCTGGCCCGGGTGCGGGCCTCCGCCGAGTGGCTCCCCACCGACTTCCCGAGCCGCGACCAGCTCGTGGCCGAGGAGGCCGCCCGCGCGGCCAGGACCCGGCAGGGCCGCCCGGAGTGGCTGAAGCGGGTTCCCGACCTGCACGGCAAGCCCGCGGCCCAGCAGGACTGGTCGGTACACCTCGGCTGACGAGCAGCCGGGCGATGCCCTGCTCGCTGGACACGTCCCGCAGGGCGAGGACGATGCCGCGACCTCGCCGCAGGTGCACAGGGCGTCGCTGCCCTCGGCAGGATCGTCGAGTACGGCACGTCGCCGACGTCTACGGCAACCCGCAGCACCTCTGCACCGCCGGCGCACCCGGAGCGGACGGTCTGCGCGGAGACCGACCCGCAGCTCGTGCTCACACCGGCCGGACAGCGGGCCGCCTGCCACTTCGCCGGTGATCTCCCCGTGTGATCACCTTCGGTTACCATGCCGGGATGAGTGAGAGCCGCCGCGTCGAGATCGAGTACTGCACCCAGTGCCGCTGGCTGCCGCGGGCGGCCTGGCTGGCGCAGGAACTGCTGACCACCTTCGAGACCGAGCTGACGGAGCTGGCGCTGAAGCCGGGCAAGGGCGGGATCTTCGTCGTACGGGTCGGTGACGAGGTGGTGTGGGACCGGCGCGAGCAGGGTTTCCCCGAGCCCACCGCCGTGAAGCAGGCCGTACGCGACCGAGTGGCCCCGGGGAAGTCCCTGGGCCACTCGGACAAGCCGGCGCCGGAGTAGGTCAGCCGCGCAGCTGCTCGTACGCGGGCAGCGTCAGGAAGTCCGCGTAGTTCTCGTCGAGGGCGACGGTGAGCAGCAGGTCGTGGGCCTGCTGCCAGTGGCCGGCCGCGAAGGCCTCCTCGCCGGTCTCCGCGCGGATGGCGGCGAGTTCCTCGGCGGCGATCCTGCGGGCCAGCTCAGGCGTGGCCTTCTCGCCGTTCTCGAACTCGACACCGGCGTTGATCCACTGCCAGATCTGCGAACGCGAGATCTCCGCGGTGGCCGCGTCCTCCATGAGGTTGAAGATGGCCACCGCGCCGAGGCCGCGCAGCCACGCCTCGATGTAACGGATGCCCACCTGGACGGCGTTGACCAGACCCGGGTAGGTGGGCTTCGCCTCCAGCGAGTCGACCGCGATCAGGTCGGCGGCCTCGACGTGGACGTCCTCGCGCAGCCGGTCCTTCTGGTTCGGCTTGTCGCCGAGGACCCGGTCGAAGGACTCCATGGCGATCGGGACCAGGTCGGGGTGGGCGACCCAGGAGCCGTCGAAACCGTCGTTCGCCTCGCGGTCCTTGTCGGCGCGCACCTTCTCGAAGGCGACCTTGTTGACCTCGGCGTCCCGGCGGGACGGGATGAAGGCCGCCATGCCGCCGATCGCGTGCGCGCCGCGCTTGTGGCAGGTGCGGACGAGGAGTTCGGTGTACGCCCGCATGAACGGGGCGGTCATCGTCACGGCGTTGCGGTCCGGCAGGACGAACCGGGGCCCGCCGTCACGGAAGTTCTTCACGATGGAGAACAGGTAGTCCCAGCGCCCGGCGTTCAACCCCGAGGCGTGGTCGCGCAGTTCGTAGAGGATCTCCTCCATCTCGTACGCGGCCGTGATCGTCTCGATCAGCACGGTGGCGCGGACGGTGCCCTGCGGGATGCCGACGTAGTCCTGCGCGAAGACGAACACGTCGTTCCAGAGCCGGGCTTCGAGGTGCGACTCGGTCTTCGGGAGGTAGAAGTACGGCCCCTTGCCGAGGTCGAGCAGCCGCTGGGCGTTGTGGAAGAAGTAGAGCCCGAAGTCGACGAAGGCGCCGGGGACCTGCTCGCCGTCGACCTCGACGTGCCGCTCGTTCAGGTGCCAGCCGCGCGGCCGCATGACGACCGTCGCGAGCTCCTCGTCCGGGCGCAGTGCGTACGACTTGCCGCTCGCCGGGTCCGTGAAGTCGATGGTCCGGGTGTAGGCGTCGATCAGGTTCAGCTGGCCCAGGACGACGTTCTCCCAGGTCGGGGCGGAGGCGTCCTCGAAGTCCGCGAGCCAGATCCGGGCGCCCGAGTTGAGGGCGTTGATGGTCATCTTGCGGTCGGTCGGGCCGGTGATCTCGACCCGGCGGTCGTCGAGCGCCGCGGGGGAGGGCGCCACCCGCCAGGAGTCGTCCGCGCGGACGGCGGCGGTCTCCGGGAGGAAGTCCAGGGTCGAGGTACGGGCGATCTCGGCGCGGCGCTCGGCGCGGCGGGCGAGGAGTTCGGCGCGGCGCGGCGAGAACCGCCGGTGCAGCTCGGCCACGAAGGCGAGCGCCGCGCCGGTGAGGACCTCCTCCTGCCGGGGCAGGGGCGCGGCGTCGACGATGGCCGGCGGAGACGGCGCTGGTGCGGACATGAGCTGTCACTTCCTTCAGCGGTGGCACCGGGTGCCAGTCGTTCCGGGTGGAGCGAAGCGCATCCGATCAGAGGCAGACGCTTCTGAACAGTGGATACTAGTTTCCTCATTGTGGAAGTTCAATGGTTTGTTGATGTCGAGATTCTCCGAGTCGAGCCAAGGTGGCGCTCAGTGCCATCCCGTTCACTCAAGGTGTCCCAGGTCCGCTTCCGTGTCGATGTCGTACGGCTCGGCCACGTCCCCGCACTCGACGAGCGTGATCGTGTCCTCGTGGGCCCTGAGATAGGCGCGGGCGCCCCGGTCGCCGGTCGCGCTCGCGGCGATCCCCGCCCAGTGCCGGGCGCCGAACAGCACGGGATGCCCGCGCACCCCGTCGTAGGCGGCCGACACCAGCGAGTCCTCGTCCCGGTACCCGCCGAGCACCCGCGCCACGGCCGCGCCCCCGATCCCCGGCTGGTCCACCAGTGACACCAGGGCCGCCCGCACCCCCGCCCCGGCGAGCGACTCCAGCCCCACCCGCAGCGAGGACCCCATGCCCTCCGCCCAGTCCGGGTTCTCCACGACCACGCAGCCGCCCAGTTCGGCCCGCTCCCGCACGTCGTCCGCACGGGCCCCCAGGACCACGTGCACCGGCCCGCAGCCGCCCGCGCGCAGTACCCCGACCGCGTACTCCACCAGCGGCCGGCCCCGATGTGTCAGCAGCGCCTTGGGTCGCCCGCCGAGCCGTCTGCCACCGCCGGCGGCGAGCAGCAGCCCGGCGATCCGGTCATGCGTGTCCGTCATGCGTCCTGCATACCCGACGCCGGGGCGGGCGGGCGGTTCCCAAGGACTGAAATTCGGTCCGCGCTGTAGCGCTTTCCGTACGGAAGGGCGTTTACTGACCCGCGTCCCCGGGCGCCCGACCACCGTCCTGGGCACCTGGCGAGGGGGGAGAGCTGTGTTGCGGAGCTTGGGGCAGAGGCCAGTGACCGGCAAGGACGAGGATCCGAGGGTGACGGAACTACGCACGGCGGTCTCCCGGCTGCGCCGCGAACTGGCCGCACATCCGGCCGAGTTCCCGGACCGCGCGATAGCCGAGGACGAACTGGCGGCCCTGGCGGCGATGGCGACGGGCGGCATGCCGGAGATCCCGCGCCTGCGCCGCTCCCTGTTACTGATAGCGGGCGCGATCGGCTCGATGAGCGCCCTGTCCCGAGGCCTGTCGGACGTACGCCAGGCGGTGGACCTGTTCGGAGAGCCGAGACGTTGAAACGCCGCCAGGATCGCCAACCTGGGGGCGCGGGGCTGTATTGATTTGCGGCTCCGCCGCGTGGGCGCGACCAGCCGCAACGCGACCCGCACCCGCCCACGGCGAGGCGGGCCCTACCCCTTAGGCTCCTGAACTCACCAACGCCTCGGACAACTCAACGGCCACCTGCTGCAGCACCGGCACGATCTTCTCGACCGCCGCCTCCGTGACCCGCCCCGCGGGCCCGGAGATCGAAATGGCGGCCGCAGTCGGCGAATCCGGCACGGACACCGCCAGGCACCGCACCCCCACCTCCTGCTCGTTGTCGTCCACGGCGTACCCCAGCCGCCGCACCTCCGCCAGGGCGTCCAGGAACCCCTCCGGAGTGGTGATCGTCTTCTCGGTCGCCGCAGGCATCCCGGTCCGCCCCAGCAGCGCCCGCACCTCGGCGTCCGGCACATTCGCCAGCAACGCCTTGCCCACCCCCGTGGAATGCGGCAACACCCGCCGGCCCACCTCGGTGAACATCCGCATACTGTGCTTCGACGGCACCTGCGCCACGTACACGATCTCGTCCCCGTCGAGCAGCGCCATGTTCGCCGTCTCCCCGGTCTCCTCGACCAGCCGCGCGAGGTACGGCCGCGCCCACGTGCCCAGCAGCCGGGACGCCGACTCGCCGAGCCGGATCAGCCGGGGCCCGAGCGCGTACCGCCGGTTCGGCTGCTGGCGCACATAGCCGCAGACGACCAGCGTGCGCATCAGCCGGTGGATCGTCGGCAACGGCAGCCCGCTGCTCGCGGACAGCTCGCTGAGGCCCACCTCGCCGCCCGCGTCCGCCATCCGCTCCAGCAGATCGAAGGCACGCTCGAGGGACTGGACCCCGCCGCCGCTGGACTTGGCGGAGTCGGTGGTGCTGGCGCTGGACGTCGGCACGGCGCGTTCCTTTCGGGGCTGGCGGGAAGGGCAGAAGCCTACCCGTCAGTCGGTTGACTCCCTGATCGTACGTAGCTACGTTCTGCTTGCCGGAATTGTAATTCCGCTTTGTGGAAACGTCCAGAGTGGGCGCCTGTGAGGCCCCGAGAAGCAGTGTGCCCTTGACGGCGCGGGAGCGGGAGTGAAGACTCCTTCAACAGAACGTTGAATTCCGTTACATGGGTGTAAATCCCGTTTCCCGGAAGTAAAACGGCGGCAGAGAGAGGGGTCCGGGTGTCCGACGCTGAACTGGTGCTGCGCTCGACGCGCGTCATCACCCCGGAGGGGACGCGGGCCGCCTCGGTCGCCGTGTCCGCCGGGACGATCACGGCCGTACTGCCGTACGGCGCCCCCGTCCCGGAGGGCGCCCGCCTGGAGGACTTCGGCGACGACGTCCTGCTGCCCGGTCTGGTCGACACCCACGTCCACGTGAACGATCCCGGCCGTACCGAGTGGGAGGGCTTCTGGACCGCCACCCGCGCGGCGGCGGCCGGCGGCATCACCACCCTGGTCGACATGCCGCTCAACTCCCTCCCGCCGACCACGAACGTCGAGAACCTCCGCGTCAAGCAGCAGGTCGCGGCCGACAAGGCGCACACCGACGTCGGCTTCTGGGGCGGAGCGCTGCCCGACAACGTCAAGGACCTGCGCCCGCTGCACGAGGCCGGTGTCTTCGGCTTCAAGGCGTTCCTGTCGCCGTCCGGCGTCGACGAGTTCCCGCATCTCGACCAGGAGCAGCTGGCCCGGTCGCTGGCGGAGATCGCCTCCTTCGACGGCCTGCTGATCGTGCACGCCGAGGACCCCCACCACCTGGAGGCCGCCCCGCAGCAGGGCGGCCCGAGGTACGCCGACTTCCTCGCCTCCCGCCCGCGCGACGCGGAGGACACGGCGATCGCCCAGCTGATCGCCCAGGCGAGACGCCTGCACGCGCGCGTGCACGTCCTGCACCTGTCCTCGTCCGACGCGCTGCCGCTGATCGCGGCGGCCAAGGCGGACGGCGTCCGCCTCACCGTCGAGACCTGCCCGCACTACCTCACCCTCACCGCCGAGGAAGTCCCGGACGGCGCCAGCGAGTTCAAGTGCTGCCCGCCCATCCGCGAGGCGGCCAACCAGGACCTGCTCTGGCAGGCGCTGGCCGACGGCACCGTCGACTGCGTGGTCACCGACCACTCGCCCTCCACGGCCGACCTCAAGACGAGCGACTTCGCGACGGCCTGGGGCGGTATCTCCGGCCTCCAGCTCAGCCTCGCCGCCGTATGGACGGAAGCCCGTAAGCGCGGCCACGGTCTTGAGGACGTGGTCCGCTGGATGTCGGCCCGCACGGCCGCGCTCGTCGGCCTCGACGACCGCAAGGGCGCCATCGCGGCCGGCCGGGACGCCGACTTCGCCGTCCTCGCACCCGACGAGACGTTCACCGTGGACCCGGCGGGCCTGCAGCACCGCAACCGGGTCACCGCGTACGCGGGCAAGACCCTCCACGGCGTCGTGAAGTCCACCTGGCTGCGCGGCGAACGCATCGTCGCGGACGGCGAGTTCACGCCCCCGCAGGGCCGCCTGCTCACCCGCACCCCCTGACCCCTTCTCCTGCCTCCCGCACCCGCACCCGCAGCGGCCGACACCGAAAGGAACACCTTTGACGGCGATCCCGACCTTCACCGGCGACGCGCACCCCTACTCCGGCGGCGACCCGTACGCGGACTACCGCACCGCCGACTTCCCCTTCACCCGGTACGCCGACCTCGCCGCCCGGCAACTCGGTGCCGGGGTCGTCGCCGCCAACGACGAGTTCTTCGCCCAGCGGGAGAACCTGCTGGTGCCGGGACGGGCCGAGTTCGACCCCGAGTACTTCGGGCACAAGGGCAAGATCATGGACGGCTGGGAGACACGCCGCCGCCGCGGGGCCTCGGCCGGCCATCCCTGGCCCACCGCGGAAGACCACGACTGGGCACTGGTCCGGCTCGGCGCCGCCGGCGTCGTCCGCGGGATCGTCGTCGACACGGCCCACTTCCGCGGCAACTACCCGCAGGCGGTGTCGGTCGAGGGCACGTCGGTCGCCGGCTCGCCGTCCCCGGAGGAACTCCTCGGCGACGACGTGAAATGGACGACGCTCGTCCCCCGCACCCCCGTCGGCGGCCACGCGGCGAACGGCTTCACCGTCTCCGTCGAACAGCGCTTCACCCACCTCCGCGTCAACCAGCACCCCGACGGCGGCATCGCGCGCCTGCGCGTGTACGGCGAGGTCGTGCCCGACCCCGAGTGGCTCGCCGTGCTCGGCACCTTTGACGTGGTCGCCCTGGAGAACGGCGGCCGGGTCGAGGACGCCTCCAACCTCTTCTACTCGCCGGCCACCAACACCATCCAGCCGGGCCGCTCCCGCAAGATGGACGACGGCTGGGAGACGCGCCGCCGCCGCGACCGGGGCAACGACTGGATCAGCTACCGGCTCGCCGCCCAGTCCCAGATCCGCGCGATCGAGATCGACACGGCGTACCTGAAGGGCAACAGCGCGGGCTGGGCGTCGGTGGCGGTGAAGGACGGCGAGGACGGCGACTGGCGGGAGATCCTCCCGCGCACCCGCCTCCAGCCGGACACGAACCACCGCTTCGTCCTGCCGACCCCTGCCGTCGGCACGCACGCGCGCGTGGACATCTTCCCGGACGGCGGAATCTCCCGGCTGCGGCTGTACGGCTCGCCCACGGAGACGGGCGCATCGGAGCTCGACGCCCGGTACCAGGAACTCGGCGGCTGATCCCGCGAGGCGCACCGGCCCCCGACACCGGCGCGCCTCGCTGGTCGACCGGGTGCTCGCGCGTGCGGCGTTCCCGGTGGAGGGCCGGGACCGCCTTTCCTGGACGGTGACCGACATCAGCGGCCCGGCCCGGGCCGCTGAACGTCAGGCCGCGTGCCCTCCGTCCACCGCGAACTCCGCGCCCGTGACGTAGTCCGCCCCTGCGAGATACGCCACCGTCGACGCCACCTCGCCCGCCGTGCCGAAGCGCCCCAGCGCCGTCATCGCGGCCTGCCCCGCCGCATAGGGGCCGTCCGCCGGATTCATGTCGGTGTCGATCGGACCGGGGTGCACGATGTTCGCCGTGATCCCGCGGTCCCCGAGTTCGCGTGCCAGCGCCTTCGTCAGGCCGACCAGAGCCGACTTGCTCATGGCGTACAGCGTTCCGCCGGGCCCCGGCACCCGGTGCGTCATGCACGTGCCGATCGTGATGATCCGCCCGCCGGACCCCATCCGTGCGGCCGCCGCCTGCGAAATCAGGAACACCCCGCGGACGTTCACCGCCAGGACCCGGTCGACATCGGCGGGCGACAGGCCGGACAGCGGACCCAGCACGCCCAGACCGGCGTTGTTGACCAGCACGTCGAGCCCGCCCAGAGCCCGAGCCGTGCGCTCCACCGCGCCCGCCGCCTCGTCCGCGTCCGCGGAGTCCGCGCGCAGGGCCACCGCCCGACGGCCCAGTGCCTCGACCCGCTGTACGACGTCCTCGGCCGCCTCCTTGCCGTTCACGTAGGTGACGGCCACGTCCGCGCCCTCCCCGGCGAGCCGCAGTGCCGTCGCCGCGCCGATGCCCCGGCTGCCGCCGGTCACCAGGGCCACCTTGCCGTGCAGGAATCCGTAAGTCGTTGTCATGGGTACATCCCAGCGACCGGGACACGGGGGTGCTGGCGGCGAACGGACACCGAGTTCGGCGGACCGGGGACCGGCGGAACTCTTCGCACGGCCTCTCGCGTTCTCCCCTCGTGACTCTTCAGCAAGAAATCGTCGGCAACGCCATGCAGATGGCGGTCGTCAACCTGCACCCCGGCCAGACCGTCTACTGCGAGGCCGGCAAGTTCCTGTTCAAGACGACGAACGTGACCATGGAGACCCGGCTGAGCGGCCCGTCGGGCAACGGCGGCCAGCCGCAGGGCGGCGGCGGTGGCATGGGCGGCATGCTGCGCCAGGCCATGGGCACCGCCATGCAGGTCGGCCAGCGCATGCTCGCCGGTGAGTCGCTGGCGTTCCAGTACTTCACCTCCCAGGGCGGCGAGGGCACCGTCGGCTTCGCGGGCGTGCTCCCGGGCGAGATGCGCGCCCTGGAGCTGAACGGCACGCGCGCGTGGTTCGCCGAGAAGGACGCCTTCGTCGCCGCCGAGTCCACCGTCGAGTTCGGCATCGCCTTCTCCGGCGGCCGCACCGGCATGAGCGGCGGCGAGGGCTTCATCCTGGAGAAGTTCACCGGCCACGGCACCGTGATCATCGCCGGCGCGGGCAACTTCATCGACCTGAACCCCGCCGACTTCGGCGGCCGTATCGAGGTCGACACGGGCTGCGTCGTCGCCTTCGAGGAGGGCATCCAGTACGGCGTCCAGCGCGTCGGCGGCCTCAACCGCCAGGGCGTCATGAACGCCGTCTTCGGCGGTGAGGGCCTCTCCCTGGCCACCCTGGAGGGCAACGGCCGGGTGATCCTCCAGTCGCTCACCATCGAGAGCCTCGCCAACGCGCTGAAGAAGGCGCAGGGCGGCGACAAGCAGGGCCCGACCGGCGGACTGTTCTCGACCCACGCGGGATGAGGTGCCCTGCCGCCGACCGATGACTTGCCGGCGCCCCGCGGGTCTGAGCTGATGACAACAGACCGCACCCCGGGAAGCAGGCACCCCTCATGGGCAGACTCGTCTCCACCATGTTCGTCACCCTCGACGGCGTCTACCAGGCGCCCGGCGGCCCCGAGGAAGACCCCAGCGGCGGCTTCACCCACGGCGGCTGGAGCTTCCGGTACGGCGACGAGGACTTCGGCCGGTTCGTCGCCGAGGTCTTCGAGCGGGCCGGCGCCTTCCTGCTCGGCCGCCGTACGTACGACATCTTCGCGGCCTACTGGCCGAAGATCACCGACCCCGGCAACCCGATCGCGGCCAGGCTCAACGCACTCCCGAAGTACGTCCCGTCCGCGACCCTGACCGACCCCGGCTGGTCCGGCACCACGGTCCTCGCCGGAGACCTCGCCAAGGAGGTCACGGCCCTCAGGGAGCGCGCCGACGGCGAGCTCCAGGTGCACGGCAGCGGCGCGCTGGTCCGCTCCCTGCTGGACCTCGGCCTGGTCGACACCCTCCACCTGGTGACGTTCCCGGTGGTGCTGGGCTCCGGCCGCCGCTTCTTCCAGGAGGGCGCCGTGCCGACGAAGTTCCGGCACACCGGCGGGCGGGTCACCACGGCGGGCGTCTCCGTCCAGTCGTACGACATCGCGGGCCGTCCCGAGTACGGCTCGTACATCGCCGAGGCGAACGCCTAGGACCTGTCCGGCCGACCATGTGCGGAGCCGGCTGACGAGGGCTGCTGCGGTGGTGGTGTGCCGAGGGAGACGTAGCCGCGCTTCTTGTACCGCTCCTCGTCGAAGCCTGGTGACCGCCCACCGCGTGAGCCTTTGCGTACGTGTGCGGCCTGGCTGTCGGTCTGCTCCGGGATCACGTGCCGGATGCCCCGTCTGCGCAGGCACGCGCGGCACGGCCCGCTGCTGTACGTCAGCCGACGGCACACTGCCGACGCCGGCCCGGCCCCGTAGGGCGAGGCGGTGCTGTCAGGCGGCGGGCGTGATACGCGCCTCGAAGTCGATGTGATGACCCTGGAGCCACATCATCGACTTCCCGTCGCCCTTGGCGGCCTGCTTGAAGATCACGGGCAGCATCAGATCTCGGATGACGCGGCCGACGGGGCCGGCGGCCTTGCTGTTCGAGCCCCGGTTGCCGTGCTTGACGATCTTCTGGACGCGGGCGCGGCGCAGGGCCTCGAAGGTGACGAAGGCGCTGGTGGTGTCGGGGCAGTCACGCAGGCACTGGGCGAGGATGACCGCGTCCTCCAGCGCCATGGACGCCCCCTGCCCGGCGGAGGGCGCGGTGGCGTGGGCCGCGTCACCAATGATGATCATGTTCTGGTCGTTGTGCCACTTCTCGACCATGGGCAGGTCGTAGGTGGGCCACGCGGTGATCTGGTCCGGCGCGGCGTCGATGATCTCGTGCGCAGGGCCGACGTCGCCCTTCATCAACTCGTGCAGCCGGCGGCGCCACTGGGCGTCGCCGATGGCTGACAGCTCGCCCCGCTTGGGTTCGTTGACCATCGGGGGGTTGGCGAACCACACGATGCCGCCGTCGGGGGTGGGTGCCCAGCCGAAGAAGCAGCGGGTGCCGAACTGCATGCGGAACTCGCCCGCGGGCACGTCCACCCGGAAGCCGGGTATGTAACCGCCGGTGTTCAGGACCGGAACGTAGCGCGGCTTGTCGGCCTTGGGGTCGATGGCGGTGCGCACGCGTGAGTGGATGCCGTCGCAGCCGATCAGCAGGTCCCCGACGGCGCTTGAGCCGTCGGCGAACCGGGCGCGCACGCCACCGTTGGACAGCGTCTGCGCGCCGACGAACTGCTTGCCGTGCACGACCTGCGCCCCGCGGTCGGCCGCCATCTTCTGCAGCACGGTGTACAGGTCGGCCCGGGGGGAGCATCTGCGAGGAGCGCCCGTCGGGGCGGCGGGCGGCCATCGGCATGCGGCCCAGGGACTTGCCGGTGCCGTTGATGAAGCTGATGCTCTCGACGGGGAAGCCCAGGGAGTCGACCCCGGCGTCGGCGTCGATGGCCTGCAGGGCGTCCATGCCGTTGGCCTGGAAGTTCAGCCACGAGCCGCGCAGGTTAGCGGGCCCGGCGTCGCGTTCGGAGACGGTCGAGGCGATGCCCGCGCGCTGCAGTGCCATGGCCGTCACGGGGCCGGCGACGCCGGAGCCGATGATCAGTGCGTGCGTCATCTCATGCCTCCGTGATGGCGGTGCGGAGAGCGGGAGCGGTTCGGTCGGCGGCCACGGCGACCGCGGTCCTGAGGGTCATGGTGAGTGGTCCTTCCCCTGGGCGGCAGCCCAAGATGGCACGAGTATCGACTAAGTCGAATGTCATGTGACTTGACGATCGAGCTATATTCCACACTGGAAGAGGATTGCTCGAAAGTCGAACGATCCATGCGCGACACCCTCTGAGGTGCACCCCTTCGCAGGTCAGGCGATGCCTGATGGGTCCCGCTTGACAATCGAGAGGCTTGCCTTCAATCTCAAGTAGCTCGAAGAACGAGAGACATGTTCATCGAGGGATATCACGTGACGAGACACTTGGGAGATCTCATGTCCACCAGGACCGCCGGGGCCCCTCCCGCACTGGCCACCACCACGGGGGCGTACCCGAAGCGCTGGGCCGCCGCGATCATCATGATCATCGCCGCACTGATGGACATGATCGACGGCTCGATCGTCAACACCGCCCTGCCTTCGATCGGGCGCGGCCTGCACGCCGACTCCGCGCAGCTGCAGTGGACCGTCTCGGCCTACATGCTCGGCTTCGCGGCGGCGCTGATCATCGCCGGGCACCTGGGCGATCGCTACGGCCGCAAGAACCTCTTCCTCGGCGGCACCGCCCTGTTCGCGCTCGCCAGCCTGGCCGGCGCCGTCGCCGACAGTCCCGGCACGCTCATCGGTGCCCGCGCCGTCCAGGGCGTGTCCGCTGCCGTGCTGATGCCGCAGGTCCTGGCCTCATTTCGGACCATGTTCGACGAGAAGGAACGCGGCAAGGTCTTCGCCGTCTACGGCGCCATGGCGGGTCTCGCGGTCTCCGCGGGCATCGTGCTCGGCGGCGTGCTGACCGACTGGAACCTGTTCGGATGGGGCTGGCGCACCATCTTCGCCGTCAACATCCCTGTCGCACTGCTCGTCCTGGCCCTGGGTGCGAAGTGGATTCCCGCGATGCAGGAGCGGGCGCGCGGCCGGATCGACCTGCTCGGCAGTCTGGTCCTGGCCGGTGCGCTGGTGGCGATCGTGCTCCCGCTGGTGCAGGGCCGCGACAACGGCTGGCCGCTGTGGGGCTGGCTGCTGCTGGCCGCGGGCGTGGTGGCCCTGCTCGGGCTGACCGTGTTCGAGTCCAGGCGCGGCGTCGAGCACCCGCTGCTGCCCGCGGCCCTGTTCCGCAAGGCCGCCTTCAGCGGCGGCCTGCTGATCCAGTTGGTCTTCTACGGCAGCATGACCGGCTTCGCCCTGGCGTTCACCATCTGGCTCCAGGCCGGGCAGCAGTACAGCGCGACGCAGGCCGGCGTCGTCATGGTCGCCTCCTCCGCGGGCGCGATCATCTCCGCGCCGATGGTGGACGGCCTGGTCGCCAAGTACGGCCGCAAGACCCTGATCGTCGGCGGCCTGATCATCGCCTGCGGCTACTTCTGGGTCCACTACGCCACCCAGCACTCCGCCGCCCACCACACCGGCGCCTGGCCCCTGGTTCCCGGCCTGGTCCTGTCCGGCACAGGCATGGGTCTGATCATCATCCCGCTGGTCAACATCGTGCTCTCCGCCGTGCCCGAGCACCTGGCCGGCGGCGCCTCCGGGATCTTCTCCACCGCCCAGCAGTTCGGCGGAGCACTGGGCGCGGCCGTCATCGGCAACGTCTTCTTCTCCCACCTCAGCCGCGGCATGACCGCGGCCATCGACCAGGCCGGGCTGTGGACCGTGGGCGCGTTCCTGCTCTGCACCGCCCTGTGCTTCACCCTGCCCCGCAGGCCCATCGCCTCCCACGCCGACGGGCACTGAGCCGTCGGGCACTGAGCCGTCGGGCACTGAGCCGACGAGCACTGGCAGACCGCTGCCGACCCCGGCAGTGGCACCACCCGCTCCCTGCGGAGCGGCAACCTCTCACAAAGGAAGCAGAACCATGACCGACACCGTCCTGACCCCCGCCGAGGCCCAGACCCTGCGCACCGCCGCCCACGGCACCGTCCACCTCATGGTCGCCGCCAACCCCGGCCCGGTCTCCTCCACCAAGTCCGGCATGGCCACCGGCAAGGCCATGACGACCGCCACCGGACTGGTCGGCCGCATCCTGGCCGAAAAGATGAAGGACCTGGACCTCGGCGGCAAGAACACCGCCGACATCACCGACCACGTCGGCGGCACCATCACCTCCACGATCTCCACCCTCCTGGCCAAGGTCCCCGAAGAGGTCGACAACTTCCGCCGGACCCTCGACCTGATCATTGACTCCGCCGTCAACTCCCACAGCGGCGGCCCCAAGCCCGCCGTAGCGGAGATGGCCCGCAAGCTCCGCGAGGTCATCCACGCCGCCTGAACCGGCTACCCCGCACGGAAGCGACGTCCGGGCGGCGCCCCGGCCCACCAGGACCGGAGCGCCGCCGACCCGTTCCCGAACCCGCCTTTTCCTCGGGTACCTTGAGAGACGAGCTAAAGGACTGTGAAGGGACCGCGCTGTCATGAGTGCCGAGACCGCCGACGCCAAGGAACCATCGCAGCAGGGTCTCGGTGAGGCCACCCGCGCCTACCAAGCCGCCGTCGACGACTTCGACCGCGAACTCGCCCGGCTCTTCGGAATCAACGAGACCGACCTGCGCTGCCTGGAAATCCTGCTCCTCGAACTACCTGAAGCCCTGCCCAGCCAGCTCGCCGAACGCCTCGGTCTGACCACCGGAAGCACCACCGCACTCCTGGACCGCCTGGAAAAGGCCGGCCACCTCGCCCGCTCCCCCCACCCCACCGACCGCCGCAAGAGCATTGTCCGCGCCACCCCCGCCTTCCAGAAGGCCGCCTACGACCTCATGGCCCCCCTGGTCGACGAAGGCCATCAGATGGTCGCCGACAACTACACCCCCCAGCAGATCGCTACCATCACCGACTACCTCCGGCGCGCCATCGCCCTCCAGCAGCGCCACACCCGGCAACTGCGCTCGATGCCCCGCATGCGCGGCGCCGAACAGGACACCACGGCCAGCCGGGGCTGACCCCACCGCGGAGCACAACAGGCCCTGCAGCCAGCCGCCAGCCGCCGAGCCCCGCCCGCGTACGCGTACGCGGATGTGCCGCTGTGCTCTCGGCCCTGGCCCAGCAGCCGATGCATCCATACAAGATCTCAAGATCTGGCCTCGCCGCACTCGGTGCGCTCAGTCACCAGGAGATCCCCCCTGTTGCGGGCGCGACTTGGCCTTGGTCGACAACCCGTCTGCCAGGAGCTTCACCTGTTCCCGGACACCACCCCCACGCCGACTCGCCGCCCGATCACCCAAGTTGAAACCGCTCAGTTGGGCGTTTCACATCGTGGTCCGGAGGCGGCTCCCTCGGAAACGCGCTGGTCAGTCGAAGATGGCGCAGTTGACCGCGTCCATCAGGGCCGCGCCGGTCTGGTGCGCCTGTTTGGTGAGAGTGGACGTGGCAAAGAAGAAGGCGGCCGTGCGACGGCCGGTGGAGTCGGTGACGTTGTAGGTCGCATAGCCCGGGACGATGCCGACGTGGTCCCAGACCGTGCCACAGTCGGTCTTCGCCGTCTCGATGCCCAGCCCGTAGCCGAGCTCGTCCGGGTCCCCCGGCCCGTCCTCCGGCACGGTGGTGCGCATCTCGGCCAGTTGGGCGGCGGGCAGCAGGCGGCCCGACATCAGCGCGCCGTAGAAACGGGACCAGTCACCGGCGGTGGACACGATCGCGGCATCCGCTCCGTCGGCCGTGACGTAGTCGGCGGTGACGTCCACGTGGTCGTCGTGCTGCGGTCCGGCGTAGTTCCTGAACGCCTCGGGGACGTCCGGTGGCATGTGGGCGGCGTCGGGTTCGTAGCCGTGGGCGTGCCGGTCGTGCCAGGCGGAGCCGGTGGCGTAGAAGGTGTGCCGGAGTCCCAGGGGTCCGGCGATCCGGTCCCGCACCAGCGCCGCAAGGCTCTTACCGGTGGCCTTCTCCAGGACGGCGCCGATCGCGATGTAGTTGGTGTTGCTGTACGACCACTCGGTGCCGGGCTCGAACAGTGCCGGGTGTCTGCTCACCAGGCTCAGGATTTCCGTCGACGTCCATACGTGGGTGTCCTGGCCAGTGAGGGCCGGGGCGAGGGCGGGGTCGTCGGTGTAGTCGAACAACCCACTGGTGTGGTTGAGCAGCATGCGCAGGGTGATCGCCTTGCCGTTGCGCACCTGGCCGGGCAGCCACTTGTCGACCGGGTCGGTGAGGGCGAGTCTGTGCTCAGCGACCAGTTGCAGGACGAGGGTGGCCATCACCGTCTTGGTGTTGGACGCTTCCCGCACCTCGTCGTCCGCCCTGAGCCGATGGTCCTTCTTCGTCCAGGCGGCCTGCTCGGAGATCTCGATGGGCCTGCCGTGACCGTCGTCCACCCGCACGATCACCCCAGGCACTCCTTCTTCCACCAACTTCCGCGCAAGCTCCCGCAGGTGAGCGCGTGTCTGCGCAGTGCCGTCCTGTCGGACCGCCGAGAGCGTCCGAGGGCCGACGGCCGCGCTCTCGCGGACCGCCGCACTCTCGTGGACCGTGTTCGCACTCGACGGGGTCGCAGCGAGGGGCACGACGAGGGCCGCGGACACCGCAACTGTTGCCACTGCGCGAAATCCCGTCAGTTGCGGGCGCCGTCGAACACGCACATTCACACGCAATTCATGCTCCTTCGAGAATCCGGGAAGGCCGTCGGGCACGATCGGGGGACGGGGAGGAGAACACGGGACTCCGCCCGGCGAGTTGTCGCCCGGCCCTGGGGCGAAGCCGGCTCCGGCGGGCCCTGCTCAGCTCTGGGGAATCCTTCGGAGGATAGCCGAAGGCGGGGGTGAAAAAGATGAATGTCGGTTTCTCACTCGTGATTTCCTGGGCGGAGTCCGCGAAATGAGTGGTTTCAGTGAGTTGTTGGGCTCGACCTCGATGTCCCGTGACGACCGGCCGGCTTCACCTACGGACCACGAACCCCATCGAGTCAACGTTCTCCACGGTCCAGCTCCGCACCAAGGTCACGCGAGACGCGGGCGGCCCGGCTGCGCTCTCTCGTGTTCGTGGCAGCGGTTGTGAGAGACAGTGAGCGGTTTTAACTTGGGTGATCGGGCGGCGAGTTGGCGTGGGGCTGGTGTCCGGGAACAGATGAAGCTCCACCCATCAAGGCCTTCGTCATCCTCGACGGCACCCTGCTTCCCATCGACCGGGTCGCCGCCGACCGGCCGTACCACTCCGGGAAACACACGAAGCACGGCATGAACGTGCAGGCCATCGCCGACCCGTTCGGCGAGCAGGCGATGGCCACCCCGAAGTCCTGGCGCCTGCTGCGCAAGCTCCGCTGCAGCACCACCCGCATCACCGACCTGGTCAAGGCCGTCCTCGCCCTGCATCTGACGACGTCAAACCGAGGTTGGAAAAGGCTCCTTGCCGCTCAACCCGAAGTGGGCTCAGCTCACGATCCACACCTGGGCCTCTGCCGGGTGGGCATCGTCGCAATTCCATTGCATGAGCTGGCTGCCGGCGCCGCCGACCGTGTCGAGGCACAGGTTGGTGCCCGCGTGGGTGAACTTTACGCCGGCCGTCTGGTTTATGATTACGGCTGTTTCCACCCATTGTTCCGATGCCAGCCCGTCGCAGAGGTATTCGTCGACGGCTTCTCCCGGGATGCTGGTGCCGTTGTTGACCTCGGCGCAGTACCCACTTGCCTGATTCACCAGGTAGTAGGTATTCGGCGCCCCGGTCGACACGAACGCCCAATTCTGGGTGCTGGAACCGTTACAGCCGACCAGCTGAAGTCTGACGTTGAGTACCCCACCCGGCGCGTCGACGCATTGGCTGTAGGCCAGGTTCTTGATCGTGTGGTAGCTGCTCGCGGCCGCGGCGGCCGTAATGCGGGCGGAGGTGCCCCCTGTTGAGTCCGCAGTCGGCGTGGCGGCGCTTGCCCCGGTCGCCAGGGCCATCATGCCGGCACTGGCCAGAAACGCCCCTGCCAGGACAGACATTTTGTTTCGGATCTTCATCGTCGCGACCTCCAGGTCATTTTGGTCGGAGAACTCCAACAGCCCGCCCCGAAGCAGTGATCCGGCAGAGCGGAGGCACACGGCCACCCTCGAAACGAAATCGAGGTTCGAGTCAGACGGACCGGCTGGAGCAATCAACTCCCTCGCTGACATTGCCCTGTTCACGGAGAGCGTGCCCCGCCGGAAGACCGATGTCGCCCTATGTTCCGCCCAGCGGACCACACCCCGTTTCACCGGCAGGGCCCCGGAGTATTCCGCGAAGATCCCGGCATGGCTTGCCGGCATCCGGCCGCTCTTTACTTGGCACGGTGGCGAAGTGGGTCCGGGACCGGCTGGATGAGCCGTCGCGACGACACCCCGAGTAGCTCTGCGTTGTGTCTCCGTGGCATCCGGCTCGGAGACTCCGCAAAAACCCGTTGGCGGACGAGGACGACCACTGCTACGTTTTCGGTGGCCGTGCGAGAGAACGAGGAGGTGGTACCCGTGAACGCAGTATCGACATGGGTGCTCCCCTCCGGGGCCACGGTCGGGCGATAGGCAGGTCGTCCGGGAGCGCCGTTCCAGTGCACTCCCGAAAGGCACGACCATGCATTTCACTTCCGAGCAGCGCCTCGACGACGGCGTTCTCGAACGCGAATTCACCCTCGGTGAGATCCCCGGCATCCTGTGGACACCCACATCCGCATCCGCACCGGCGCCACTGATCCTGCTCGGCCACCCTCCCCTCGGGCTGCGCAAGATGTACCCCCGACTGGTGGCCCGGGCCCGGCACTCCGCGGCGGGGGGCTACGCCACGGCCACCATCGAGCTTCCCGGAAGCGGCGACCGGCCCCGTTGGCCCGCCGTCGAGCAGGCCCGCGCCGACCTGCGCCGGGCGATGGAGGCCGGCGAGCCGGTCAGCGACGAGATCGTCGACGCCCTCGTCCTCCCGCTGGTCGACAAGGCGGTCCCGGAATGGCAGGCCGCCCTGGACGCCCTCCTTGCGCTGCCCGAGATCGGCGGCCCGGTCGGGTACTCGGGGGGAGTGATCTCCATCGGCGTCCGGCTGGCGGCGGTCGAGCCTCGCATCTCGGCCGCCGTTCTGTTCGCCGGGAGTTTCGTGCCTCGCGCCCTGTTCGAGGAGGCCCGGCAGGTCACCATTCCACTGCACGTCCTGCTGCAGTGGGACGACGAAGGGAACAACCGGCAGGCGGCCCTGGACCTGTTCGACGCCTTCGGTTCCAAGGAGAAGTCCCTGCACGCCCATCTCGGCGGGCACACCGGCGTCCCGCAGTTCGCGGGGGATGCCGCGGCCCAGTTCTTCACCCGACATCTGAAGTGAGGCCGGGCCGTCAGACCGGCAGCAGACGGTAGCTGATGCCGGCCGGCATGCCGTTTGTCGAGCACAGGTACCGGCCTTCCGCAGCTCTCTGCACCGTGGGCCCCTGCTGAACTCTCAGCAGGGGCCCGTCCCGCCTGAAGTCATGACCTGTTCGATCTCTGCAAAGACTGACTCAGTCACCGGCACCGCCTGGGCTCACACATCATCAGTTCACGCGGGCGGAGTGGGCTGGTGTGCTGGGCCGAGCAGACGACATGGCCGGGCTTGTTCCCTGACTCCGTTGTCTCCGTCCGGTTCTACCCGATAAAGCCGGGCCTGAGGCGTGCGAGTCACCGCGTCCGTCAACTGGCCGTCGGTGAAGAGGGCGCCGACGCCGTCCTCCACTGCCCAACCCGCGGGAAGCGCGCGGTCTGCCACGGCCGTCTGATAGGACGATCGACGCCCCGGCTCACTGTCGTAGTGGGGGCAGACCGAGCCGGACAGCAGGCCCAACCCATCAGAGAGATGAGTCAGCGGACCGAAGGAGTCGGTATGCGAGCCCTCGGCCCAGCAGTTGGCGCCGGCGCTGATGCCGCACAGCAGGGTCCCGCGGTCGAAGGCCTCACGCAGTAGTCGGTCCACGCCGTGCGCACGCCAGACCGCCAGCAGATTCGCGGTGTTGCCCCCACCCACATAGACGACGTCCTGAGAGAGCAGGAACGTTCGCAGGGCATCGTCATCGAGCTCCCGCCGAAACAGCTGCAAGACACTGGGCTCGCAGGAACGTGACCGGTACGCCGCGAGAAACTGCTCGACGTAGGCGGGAGCGTCGCCACTGGCTGTCGGAGCGAAGCACACCTTGGGCCGAGGAGCCCGCACCTGATCGAGCATCCAGTCATCCAGCAGACCGTCGTCGTCGGTGGAGAAGCCGCCTCCAAGGAGAGCCAGACGACGTTCCAGAACGACAGCCACGAGGGTTGCCTCCTCAGTTCACGATTCAGACGCGGACGATGCCTCGAACAGTGCCAAGCCATCGGCTACGGCCACAATCGAACAGACCCTCCGTCGACGCGAGGTCCTGTCTGCGCATCACAGGACAAGGACCGACCGCGGACGGAGAACAGCGGCAGGACGACCCGCTCACGATCCACTCCTTACTGAGTGTTCGTGACTGAGTGTTCGTGGGTGGGTCTCGTGGTCGCCGGCGAGGCGACGGTGGTGCATGAGCCGGCCGGTGCTCCGCTCGATCGTCCACCGCCTCGGGGGCACTCTGAACCCGTTGGTGCCGGGCTCGCGTTGGACGGGGTGCACGTCGATGCCGGGGCGGGCGCCGTGGCCGATGGCGGTGGGCGGCCGGTGATCCGCTTGCCGGCGTCGATGCCCGCAGGCGGAACGACGGGCAGGAAAGGCCGCAGCCGTTCCCACTCGGCATCCGTCAGGTCACCCCGCCCCATGTCCACATCAGCGACCCGGACAAGCAGCAGGCACATGATCGGCCGGACAAGGTCCCAGCGGCCCGGCCCCGGTCTTCCCCCAGGCCGGGGCCCGCCCGTGGAGGTCGCGGACCGCAGGTTAATTCCCTGAAAACTCGGGTGACCCGACGGGAAATTCTTCGGACTTGTCATTGACATGCCACACTCTACGCGCGTCATCATGGAGTCATGAGATTCCCCCCACGAATCACCCGCATCGGCGCCGCCGGCGCCCTGCTGTCCGCCCTCCTTGTCGGCGGTACCGTCTCCGCCGCCACCGCGGACGCCGCTGCCAGCTCGGTCGGCAGTATCTGCTACAGCGACCTGCCGTCGCAGGCGTACGACACGCTCGACCTGATCGCGTCGGGCGGCCCGTTCCCGTACTCGCAGGACGGGGTCGTCTTCCGCAACCAGGAGGGCGTGCTGCCGAGCCAGTCCAGCGGCTACTACCACGAGTACACCGTGAAGACGCCCGGTTCCTCCACCCGCGGCGCACGGCGGATCGTGACCGGCAAGCAGTACGAGGAGGACTACTACACGGCGGACCACTACGTCACGTTCAACCTGATCGACTTCGACTGCTGAGTCGCTGACCGAGTCGGCCCAGCGATACCGGCACGTCGACGTCGGCACGTCGACGTCGGCACGTCGATGTCGGCTCGTCCGTCGTCAGGAACGGCGCGACCGGCCGGAGGTCCGGTCCGCGTTCAGCCGGACCTCCGGCTCCCCGCGACGGCGAACAGCGCGCACGCCAGCACGATCAGCGCGACGCTCGCGTAGACGCCGTAGCTGTCGAGGAAGCCGAGCCGTTGCAGGAGGCCCACCCGCCAGTGGGTGAACTCATGCAGCAGGCCCAGCACACCCTGCACCAGAGCAACGAATCCGAGCAGTTCAAGCAGCTGTTTCACGGTACGACCCTCGCCCCGCGGCCGCCCCCCACGCCATCGGCCGTGGGGCGAGTCGTGCCCGCCGGAAGACTGTCCGCACGCGCGCGTGGCACACCGAAAGTCCACGCGAGCGCAACTTTGGTCGACGATCCCGTGCTCGGGTAGGTGCCGCGAGCCGGTCATGCGTAGATTTGTCGACCGTGAGCGGTGACCTTTCCATACGGACGTTCGAGGGACGGCGGTGGCTCTTTCCCTCCGCTGTGATCCATGAACTCGACCCCGACCCCGACGCCGGTCCGGCCGGCCGGCGGCCCCGGCGCACCGCGCGCGACTGGCTCGTCGACTTCAGCTGTTTCCTGCTGGCCGTCCTCCTCGGAGCGGCGGCGGCCAACACGATGCGCCAGGACCCGAACGTCTCGCACGGCCTCGCCGTCGCCGACCAACTGATCGGCGGGCTGGCCTGCGGCGCGGTCTGGCTGCGCCGCCGCTGGCCGACGGGCCTGGCCATCGCCATGATCCCGGTCGGCTTCGCCTCCGACACCGCGGGCGGCGCCGCCATGGTCGCGCTGTTCACGCTCGCCGTGCACCGCCCGTTCCGGTACGTCGCCTGGATCGGCGGCATCAACCTCGCGCTGGTCCCGCTCTTCTACTGGCTGCGCCCCGACCCCGACCTGCCTTACCTGGCCGTCGTCATCCTGGTCCTGCTGTTCAGCCTTCTGGTCGTCAGCCTCGGCATGTTCGTGCGCTCCAAGCGGCAGCTGATGGTCAGCCTGCGCGACCGGGCCCGGCGGGCCGAGACCGAGGCCGGGCTGCGCGCCGAGCGGGCCCAGCGGCTGGCCCGGGAGGCCATCGCCCGCGAGATGCACGACGTCCTCGCCCACCGGCTGACCCTGCTCAGCGTGCATGCCGGGGCGCTGGAGTTCCGGCCCGACGCGCCCCAGGAGGAGATCGCCCGGGCGGCCGGGGTCATCCGGGAGAGCGCCCACGAGGCCCTTCAGGACCTGCGCGAGATCATCGGCGTGCTGCGCGCCGCCGACGGCGACGAGGCGGGCGGGCGGCCACAGCCGACCCTCGCGGCCCTGGACGCGCTGGCCGCCGAGTCCCGCCAGGCCGGCATGAAGGTCATCCTCGACAACCACGTCGGCGACCCGGCCGCCGTCCCCGCCTCCGTCGGCCGCACCGCCTACCGCATCGCCCAGGAGGGCCTCACCAACGCCCGCAAGCACGCTCCCGGCGCCGAGGTCACCGTCCGCGTCACCGGCGCCCAGGGCGACGGCCTGGACATCACCGTGCACAACCCCGCCCCCGCGACGGAGGCCCCGCACGTCCCCGGCTCGGGCCAAGGCTTGATCGGCCTGACCGAACGCGCCACGCTGGCCGGGGGGCGGCTGGAGCACCGGGCCACCGGCGACGGCGGCTTCGAGGTGCGGGCCTGGCTGCCCTGGCCCGCCGCCTGAAGAACGACCGACCACGAACGCCGTATCCGCGTGATTACGTAGGAGCCATGACCGCGATCAGACTGCTGCTCGTCGACGACGATCCGCTGGTGCGGGCGGGGCTGGCCCTCATGATGGGCGGGGCCGGGGACATCGAGATCGTCGGGGAGGGCGCCGACGGCGACGAGGTCGAGGCGCTCGTGGACCGCACCCACCCGGACGTCGTCCTGATGGACATCCGCATGCCGTCCGTGGACGGGCTCACCGCCACCGAGCGGCTGCGCGCGCGTGCCGACGCCCCGCAGGTCGTCGTCCTGACCACCTTCCACGCCGACGAACAGGTGCTGCACGCCCTGCGCGCCGGAGCCGCCGGGTTCGTCCTCAAGGACACCCCGCCCGCCGAGATCGTCGCCGCGGTACGCCGGGTCGCGGCCGGTGACCCCGTGCTGTCGCCCGCCGTCACCCGGCAGCTGATGCGGCACGCGGCCGGCACCCAGGCCGACACCCGGCAGGCACGCGCGCGTGAGCGGCTCGCCGCTCTCAACGACCGCGAGCGCGAGGTCGCCGTCGCGGTCGGCCGGGGCCTCGCCAACGCCGAGATCGCCACCGGCCTCTTCATGAGCGTCGCCACCGTCAAGACCCACGTCTCCCGCATCCTGGCCAAGCTCGGCCTCAACAACCGCGTCCAGATCGCCCTGCTGGCGTACGACGCGGGATTGCTGGAGGAATAGGGCACCTGTGGGGCGGCCCGTGCGTTCTCCGGGTACGGGACGGCCTCGGGGGTCTCCTGAAGGGGGAGCTGAGCATGCAGGTGACCGACCTCGGCGAGTACGGCGACGGTCTGCGCACGGACCCGCACACCGTGTACGCGCGACTGCGCGAGCGCGGCCCGGTGCACCGGGTGCGGTGGCCCCTTCCCGACCAGTACCACGAGACCTGGCTGGTCGTGGGCCACGAGGAGGCACGCGCGGCGCTCGCCGACCCCAGACTGGTCAAGGACACCGAGAAGATCGGCTTCAAGTTCCTCGACGAGGAGCTGATCGGCAAGTACCTGCTGCTCGCCGACCCGCCCCAGCACACCAGGCTGCGCAGCCTGATCACGCGCGCGTTCACCGCCCGCCGGGTGGCCGGTCTTGAGCCGAGAATCCAGGAGATCACCGACCGGCTGCTCGACGAGATGCTCCCGCGCGGCCGTGCCGACCTCGTCGACGCCCTCGCCTACCCGCTGCCGATCACGGTGATCAGCGAGCTGCTCGGCGTCCCCGAGCTGGACCGCGCGCGGTTCCGGAAGCTGTCCAACGAGGTGGTCGCGTCCAGCCGTCCGGGCAGCGAGTACGACGCCTTCGTCGCGCTCGCCGACTATCTGGCGGAGCTGATCGAGGACAAGCGCTGCGCCGGCCCGAGCGGCGACCTGCTCAGCGACCTGATCCGCACCACCGCCGAGGACGGCGACCGGCTCTCCGTCGGGGAACTGCGCGGCATGGCCTTCGTCCTGCTGATCGCCGGCCACGAGACCACCGTCAACCTCATCGGCAACGGCGTCCTCGCCCTGCTCACCCACCCGGACCAACTCGCCGCCCTGCGCGCCGACATGAGCCTCCTGGGCGGCGCGGTCGAGGAGACCCTGCGCTGGGAGGGCCCGGTGGAGAACGCCACGTACCGGTACGCCGCCGAGCCCCTGGAGATCGCCGGCACCGCCATCGACCCGGGCGACCCCGTGATGATCAGCCTCGCCGGCGCCGACCGTGACGCGGACCGCTATCCCGAGCCCGACCGCTTCGACATCCGCCGCGACCACCGCGGCCACCTCGCCTTCGGCCACGGCATCCACTACTGCCTGGGCGCACCGCTGGCCCGCCTTGAGGGCCGGATCGCCCTGCGCACCCTCCTGGAGCGCGCCCCGGGCCTCGCCCTGGACGGCCCGCACGGGGAGTGGCTGCCGGGCACCCTGATGAGAGGGGTGCGCAGCCTCCCGGTGCGCTGGTAGCGACGGTCCCCGGCGGGTCCGGGAGGGTGGTGGGACCGGGCCGGCCTGCCCGGTGCGGCGGTCAGGCCTGCCGGTCCGGGATCTCGGCGAGTCCCACTGCTCGGTGCTCGTGCCGGGAGATCTCGCAGGCCTCCGCGATCCGCAGCGCCTGGAGCGCCTCGCGCCCGTCGCAGGGGTTGGCCAGCTGGCCCCGCACCACGTCGACGAAGGCGCACAGCTCGGCCTCGTAGGCGGGCCCGAACCGCTCCAGGAAGCCGGGCCACGGCTTGTCCGCGGGCGGCGGCCCGGTCGGCTCGGTCGAGGCCACCGGCGTACGGTCGTCCAGGCCGACCACCACGGTGTCCCGCTCGCCGGCCAGCTCCATCCGCACGTCGTACCCGGCGCCGTTCAGCCGGGTCGCGGTGGCCGTGGCCAGCGTGCCGTCGTCCAGGGTGAGCACCGCCGCGCCCGTGTCGACGTCACCGGCCTCGCGGAACATCGCGGGCCCGGCGTCCGAGCCGGTCGCGTACACGTCCACGACCTCGCGGCCGGTCACCCAGCGCAGCACGTCGAAGTCATGGATCAGCGTGTCCCGGAACAGCCCGCCGGACAGCGGCAGCCACTCCGGCGGGGGCGGGGACTGGTCGGAGGTCAGCGCCCGTACCGTGTGCAGCCGCCCGAGGCGGCCCGAGCGCACCGCCTCCCGCGCACCGGCGTACCCCTTGTCGAAGCGCCGCTGGAAGCCCATCTGCAGCACCGTCCCGGCCTTCTCCACCTCCGCCAGGGCCTGCAGCGTGCCCGGCAGGTCGAGGGCGATCGGTTTCTCGCAGAAGACCGGCAGCCCGGAGCGCGCAGCCCGGCCGATCAGGTCGGCATGGGCCGAGGTGGCGGCGGTGATCACCACGGCGTCCACGCCCCACCGGAAGATCTCGTCTGTACTGGGCGCCGCCGTCTCCCCGAGCCGGTGCGCCAGATCCTGGGCCCGCCGGGGATCCACGTCCGTGAGGATCAGCGATCCGACCTCGCGATTACGGCTGAGCGTGTTCGCGTGAATGGTGCCGATGCGGCCCGTCCCGATGACCCCGATGCGCATGGGAACAAGGTGCTGGTGCACACCGTGCGCTGTCAATCCGTATGTCCGGACAATCGAACTACACAACTTCCCGTCAACCCGTCACGGGGATACGCTCGGCCCCGTGCCGAAACCAGATGTGGACCCGACCGTGTCGCTCGACCTCAGTGTGGACCGGAGCTCCCCGGTGCCGTTGTACTTCCAGCTCGCCCAGCAGCTGGAAGCGGCCATCGAGCACGGCTCGCTCACCCCCGGCAGCCTGCTGGGCAACGAGATCGAGCTCGCCGCGCGGCTCGGCCTGTCCCGCCCGACCGTCCGCCAGGCCATCCAGTCCCTCGTGGACAAGGGCCTGCTCGTCCGCCGTCGGGGCGTCGGCACCCAGGTCGTGCACAGCCAGGTCAAGCGCCCGCTGGAACTCAGCAGCCTCTACGACGACCTGGAGTCGGCCGGTCAGCGCCCCGCGACGAAGGTGCTGGTCAACACGGTCGTCCCGGCGTCCGCCGAGGTCGCCGCCGCGCTCGGGGTCGCGGAGGGCGCCGAGGTGCACCGGATCGAGCGGCTGCGGCTGGCGCACGGCGAGCCGATGGCGTATCTGACCAACTACCTGCCCCCCGGCCTGCTCGACCTGGACACCGCCCAGCTGGAGGCGACCGGCCTGTACCGGCTCATGCGGGCCGCCGGGATCACCCTGCACAGCGCCCGCCAGTCCATCGGCGCGCGCGGCGCCGCGGCCGCCGAGGCGGAGCGGCTCGCCGAGCCGGAGGGTGCCCCGCTGCTCACCATGCAGCGCACCACGTACGACGACACCGGCCGCGCCGTCGAGTTCGGCGACCACATCTACCGGCCGACCCGTTACTCCTTCGAGTTCCAGCTGCTCGTACGGTCCTGAAGGCACCACCGCATTGGTCATAATGTCCGGACAATGTGACCGTCCTCATCGCCGGCGGAGGCGGTCTCCCTGGAACCAGGGCCTGGGTGTTGTGTTTGTCACCCATTGACCCGCATCACGCGTACTTGGTCGGGGAGCGCTTCGTGCTGCTCAGGAGGGGCACGAGGTCTGTATCGATGTGCGGCTCCGCCGCGTGGGCGCGACCAGCGCCCACGCACCTGCACCCGACGACGCACCTGTTCCTTATCTCCCCCGAACGGCACTGCACGCACACGTACGGCAGAATCAAGCCCGATGAGCACCTACCGCGACCTCACCGCCCCCATCGGCTCCCGCCGAGCCCCGGTCCTGCGGACCGTCGGCACCCGGGAACGCCGCTCCCACCTGACGGCACCCCGTGTGCCCACGGTCGGTATCGACATCGGCGGCACCAAGGTCATGGCGGGCGTCGTGGACGCCGACGGCAACATCCTGGAGAAGCTCCGCACGGAGACCCCGGACAAGTCCAAGAGCCCGAAGGTCGTCGAGGACACGATCGTCGAGCTGGTCCTGGACCTGTCCGACCGGCACGACGTGCACGCCGTCGGCATCGGCGCCGCCGGCTGGGTCGACGCCGACCGCAACCGCGTGCTCTTCGCCCCCCACCTGTCCTGGCGGAACGAACCGCTGCGCGACCGCCTCTCCGGCCGGCTCTCGGTCCCCGTCCTCGTCGACAACGACGCCAACACCGCCGCCTGGGCGGAGTGGCGCTTCGGCGCCGGCCGCGGCGAGGACCACCTGGTCATGATCACGCTCGGCACCGGCATCGGCGGCGCGATCCTGGAGGACGGCCAGGTCAAGCGCGGCAAGTACGGCGTCGCAGGCGAGTTCGGCCACATGCAGGTCGTGCCCGGCGGTCACCGCTGCCCGTGCGGCAACCGCGGCTGCTGGGAGCAGTACAGCTCGGGCAACGCGCTGGTCCGGGAGGCCAAGGAGCTGGCGGCGGCCGACTCCCCGGTGGCGTACGGGATCATCGAGCACGTCAAGGGCAACATCGACGAGATCACCGGCCCGATGATCACCGAGCTGGCCCGCGAGGGCGACGCGATGTGCATCGAGCTGCTCCAGGACATCGGCCAGTGGCTCGGCGTCGGCATCGCCAACCTCGCCGCCGCCCTCGACCCGTCCTGCTTCGTGATCGGCGGTGGCGTCAGCGCCGCCGACGACCTGCTGATCGGCCCCGCGCGGGACGCGTTCAAGCGCCAGCTGACCGGCCGCGGCTACCGCCCCGAGGCCCGGATCGCGCGCGCCCAGCTGGGCCCCGAGGCCGGCATGGTCGGGGCCGCCGACCTCGCCCGCCTGGTCGCCCGCCGGTTCCGGCGGGCCAAGCGGCGCCGCGTCGAGCGGTACGAACGCTACGAGCGGTTCGCGGAGGCCCGCCGCACCCGGGACACCGCATGACCGCTTCGCTGCCCCGCCAGGCCGCGTCCCCGGAGGAACCGCAGCGCCCGCCCGAGACCCCTGGGCACAAGGCCAAGCGCAGGGCGCTGACGCTGCTGATCATCGGGCTGCTCATCGGCGTACCGGCCGGCTATCTGGTGATCTCCGCCGCCCAGAGCCGCAACAGCGGCAAGGACAAGGAGTCCAAGTACTCGGCGACCGGCCTCACCGCGGGCTGGCCTTCGAAGGTGCAGCGGCGCCTCTACCAGGTGCCGGTCCCGCACCCGGCCGACACGATCGCCTACTACGAGACGAACAACTGGAAGACCAGCCGTCTCTACGTCCAGTTCCGCACCAACAGCGCCGGACTGGACAGCTTCCTGGAGGGCATGGGCGTCAACCGGGACGCGCTCAAGAAGGACGACATCAGCATCGGCTCCCGCGACCAGAAGGTCTCCGGCTGGAAGTTCACCGGCCCCGGCACCTGGTCGGGCCTGACACACAAGCAGAAGAACCCGGCGCCCACCCAGGACGTGGTGGTGAACACGGCCGACCCGAACTACCCGATGATCTACGTCGTCTCGCGCACCGTCCCGTGACGACCCGCCCCGGCCGGTCGCCGGGGCCGACTGTCAGACCCCGCCCGTACAGTCGAAGACGTCTGATCCGACGTGTGGGCGGGAGGGGGTAAAAACGTATGAGCGGCACGACGGCCGAGGCCGAGGCGGGCGTACCGGTGCGCCTGGCGGCGGTCTATCTGCCCGCCGACCTACCCCGCCAGGGCCGGATGGCCTTCTGGGACCCCGACGGGGACCCGTTGCCCGCCGCCGCGACCGAGGAGCTGACGGTCGTACGACCGCACGGCGCCGCCGGTGTCCGCCGTCGGCAGGTGCCCGCGCTCGCCCTGCCGCTCGCCGACGCCCTCCCGCTGCTCGTCCGGGCCCGCCGCGACCCGGCCGCCCATCCCGCCACCGCCTGCTGGGGCGCCGCCGCCCTGCACGCACTGCGGCTGGCCGCCCGCGGCCGGCTGCTGCCCGGCCTCACCCCGGCCGGTCACGACGCCTGGCGGGCCGGCCCGCTGGAGCCCGCCGACATCGCCCACCTGCGCGCGGTGGCCGCCGCCCTGCCTCCCGAGGGCCATGCCGTCCCACTGCCCGGCCCCGGCCCGCTCCTGCTGCCCCAGCCGGAAGCACTGATCCGCTCCTTCCTGGACGCGGTCGCCGACACCCTGCCCCGCACCCCGGCCGCCCCGCACACCTCGGGCCGGCCCTTCGCCGCCCGCGAAGCCCAGCGGCTGCCCGACGCCCACGAGTGGGCCGCGGAGGTCGCCGCCGGCATGGACGCGGGCGTGCGGATCTCGCTGCGCCTGGACCTGTCGGCGTACGACCTGTTCGACGACGGAGAAGGCGCGCCCCGCGCGGGCGCGGCGATCGTCCAGGTGCACAGCCTGGCCGATCCGACCCTGGTGACCGACGCGGCGGCGCTGTGGTCGGGGGCCTCCGACGCCGCCTTCGGCCCCCGCGCGCGCGTGGACGCGGCACTCGCCGTACGCCGGGCCGCGCGGGTGTGGCCCCCGCTGGACCGGCTGGCGGAGCAGGACGTGCCGGACGTGCTCGCGCTCTCCGAGGAGGAGCTGGGGGAGCTGCTCGGGGTGGCGGCGACCAGGCTCGCGGCGGCCGGGGTCGCCGTGCACTGGCCCCGGGACCTGGCACAGGACCTGACCGCCGCGGCCGTGGTCCGGCCCGCGCCCGGCTCGGCCACCGACGGCACGGGCTTCTTCGAGAGCGAGGAACTGCTCCAGTTCCGCTGGCAGCTGGCGCTCGGCGGCGATCCGCTCAGCGACGCCGAGATGGACGCCCTCGCCGAGGCCCACCGTCCGGTCGTACGGCTGCGGGACCGCTGGGTGCTCGTCGACCCCGCCCTCGTCCGCAAGGCGCGCAAGCGCGAACTGGGCCTGCTCGACCCGGTCGACGCGCTCTCCGTGGCGCTCACCGGCGAGGCCGAGGTGGACGGCGAGACCGTCGAGGCGGTCCCCGTCGGCGTCCTCGCGGCCCTGCGCGACCGCCTCACGGCCGGTATCAGGCCGGCCGAGCCGCCCGCCGGTCTGCACGCCACCCTGCGCGACTACCAGCTCCGGGGCCTGGCCTGGCTCGACCTGATGACCTCCCTCGGCCTCGGCGGCTGCCTCGCCGACGACATGGGCCTCGGCAAGACGATCACCGTCATCGCCCTGCACCTGAAGCGGGCCCGCACCGAGCCGACCCTGGTGGTCTGCCCGGCCTCGCTGCTCGGCAACTGGCAGCGGGAGATCGCCCGGTTCGCGCCCGGTGTCCCGGTCCGCCGCTTCCACGGCCCCGACCGCACCCTGGACGGCCTCGCCGGCGGCTTCGTCCTCACCACGTACGGCACCATGCGCGCCACCGCGCCCCGGCTCGCCGAACAGCCCTGGAGCATGGTCGTCGCCGACGAGGCACAGCACGTCAAGAACCCCTACTCGGCCACCGCCAAGGCGCTGCGCACCATCCCGACCCCCGCGCGCGTGGCACTCACCGGCACCCCCGTGGAGAACAACCTCTCCGAACTCTGGGCCCTCCTCGACTGGACCACCCCCGGACTCCTCGGCCCGCTCAAGTCCTTCCGCGCCCGGCACGCGCGCGCTGTCGAGAACGGCGAGGACGAGGAGGCGGTGACCCGGCTGGCCCGCCTGGTCCGCCCGTTCCTGCTGCGCCGCAAGAAGTCCGACCCGGGCATCGTCCCCGAACTCCCGCCGAAGACGGAGACCGACCACCCCGTCCCGCTCACCCGCGAGCAGGCCGCGCTGTACGAGGCGGTGGTGCGCGAGTCGCTGCTCGCCATCGAGACGGCGGACGGCATCGCACGCCGCGGCCTGGTGCTCAAGCTCCTCGGCGCCCTGAAGCAGATCTGCGACCACCCCGGGCTGTATCTCAAGGAGGACGGCCACGGCCGCCCGGACACCCTGGCCGCGCGCTCCGGCAAACTCACCCTGCTCGACGAGCTGCTGGACACCGTGCTCGCCGAGGACGGCTCGGCCCTCGTCTTCACGCAGTACGTCGGCATGGCCCGCATGATCACCGCGCACCTCCAGGCCCGCGCGGTCCCGGTCGACCTGCTGCACGGCGGCACACCGGTGCCGGAGCGGGAGCGCATGGTGGACCGTTTCCAGAGCGGTGCGACCCCGGTCCTCGTGCTGTCCCTGAAGGCCGCGGGCACCGGCCTCAACCTCACCCGCGCCGGCCATGTCGTCCACTTCGACCGCTGGTGGAACCCGGCGGTGGAGGAACAGGCCACCGACCGCGCGTACCGCATCGGCCAGACCCAGCCGGTCCAGGTCCACCGCCTCGTCACCGAGGGCACCGTCGAGGACCGCATCGCCGAGATGCTGGAGGCGAAGCGGGCCCTCGCCGACGCGATCCTGGGCTCCGGCGAGTCCGCCCTGACCGAGCTGACGGACCGCGAGCTGTCCGACCTGGTGTCGTTGCGGAGGACGTCATGAGCGGCGAGGGCGAGCAGCGCCCCGGGGACGCGGCACGGCGTGCGCTGCGGGCGGCACGGGGGCGCGGGGCGGAGACCGGAGACGAGGGTGCGGCACCGGGGGAGCGTGCCGAGCGGGAGCCGAGGCCGGGGGACGCCGCGCGTCTGGCGCTGCGGGTGGCTGCCGCCGCGAAGGAGGCAGAGGAGCGGGATGCCGAGCCCGACCCCGAGCCGGAACCCGAGGCCGGTGCCGGTGCCGACCGGACCGACCAGGCCGACACCGGCGCCTCCGCTGCCGTCCGGCCGGGCGGCCGTCCCGGTGACGTCGCGCGGGCAGCGCTGCGGGCGGCGCGCGCGGAGGCGAGGCGGGCCGGGGAGGCCGCTGCGGCGGAGGCTCCGGAACAGTCCCCGCCCCGCGCGGTACGGCGCCCGCCCTCGCCCTCCCCGGCCCCGGCGTCCGCGGCTCGCGGCCGCACCGCCCGTGACCTGAAGCAGTTCCTGACGACCGCCTTCCGGATGCCGAGGGACGAGTCCGAGCCGGATGAGCCGGAGCAGACCGACGTCCGGGCGGATCAGGAACCCCAGGCGGAACACCCCGAGGGCGCGCGGCCCACGGTCGGGCGGCTTCCCCGGGCCACCGAGGCGGCTCCGCTGCACGCCTCGGCCTCCGCGCTTCCCGAGCCGGCCGAGGAGGCGCCCGCCGCTCCCTCGTGGCGCCCCGCGCCGGCCGAGTCGCCTGCTCCCGCCAAGGCCTCACACCGCCCCGAGCCGAACACCCCCGCTCCCGTCCCCGCCGCGCTACCCGCCCCCTCCACCGGGAGCACACCGGCCGGTCCCCGCCTTCCCTCCACCATGGCCACCCCGCACCGCGACACCGAACTCCGCCGCACCTTTCCTTCCCTCTCGCCCCGTGCCTCCGCCTCTGCTTCCGGCTTCGCGGAGACCTGGTGGGGCAACGCCTGGGTGCGGGCGCTGGAAGAGGGTGCCTTGGACGTCAAGCGGCTCGGTCGCGGGCGGGGTTACGCCGAGCGCGGGCATGTGGACGCCATCACCGTGACCCCGGGACTGGTCCTGGCGTATGTGCAGGGGAGCCGGCCCCGGCCGTACCGCGTGCAGCTGAGGCTGCGGACCTTCGGCGAGGACGAGTGGGAGCGGCTGCTGGAGGCCGCCGCCGACCGGCCCGCCGACATCGCCGCGCTGCTCGACAAGGAGCTGCCGCAGACGCTCGCCGACAGCGGGGTGCCGCTGCTGCCGGAGCCCGGCGAGCTCGAACCCCGGTGCAGCTGCCCGGACTTCGGTCACCCCTGCAAGCACGCGGCCGCCCTCTGCTACCAGACCGCTCGGCTGCTGGACGCCGACCCGTTCGTGCTGCTCCTGCTGCGCGGCCGCGGGGAGCGCGAGGTGCTCGACGCGCTGTCCCGGCGCAGCGCCGCCCGCGCGGCCCGGGAGCGGCAGCCGGCCTCGCTGCCCGGCATCCGGGCCACCGAGGCCCTCGTGCCGCGTCAACTCCCGCCGCTGCCACCCCCGTTGCCGGTTCCCGCGCACCCTGAGCAGCCCCCGGTCTATCCGGGGGTGCCCGGCGGCCCGGACCCGTTCGCGCTGGACCAGCTGGCCACCGACGCGGCGGCCCGCGCCCACGCCGTGCTCACCACCGGACGCGACCCGGTCGGCGACCTGACCCTCTGGCAGGACGCGGTGCGGCTCGCCGCGGCCCGCCCCGGTTCCGGCCTGACCGCGTCCACCCGTGCCCTCTACGCCACGCTCGCGGACGCCGTGGGCCGCACCCCGGGCGACCTGGCGCGCGCGGTCGCCGCCTGGCGCCAAGGCGGCCTGGAGGGGCTGGCCGTACTGGAAGAGCCCTGGGACCCGCCGGCCGGCCGCTTCGACCGGGCCCGGCCGCTGCTACTCGCCGCCGACCTCCCGGCCTTCCGGCCGTCGCGCAATCACCTCACCCACCCCGGCGGCCATCTCCAGCTCCGCTTCGGCCGCGACGGCCTGTGGTACGCCTACGAGTCGGAGCCGGGCCACGACGACTGGTGGCCCAGAGGCACCCCCGACCTGGACCCGGTGGGCGCGCTGACCGGCCTCGGCGCATCGGACGACCTCTAGTCCCGCTGGTTCCGCGTTTTCGCTGGAGGGCCTACGACTTCTTCTTCCCGATGTCGTCGTACCGGGCCACGAACCGGGCCCCGCCGTCCTCGACGCGGTAGAGGAACCAGCCCCCGTCCTGGCCGGTCTCCAGGTACTGGGACTGGCTCTCGTAGCTGTACCTACGGGTGATGCCCTGCCAGGGCTTGCGCAGCAACTCTGCGCGCAGGGATTCGCGTTGGTCGCCGCCGGGCGCGGCGAGGCCGTGGGCGGCGTAGCCGACGGCGTCGTACGCCTCGGCCGCCCACGGGGGCGGAGCCGTGCGGTAGCGGGTGCGGTAGGCGGCGGCGAACGTCCGGGTCTTCGGGTCGGTGGCCGGGTCGCAGTACCCCGTGCTGATCCACCAGCCTCCGCCCGCCTTCAGGAAGGGCGAGCCGAGGATGTGCTCGTCGCCGCCACGGAAGCCGCGGTGCCCGGAGTCGGTCAGGGCCTGGGCGCAGGCGGCGGCGCGGGCCGGGAGGCCGCCCGTGAAGAGGACGGCCGTGTCCGGGTGGGCGGCGAGGCCGTGGGCCACGTCGGTGAAGCCGGCACCCTTGGCGACCTGGGCCACCTCGACGGTGCCCACCAGCAGATCCCCGTACACGGTGACGATCCGGACGGTGGCCTCGCCCCCGTCGGCGTCGGTGAGGTCGTACACGACGACGGTCCGGGCCGGTCGTACCACCCGGTTGAGGTATCTCAGCACGGAGCCGGGCCCCGCGGTGCGGGTGCTGCGCAGGATCAGGGAGCTGGTGATGTTCGTGACGTCGAGCGCGTCGGTGTCGGCGCGGGTGATCAGCAGGCAGAGACCGGCCGCGGTGCACACCGGCACCGCGGCCGGCACGGCCGTGTTGGTGCCGGCGCCGATCACCGCGTACACGTCCCGGGCGGCGACGAGACGGGCGGCCGCGGTCGCCGAACCCGCCGCGGTGCCCTGGTCGTCGGCCGTGCGCAGGGCGAGGTCGAAGGTCCGGTCGGAGCTGGCGTTGTGTGCGTCGACCGCCAACCGTGCCCCGCGCGCCTGGGCCTGGACGACGGCGGTGGACAGGTCGCCGAGCAGCGCGATCGTACGGGTCGGCAGCGGGCCCTTGCCTGCCCTCGGCGTCCCGGACCGCGCCCAGCGCCACCAGGCGGTGCCGCCGCCCACCGCGCCGACGCCGGCCGCCGCCGAGGAGATCAGCAGCCACCGCCGGGACGGGGCGGGCGGGGCGTCGGTGAAGGGCACCTCGGAGAGGGCGGTGGGCTCCGGCACCGGCAGGTCGAGGACGCGCGCGGCACGGTCCGCGACCAGGGCCGGCAGGCCCGCCGGCAGCCACGACTCCGCGGCGAACTCGCCGAAGTCGGAGAGCAGTCGGGGAACCGTGGGGCGGTCGTCCGGCTGTTTGGCCAGGCAGGCGCGCAGCGTCGGGGCGAGGTCCTCGGGAAGGCCGGTCAGGTCCGGGTCCTCGCGGACCGTCCGGTACAGGACCGCGGCCGCGCCTCCGGTGCCGAACGGCGGCCGTCCGGTGGCCGTATGGGCGAGTACGCACCCCAGGGAGAAGACGTCGCTGGGAGGTCCCACGGTCCTGCCGCGGGCCTGTTCCGGTGACAGATAGCCGGGGGAGCCGATGACCGAGCCGTCCGTGGTGAGTGCCGTGGCGCCCACGGCGCGGGCGATGCCGAAGTCGATCAGGCGCGGTCCGTCGGCGGCGAGCAGGACGTTCGCGGGTTTCACGTCACGGTGGACCAGTCCGGCGCGGTGCACGTCGGCCAGGGCCGCGGCGAGGGCGGCGCCCAGGGTCCGGAGCTGTGCGGGCGGCCAGGGGCCGTGCAGCGCGAGCGCCTCGGACAGCGGCAGGCCGGGCACGTAGGCGGTGGCCAGCCAGGGCGCGCGGGCGTCCGCGTCGGCGGTGAGCACGGGTACGGTCCAGCGGCTGGTGAGCCGGGACGCCAGCTCCGTCTCCCGGCGGAACCGGGCCCGGAAGCCGGGGTCCCCGGCGTACTCCTCGCGGATCACCTTCAGCGCCACCCAGGCGCCGTGCGGTGACCGGGCCAGGTACACCACACCCATGCCGCCGGCCCCGAGCCGGCCCACCAGCCGGTGGCCGCCGACCGACGAGGGGTCGGCGGCCTGGAGCCGCTCCAACTCCGCTACCCGTTCGTCTGCTTGGCCAGGACCGGCCCGACCTGCCGGAACCGCCCGTCGTGCACCTGGTGGACGTAGGTCTCACCGCCCATGGTCCGCGCGTCGGCGTTGAACTGGTTGTAGTCGTTGAAGGTGTAGGTGCGTGCGATGCCCTGGTAGGTGGCCTTGTGGAGGCGCAGGGCTAGGGCGAGCCGGTCGGGGCGGCCGCCGCCGGACGGTACGGTCCGGGCGAACTCGCGCAGCACCATCTGGACGCTGTCGTACGCCTCGGCGCCGTACGGGTCCGGGATGCCGCCGTACCGCTTGCGCCAGGCCGCCGTGAACCGCTCGGCCGCCTTGGTCTTCAGGGCGCTCGCGTCGACGGCGGGCGTCACCACGAACCAGCCCTCGCCCGCCGCGCCCGCGAGCTTCGGGAAGTCGGAGCCGTACAGGAGATGGGACATCCAGCGCGGTCCGGTGAAGCCGGCCGCCGACAGTTGCCGGGCCGCCCGGACCGTCGCGTCCAGCGGGCCCAGGTACACGAAGTCGTGGACCTTGCGGGAGAGGACGGAGGCCACGGCGGCCGGGGCGTCGTCAGTGTCCTCGGCGACGACCTCCGGGACCACCTGGGATTGCAGCGACTTCCACCACTGGGTGACCAGGACACTGCCCTGGTCGTACTCGACGGAGCCCCCGGAGCGGTCGATGACGATACCCGCCGGGGCGACCAGGCCGCCCACCAGCGCCTGCAGGGCGATCGCGGTGCCCGCCGCCTGCTGGCCCGTGCCGGTCTGGAAGGTGACGGTCGGCGACCAGACGTAGTAGTCGTTCTGCCCGGTGGTGCTGGTGATGTGGGTGAGCTTCGCCGACGCGTAGACCCGTGAGGCGGCCCGCAGCGTCAGTTCGGTGACCGGGCCGAGCACGGCCACGACAGCGCGGTCCGCGGCCAGTTCGTGGGCGACCGCGGTGGCCCCGTCGACGGTGCCGTGGTCGTCGAGGACCCGTACGCCCAGGTCGAAGGCGCGGTCCGCGGTCGCGTTGTGCTGGGCTACGGCCAGCCGCGCGGCCCGCTCACAGGCCCGCGCCAGGGGCGCCGCCGCCCCGCTCTTCGTCACCTGCACACCGAGCACGTACGACGGCCGGGCCGCCGACTTCTTACCCGAGCCGTCGTCGCGCCCCGCCGCCCAGAGCGCCGCCCCGGTGCCACCGCCCGCCAGCAGCACCGCGCCCCCGGCGAGCAGCAGGCGCCGCCGGGAGGGGCGGGCCGGCTGCCCGGTGCCGGGGTCGTCGAGCACCGTGGGTTCGATGTCCGGCAGGGCGAGGCTCTCCGCCGACCGGGCCGCCACCATGCGGGCGACCGGGTCCGGCAGCCAGGCCGACGGCGACTCCGGTGCGCCGGCGGGCGCCCGTAACGGAAAGTCCTCGGCGAGCCGCAGCCGCAGGTCCCCGGCGCCCGGCCGCTCGCCGGGGTCCTTGGCGAGGCAGGCGTCCAGCGTCTCGCGGAGTCCGCCGGTGACGCCGTCGAGGTCGGGCTCGTCGTGCACCGTGCGGTAGAGCAGCGCGTCCGGGGCGCCGGTGCCGAACGGCGGACGGCTCGTGCCCGCGTACGCCAGCACACAGCCCAGCGCGAAGACGTCGCTCGCCGCTGTGGCCGTCTCGCCGCGGGCCTGCTCGGGGGCGAGGAAGCCCGGGGTGCCGACCACCATGCCGGAGGCGGTCAGGGCGGTGTCGTCGGCGGCCCGCGCGATGCCGAAGTCGATCAGCCGCGGGCCGTCGATCGCGAGCAGCACATTGCCCGGCTTCACGTCCCGGTGGACGAGTTCCGCCGCGTGCACGGCGGCCAGCGCCTCACCGAGCAGCGAGCCCAGCACGCGTACGGCGGCCGGTGGCAGCGGTCCGTGCGCGGCGACCGCCTCCGCGAGCGAGGGACCCGCCACGAACCCGGTCGCCAGCCACGGCTCGCGGGCCGCGGCGTCCGCGCCGAGCAGCGGTACCACCCAGGGGCTGTCGACCCGGGCCGCCAGCTCCGCCTCCCGCGCGAACCGGGCCCGGAAGCCGTCGTCGGCGGCGCTCTGCGCCTGGATCACCTTCACGGCGGCCAGCGCACCCGTCTCGGAACGGCCCAGATAGACCACGCCCATACCGCCGGCGCCGAGCCGCCGCAGCAGTCGGAAGCCCCCGACCGACGACGGGTCGGACGGCCGCAGCGCCTCACTCATCGCCCGCTCCCTTCACCTCGGTGGACGAAGTGGCGGACGGGGTGGCGGAGGCCCGGTTCCGGCCGTAGCGGTCCACGTTCGCCGTCACATAGCCGACGCCCGTCAGCGCGGCCGAGGTGACGGTCGTCTGCTCCTGGTCGCTCTCACCGGCGGCGTGCCGCACGGTCGCGGCCACGGTCACCGGACCGAGCCGGTGCTTGTACCAGTCGAAAGGGCGCGGTTTCGCGGCGCCGTCGGCGACGTACTGGCCGAACTCGGTGAGGTCGTCGTCGGTCGTGGCGTTGCGCTGCTCGTCGAACGGGTCGCCGCGTGAGGTCATCTGCTGCACGGTGTCGGTCGCGTTGAGCCGTTCCTGCGGGCAGCGCAGCGGCTCGTCCAGCGAGGACGCCATGTCCCGGCGGGCCTGGCGCGTCGAGATGTGCACGGTGACGGTGAGGGACACGTACACCGCGCCCGTGCCGCCGGTGCCCGGCCGGACGAACAACCTGGTCAGACTGGCCAGCACGGTGGACGGGAGCGCCTCGCGGCGCCACAGGCAGTCCTCGCCGAGCACGGCCCAGCTGGTCGGACCCAGCTCGTACGGGTCCCGTCTGCGGTACCCGGTGCCGAAGTAGTCGGGCTGCACGGTGAGCCCGCGGACGAACGCCTCGGCCTCGGCCCGTGTCTTCGGCGCGGCGGCCTCGGCCAGTGTGTAGGGCTGGCTCGACGCGGACGGGGAGGCACTCGCGCTCCCCGAGGCGGTCGGGCTGCCCGCCGTACCGGAACCCTTTCCGGCCGTGTCCTTCTGCGTCGCCTCGTCCTCGCCGTGCCCGCCGTTCGTACAGCCCGCGAGCAGCAGTGCCGCCGCCGCCGCGGACAGGACCGCTCTCCGTCCCACCACGCTCAACCCCCCAGCAGACCGCCGAGCGGCCCTCCGCCGGGGGCCGTAGGTCGAACGCTAACGCCATCCTGTGTCAACTGGGCGTGCTGGAAGGAGAGTTGATTCGAACGGTAACCCCTTGGCCATCACTCGGTGACAGTCCGGGCCGTTCGGAATGTCATCCCTTGATGCCGAGCTTCGCCATCCACCGACACGGCGACGGGCGTCCCCGCCTCGACCGTGCGGCTGACCGTGCACAGCCGGTCGTGGGAGACGGCGACCGCCCGTGGCAGGATCGCGCGGGCGCGGTCGCCGGAGGCGCCCTCCGGGAAGGTGACGGAGAAGGCGACCGCGAGGTCCGTCATCCGGTTGCCGTCCTCGTCGCCCACCTTGTGGCCGCTGACGGTGACGGTGAAGGCGGTCGGTGCCACGTGACGGCTCGTGGACACGTCGACGTCCGCCGCCGTACAGCCCCCGATCGCGGCGAGCAGCAGTTCGACCGGGGTGAATTCCGTGCCGTCGCCGGTACCGAAGGCGATGGTGCCGCCACGGGCGTTCGTCGCGGTGAAGCGGCCGGTCGAGGTGCGCTCGAGCGTGACGAGGCGCAGGGAGTCTTCGCTCATGGAGACGAACCTAAGGCAGCCCGGCCGCCTGTGCCGTCAGCGCCGTCAGTGCAGGATGTTGACGGCCCGTGCCACCACCAGGACCACCGTCACCAGCGAGACCGAGGACTGCAGCATCATCAGCATCTTGGCCCAGTGCGACAACGGCATCACGTCGGTCGGGCTGAAGGCGGTGGAGTTGGTGAAGGACAGGTACAGATAGTCGAGAAAGCTCGGCTCCCAGTCCTGCGGCGCGGTCTCCGGACTCTGCATCTGCACGAAGAGGAAGTCCGCGAACTGGTGCCGGCCGAGGACCCGTGCCATCGGTCCGCCACGGTCCCACTCCCAGTACCAGAGGGCGAACACGATGACGTTCGTCAGCCAGATGCCGCCGCCGGTCAGCAGCAGCGGCCCGGCGTCATCCCCCTCGGTGCCGTTCACGAGACCGGCCACCAGCCGGACCGCCGCCCAGCCGTTGGCCAGGCTGATCACCCCCATCAGCACCAGTCCCAGCACCCGCAGCCACCGGGTACGGGGCTCCACCCGCCGGGGGTTGCCGGCGATGAGGCCGGCCAGCAGCACCACCTCCAGGACCGGCAGGGCCCAGTACGGCTGGAAGGCGAGCCGGTGCGGCAGCATCAGCTGGAGGGCGACCGCCACCAGGATCACGGCGGTCACCGCCCACCGCGGCTCGCCCTGCGTCGCCCGGCGCCACGCGGGCACCACATCGCGCTCGCCGCTCTCCAGCAGCCCCTCGATCCTGGCGATCCGGTTCTCGGCATTGGACATTCGGTCGGTCATGGCCACGATTGTCCCGAGTCCGCCCGAGGATCCGCCGACCGGCTCGGCCCCTCGCTCGGCACCACCTGGCACGGGTTGTCGGTAGCGCCTTGTGCGGTCTGTCGGTTGGTGCCGACGGGGGGTTCTGCGGGTGGCGGCGAGTCGTGCGGTGCGGTGTTCGGCGGTGGCCACGCCGGGGTCATGGCGTCAGGAGACGGCCGGCGGCCCGCCGGAGAATATGGCGGGCCACCGACAGTGTTAAATCTGTTCCTCTGGTCTTCCAGTTTTTCTCCGGGTCCGCACTGATTCCATGCGGGACTTCGATGGTCACCGAGTGGGCCCGCGTTCGCGGCGCGGGTCGGAAAGGCACGCCTGTGCTCAGCGTAGTCACCGACTGGGGGATCGAGTCGAGCGAGAGGGGGCAGCCGCGTGAGTGAGATCCCCGGCCCCGGTAGCGGTCGTCACAGCGTAGAACTGCAGATCGACCGGGTCATCGTCGCATCCCTCGAACAGGTCACACTCAGCGTGCGCTGCCTGCGGGGGCCGGTCCGTCGTGGTGCCCGCTTCAACCGGCTCAGCGGTTCAGCCCAAGCGATCGACCTGAAGCTGACGCAGACCGTCTTCTTCAGGCATCGAGTGGCAGCACTCGACACCGGCCTCACCGCGTTCGTGACGCTCCGAGGAGAGGGCGTCCAGCATCTCAAGTCGGGCACCTTGGCCTCCGGATGGCAGGTCATCGAAGGCGTCAACCCGCTGTCCTGACCCGGTCATCCGTACCGCTCCAGGCGAAGCCGCACACGCCCTGGGTTCGATGGCACAAAGGAGCGGGATCCCCGAAATGAGATCCCGCTCAGCATCGGCCTTGTCAGTGCTTGAAAACGTCCTTCGTCTTCTCCTTGGCCTGACGGGCCGCACCCTTCGATTTCTTGGCCTGCCCTTCGGCCATCATCCGCTCGTTGCCGACGGTACGGCCGACGGCCTCCTTGGTCTTTCCCGTGGCCTCTTCCATCTTGCCCTTTGCCTTTTGCTTTCCGGACATTTTCGTTCACTCTCCTAGCTCCGTGGGAAATCGTGCACCTATCCCGAGTACCCCCTGTCGGGCAGTAAAACGGGGTGGCGCTCAAGAAGCGGGTGCCCGAGACGCGGCAACCGGCGGTCAAGAGGTTTCTTCGGTCGGGAGCTCGGGCTCGTTTCCATCCTTGGCCCTTACCTTGTCCCGGACATCTCGCGGCGTGGGCGTGGTGACGTTCCGCTGCTCCGCGGACCGTTTCCGCGTCTCGTCGGCTACCGGAGGTGTGTCTTTGTCACCAGGGGTGTTCATGAGATTCCCTCTCTCGGGTTTTGGGTCGCAGGCTGTGCCGCACTCCTGCCGGTACGTGCCGCACATCGGGCAAACAAGCCGGCCTCGGTTTCGATGGCCCACTCGGGACCCACAACGCGAGTGATCCCGAGCAGCCGAGTCAAACATCGTCTGGGCGACGGATCCTCGCTTTCCCGCCGGTCCGCTCCGGGCTCCGTCCGGCGGCGAAGTTCCGGGGCGAGGCAGGACGGCTCCTGCTGGCCGGGAACGCCCTGCAAGCCGACCTGGCCCCCGAGGCGGTGGGCAGCGGCGGATTCGGCTGGCTGATGTCGATGCTCGGACAGAGCCACGGCTTCCCGGTACCCGTCGGCGGGGCGGGCCCCCTGACCAGGGCGCTCGTGAGCCGGCTGCCGCACCGCGACGGTGTCCTGTGGTGCGGGGAGCGCGCGGTGTCCGTCGTCGTACGGGGGTGCCGAGGGGGAGTCGCTCGGCTCGGGCCGCGTCAGCGCTCCTTCTCGTCGGCCTCCTCGCCCTCGTCGGCCTCCTCGTCGTACTCGCCCTCCGGCTCCTCTTCCTCGTACTCCTCCTGGTCCTCGTCCTCTCCTGCCGCTTCCTCCTCTTCCAGTGCCTCCTCGTGGCTGCGGACCACCTCGCCGTCGCGGATTTCTCCGCGCCAGCCCTCGACTTCCTCGTCGGCGAAGGTGACGTAGCGCTGGAAGTTCTTGAAGTCCAGCCGCAAGCGGCGGCCTTGGGCGCGCCACAGGTTGCCGGTCTTCTCGAAGAAGCCCGAGGGGTAGTACTCGACGACGAGCACGATGCGCGTCAGGTCGGGCGTGAGTTCGTGGAAGCTGACACAGCCGTGAGTGGTGCCTTTCGCGCCCTCGGAGCTCCATACGATGCGCTCGTCCGGCACCTGCTCCTCAACTGATGCCTTCCAGCCCCGAGTCGACGGACCGACCTTCACCTTCCAGGTGCTGGCGACCTCGTCGTTCTTGGACACACTGCGTACACCCTTGGTGAAGCCGCTGAACTCCTCGTACTGGGTCCAGTAGTTGTACGCCGTGCGGATCGGGACACCCACGTCCAGCACTTCGACGATGTTCATGACCTTGGTGCTGCCGGCCTTGCCACCGCCTCCTCCGCCGAAGACGCTCTTGGCCTTGCCCATCACGCTGTCCTTGAGCCCCTTGGCCTTCTCACCCACGAATGCCTTCAGCGGGGAGTCGCCCTGGAGAATCCGACTGCCGACGCCGGCGAGTGTTCCTCCGTTCTCGGCCACATCGAGAAGCTGGTCGGTGACATCTCCCAACTTGTCCCCCGCCTTGTCGACGAGATGTTCCATCTGGGCGCCGAGGTAGTCGACGAGTTCTTCGCGCAGCAGGTCCAGACCCGAACTCGCTTCGTGATCGGTGTCACGCACTTTGCCGGCCATGACCTACCTCCGCCGCGCGGTCGTCTTCTTGGCAGCGGTCTTCCTGGCCGGGGCCTTCTTCGCGGTCGCCCTCTTCGCCGAAGTCTTCTTGGCGGCGGGCCTCTTCGCGGCGGCCTTCTTGGCGGGACGCGGAGCCCTCTTCGCAGCCTCCTTCGCCGGCGCCGCCTTCTTGGCGGGGGGCCTGTGCGCTGCGGTCTTCTTCGCCGGAGCCGCCTTCCTGCGCGGAGTAGCCTTCTTGGCGGCCGCCTTACGGGCAGCGGGCGCGTCCGGGCGCTTCCTCGCCGCGGTTCCCGTCCGCCGGCGGCGACGCTGCGGCGGTTCCTCCTCGGCCTCTTCCTCGGTCTCTTCCTCTTCGGGTTCCTCCTCCTCGGCCTCTTCCTCCAGTTCGTCCTCCGGCTCTTCTTCTTCCTCTCCCTCTTCCGCCTCTTCTTCCTCCTCGTAACGCCCCTCGCCCTTCTCCTGCTCCTCCTCGTCCTCCTCGTACTCGTCTTCGTCCTCTCCGTATTCGTCCTCTTCCTCGTCCTTTTCCTGGCCAATGCGCAGCGTCCGCTCGTGGAGCGAGTCGGCGAGGTCGGAGAGGCGGCGATCGGCAGCGGCTGCCAGGGCCTGGCGGCCGGCGCCCAGTAGTTCGCCGCGCACCTGCTCGTTCAGTTCGGCGACCCCTGGAACATCACCGATCTTGCGGAGTCCGGTCGTCAACAGCTGCTGAGGGTCGAGTCCAAAGCGGCGGCCGGCAAGGTAGGTTGCCATGGCGAAGGCAAGGCGCGCTTTCTTCGTACGTCCGAGCACATAGCCCGCTGCGACGGCGGCGGCGAGGCCGACCTTGGTCGTGTCGTTCATGAGCGATTCCCTTCGGAAAGGGCAGATGAAAAAGCCCGCATCCGGACCAACGCCCCGGTCCCGAACCCGCGATGGAAACAGAAGGCGGATCGCACGCACCGTGCCTCACAGCCCGCTGTGTCACAGACACACCATGCAACCACCGGGCAGGTCACCGCGAAGGCATCCACGCTAGGGCGATACATGTCCCTATGTGATGAAATTATAGGGTTCGTGGGTGGGATATGGCGCCCGCGAACCCGCTCCGACCACCGGAGAGATCATGGCCGCACCAGAACCCCGAAGGCGATCCAGCGGCCGGAGCCGCGGCTCCGACGAGGGCGGCGCGAGCGGTTCCCGTCGCCGCTCCGGCAAGGGCAACGCCGGCTGGGCCATACGCTCCGCTGTCGGACAACTCCAGGAGTTGCTCGGCCGTGCCCCCGAGTCCGTCTCGGCACTGAAACCGACCGAAACCGGTTGGGAAGCCGATGTCGAGGTACTCGAATTGGAGCGCGTCCCCGAAACCACCAGCGTGATGGCCACCTATCGAGTGACGCTCGACGAGGAAGGCGATCTGGTGGGATACGAACGGAAGCGCCGCTATACGCGTGGTCAAATCGACCGGCGGGGCTGAGACGGCACAGCCGGTGTGAAGGGAGGCACCATGACAGTGGTGCCGCAAAGTGGAGGCAGCGTCGCTCGCGGTGGCGGGACCGGCAGCCTCTACGACGTCCTGGAACTCATTCTCGACCGCGGGCTTGTCATCGACGTGTTCGTCCGCGTGTCGCTGGTGGGGATCGAAATCCTCAAGATCGACGCTCGCATCGTCGTGGCCAGCGTCGACACCTATCTGCGTTTCGCCGAAGCGTGCAACCGCCTTGACCTCGAATCCGGGAGGAAGGCGCCCGCCCAGCTGACCGACATCGTCGGAGACACAATCGAGAGCGGAGCCAAAGGAAAATCCAAAGGGGCGCTTTCCGGCGCGGCGGAAGCGGTCACCGATTCCCTCAAGGGGATCACCGGCCGTGACGACGCCGAGGAAGCCGAAGAAGAGGAGCCCGAGGAAGAAGACGAGGGCAAGGAAAGGGAACCCGTGGAGAGGCGACGGCGGCCGGTTCGGCGCACCTCCCGACGTGAGCGCGAATGAGGCTCGCCGCGTGAGAAGGAATGAGCCATGGCCGTATACATCTACTCGATCACCGGCAAGCAGCATCCGCTCCGCCTCGACGGTCTCAACGGCGTCGGTGAACCCCCGGCGGGACTGCGGACAGTGACGGCCGGACCGCTGTGTGCCGTGGTCAGCGACGCGCCGGAGGATCTGCGTCCCAAGCGCCGCGACGTCATCGCGCACCAGGAGGTACAGGAGCGCCTCATGGCTGACGGCACCGTGCTCCCCATGCGGTTCGGTCTCATCGCCGAGAACGACGAGGCCGTCCTGGCGGCCCTGGAGCAGAATGCCGCGGACTACACGGACCGGCTTCAGGCACTGGAGGGGTGCAGCGAGTACCACCTCAAGGCGTCGCAGGACGAGGACGCACTGCTACGCCAGATCCTGCGGGAGTCGGACGTGGCCCGGGAGCTCAATGACGAGATCCGCGGCGGTACCGCCGCCCCCGACGCATCGCTGCGACTCGGTGAGCTGGTCGCCCAGGAGGTACAGGCACGGCAGGAGGCGCTGGCGGCGGGTGTGGTCGAAGCACTGCGCCCCTTCGCCCGGTCGCTTGAATCGTCCCAGCCGACGGGTTCGGACTTCCTCAACGTGTCGTTCCTGGTGACCGAGGACCGGGAAGAGGCGTTCCTCACGACGGAGTTGAGCGTGGCCCATCAGATGGGCGACGACGTCGACTTCCGGCTCAACGGCCCCCTGCCCCCCTACAGCTTCGTCTGAAGGAGTTCTCATGGGCCTGTTCACCCAGCTCGTCACCCTCCCCCTGGCCCCCGTGCGCGGCGTCGTATGGGTCGTGGAGCGGGTCCGCGAGGAAGCCGAGAACCAGTACTACGACCCCGCACCGGTGCACCGCGAACTCGCCGAGCTCGAACGTCTCCTCGTCGCGGGGGACATCGACGAGGAGACGTTCGAGCGGCGCGAGGACGAACTGCTCGACCGGCTGGAGGAGATCCGTGCCTACCGGCAGGGCTGACACTCCTGATCCGGCACGAGGGAATTCGAGGCCGCAACCGTGACTGAACCCCTGGCCAACAGGCTTGGTTCCTACCCGTCCCGAGCGGCTCCGCCCTACGGGCAGGGCTCCTCCGCCAATCTCGCCGACATCCTTGAACGCGTACTCGACAAGGGCATCGTCATCGCGGGCGACATACAGATCAACCTTCTCGACATCGAGCTGTTGACCATAAAACTGCGCCTCCTGGTCGCCTCCGTCGACAAGGCGAAGGAAATGGGCATCGACTGGTGGGAGCACGATCCCGCGCTCTCCTCCCGGGCCGGCGGTGAACGGTCGCTGGCCGAGGAGAACCGCCGGCTGCGGGCCGAGATCGATGCTCTCCGCCAGAGCGACGCCCTCCCCGTGGAGGAGGAAGCGCCCGGGGTCACGGGCGGCCGTCGCCGGGGACGTGCTCGCGATGAGTGACCTGCTGACATACGCGTATGCGGTGCTACGCGCCGCCGAGGGACTGCAGGAGGCGGCCGCTCCGCTCCGGGGCGTCGCCGACGCCCCGGTCGGCCTCGTCACCGACGCCGGCGACGACCGACTGGGGCTCGTGGTGAGTCATGTGCCGGCGCAGGACTTCACGGAGGACGCACTCAAGCAGCATCTCGAGGACCTGGAATGGCTGGAGGCGGTGGCCCGGTCCCACCACGGCGTCATCGAGGCCCTGGCCGAGCGCACCACCGTCCTTCCCCTGCGCCTGGCAACCGTCTACCTCGACGACCAGCGGGCCCGGGAGGTCCTGGAAGCCGGGCGGACCGTGTTCGCCGAGCGCCTGGCCCGGCTCTCCGGACATGTCGAATGGGGGGTCAAGATCTACGCCGAGCCGTCCGAGGTCCCCGCGGCCCCGGCCGTTCCCGCGGCGGACCTGACCCCCGGGCGCGCCTATCTGCGGAACCGCCGGCAGCAGCAGAGTGTTCGCGACACCGTCTACCAGGCTGCGCAGAAGGCCGCCGAGCGGGTGGAGACCGCGGGCCGCAAGCACGCCTCCGACCGGGTACGGCACCGCGTGCAACAGGGTTTCCTCGCCGAAGCGGCCGGCAGCGCCGCCGGGGCCGGCGAGAACGTGGTCAATGACGCCTACCTTGTGCCCCGGAACCGTTGCGACGACTTCCTGGCCGACGTTACGCATGCCGCCGACGGACTGGACGGGGTACGGGTCGAGGCCACCGGCCCCTGGGCTCCGTACTCCTTCGCCATGCCGCCCGGTGAATCCGGCGGTACCGCGGAGGGAGCACCCCCGTGAGCACCCCCGGCCGGCCACCCGAAGCGGAGCGCCTGCCTCAGCGGCAGGTCGCTCTCATCGACCTGCTGGACCGGCTGCTGACCGGTGGGGTCGTCCTCACCGGTGACGTGGTGCTGTCCATCGCGGACATCGATCTGGTACGCGTCTCACTGCGTGCCCTGATCGTTTCCATCAGCGAGCAGAACCCCTCGCCATGGACGAGCACCGGCCCGCTGCGAGGCGGCGACCATGACGGCCGAGGGTGAGAGCCGGCCGCCGTGCCGCGCCGACGAAGTCGCGGAGGCCGCCGCCCGCGCCTTCCGGCTGCTGCCCGCCGCCCCACGCGACCTGGACCCGCCGGCCGGAAAGGGCCCGCGTTCCCCGGCTCGGCGGATCAGCTCCGACCGCGACACCGTCGAACGGGACCTCCTCAGGCTCGTCCTCACCCTCGTGGAACTGCTGCGCCAGCTCATGGAACGACAGGCCCTGCACCGCGTCGACCAAGGAGACCTCACCGACGAACAGGAAGAACGCCTGGGCGCGACACTCATGCTCCTCCACGACCGCATGAGCGACTTGTGCGCCCAGTACGGACTGACCATGGAGGACCTCAACCTGGACCTCGGGCCGCTGGGCACACTGCTTCCGCCCTCCGACTGAACCCCCCCGGTGCCTGTCGAGGGCCGGAAACGAGGCAGCGCCTGAGTCGACCGAAGTCGAGTCGGGCGCTGCACGGCAGGTCAGAGGGGTACGCCGTGGGGCGATCACCAGTAGTGGCGTCGACCGGCGACGGCGTGTCCCATCCCGCCGACGATCCACAGGACGGCTCCGACGACCGCCAGGATGATCCCGATGGTCCACAGGATGGATATCCCGGTGACGAAGCCGATGACGAGCAGAATGATGCCGAGGATGATCATGGTCTCTCCATGGGGGAGTGGTGCCAGCGCCTCAGCGAACGGCGAGAGACCGTAAGAAGGTGTGACACGGGGGCGGGTGGTTCTCTCCTCACTCCGTGCGGTGCGGTTTGTGGGCGGTGACCTGCAGGCGGACCTCGGTGGGCATGTGTGAGGAACCGGTGGACCGACGGGCGGTGCGGAGCGGGCCTTCGCACAGGGCGTCGAGGACGGTGCCGGGTGCCGCCTGAGAGGTGAGAGTGAGTCTGACGCGGGTGAGGGGGCGGGCAGGTCGGCCGGTGATGCGTACGGCCGTTTGCTCCACGCCTGGCAGGGCACCGGCTTCGGCGGCGATCGCGTCGCTGAGCGCGTGGTCGCGCAGTTCGATGCCTTCCTGCGGGGGCGTGCCGCCGACGGGCAGTGTTCCGGGGCGGCGCCGGCGCAGTTGGGCGAGCAGCCACCACAGGGCGAGCAGGGCGACGAGGGCGAGGGCGGCGATGACCGCGGGCCACCACCACCAGCCCTGGCTGCTCCAGCGGGCCCGGTCGGCGGAGCCCAGCAGGACGTCGTCCGGGGTGGTCAGGGGCCAGCCGACGGGCGGCACCAGATCGTGTCGCCGGTAGATGTCGAATCCGGCGAAGAGGATCAGCAGACCGCCGCCGAGCAGTACCAGCCCGGCGAGGGCCAGCAGACTGCGGTTGACTACGGGTTGCGGCGTCATGTGCGGGCTCCGGTGCTGCTGGTTTTTCGGTCAGTCGGTGCGTCGCCGTACCCGTACGACGATGCGGGGAGGGCGGGCAAGGGCGAGTTGGTCGCGCTCGTCGTCGAGGACGGCGGTGAGGTCGTCCTTCACCTGCCGGGGATCGCGGAAGCGGACGTCCGCGCGGGCTTTGACGAGGTGGCGGCGCACCCGGATGCGAGCCTTACCGACTCCGGGTACCCGCATGGCGGCGTCGCGAATCAGATCGGCGGCGCCGTCCCGGTCCAGGGCGGCCCGCAGCCCGGGTGCGGGGGAGCGCAGGGGCAGCCAGTGGCGCAGGCCGGGGGTGAGGGCCAGCACGATCAACCAGACGCCGACGGCGGCCGCCACGGCGGCTCCCGTGAGCATCCACACGTCGTCCACCGGGCGGGTGGCCAGTTCGTCGGCCAGGTGCCGGCGCCAGGCTGCCGCAGGGCGTCCCGCCCGTACGGCGACGACGTCGACCAGTGCCGCGCCCGCCGCCACGAGAACCAGCGCGGCGACCAGTGCGGCCGGAAGGCGGCGCGCGGACCACGGCCGGTGGCTTCGGTGCCCTCTGCCGTGCTCACCGGCCGTCAGGTTCGGTGGGGGAGCGTCGTGTTCGGGCGGAGCGGGCTCTGTCGGCTGCTCCCTCGGCTCCTCGGGCTCCTTTGCCGGCGGCACCGTGGCAGGGCGCGCGGACGGTGCGGTGCTGTGGGTGGGAAGGTCCGGGTCGGATGTCATTCCGGTCCTCCTTCCTGCGTGGTGTGACCGGCGGCACCGGTCACGGGGCGGCTCACCGGACCCGTCCCCGGTTCGCGCCGGTGGCGGTCACCAGTCGCCGGACGGTGAGCGTGACCTCTCGTACCTTCAAACCGGTCAGTTGAGCCACCCGTTCGGCGACGTCCTGCTGTATCCGTTCGCCGATCCGGGGGATGTCGGCGGGGTAGGGCAGGTCCATGGCCAGGTGCAGGCGCACCGAACCGGTACGGGTGGCCGCGGAGGCGGCGGGCGCCGCCGGTCCGTTGCGGTCGGACGGTACGGCGGCGCGCCGGGACTGGGCCGTGCGGGCGGCTTGGGCGGCGATACGGGCGACCACCCTGTCCGGTATGACGGTGGCACCCCGCTCGGCCGGGGGCGGCAGGCCGGCGGCCCGTGCAAGCGGGCCGGACCCTTCGCCGAGGGGCGGGGCACCGGGCCGGGTGTTCACCGCTGCCTCCGCGCATGGAGGTCGAGGTCGCCCTGCACGACGAGGCCGACGATCAGCCCCGCCGTTCCGAGGACGAGAACGAGCAGGAATGCCCAGAAGCCGCCGAAGTAACCGGCGAAGCCCAGGGCCATGCCGGCCGCGAGGCCCGTCGTCGCTGCGTTCATCATGCACTCACCCGTCTCGCGAGCGTCCGTGTCGCCGCGATCACCCGCTCATGCCCGAGGACACGGCGGTGGTCACGGCGGCGGTCACCGCACCCGGCCCTCGTCCGGTTCGGTCGGCCCCTCCTCGTCGTCGGGGAGATGGACGTCGTCGACGACGATGTTCACCTCGACGACCTCCAGTCCCGTCATCCGCTCCACGGCGCTGATCACGTTGGTGCGTACGCCGCCGGCGACGTCGACGATGGAGACGCCGTACTCGACGACGACATCCAGGTCCACGGCGGCCTGCCGCTCGCCGACCTCGACCTTCACTCCGCGTGTGACACCTCCGCCGCCGCCACCGGGGACGCGTTCCCGCATGGCGCCGAAGGCGCGGGCCATCCCCGCTCCCAGGCTGTGGATGCCCGGTACCTCACGGGCGGCCATGCCCGCGATCTTGGCCACCACGCCGTCCGAGATGGTGGTCTTCCCTCGTGTCTCGGCCGGAGCCCCGGCCCCGGTACGGCCCTTCAGCGCGCTCACGCCCGCATCGGCCCGGCCGCCCCCGCTGACGCTGGTGATGTTGTCCGTCATGGCGGTCGCCTCGATCGGTCAGTGGGAGACACCTGTGCGGTGCCGTCGAAAGGTTGGACACATGTGGCGGCGCACTTCTCACACCCAACAGATGTGACGTGCATCACATGTCTTTCTGCGGGTAGCTGCACGTTCCGAGCCCTGTGCGGGAGTTGTCATGATCGAACGCACCGCTTCGCCACGGCTGGAATGCGACCTGCCGGACGGACTGCTGGCCGTACGCGCGGCCGAGGGGGACGAGGACTCCTTCACCGTTCTCGTCCGACGGCACAGCCGGTCCCTCCTGACCCTGGCCTGTTGCATGCTCGGCAACCCGCAGGACGCCGAGGACGCCGTCCAGGACGCCTTCGTCAGCGCCTGGCGGCGACTGCCGGAATACCGCCACAGCGCGGAGTTCCGTACCTGGATGTACCGGATCACCGTCAACCGCTGCCTCACCATGCGCCGGCGCCGGCTGCCGCCGCTGTCCCTGAACACCGTCGTCGAACCCATGGCGGGCGACGCGTGGAGCCAGCCCGACCGGTCCGCCGAGCAGGACGCGACCGCCGCCGCTCTGACCCGCGCGCTCGCCGAACTGGACGCCGGGCAGCGGATCTGCTGGATCCTGAGAGAGGTGCAGGGCCTGCCCTACAGGGAGATAGCCCACATGACGCGGACCACTGAGCCGACGGTGCGCGGCAGACTGTTCCGGGCCCGCCGATCCCTGCAGGAGGCGATGGGCCCATGGCGCTAGACGACCCGCACACACGGCCTTCCGAACCGCCGGAAGCCGACGGGCCCCGCACCGGATCGACCGCCGCCGACGTGCTGCCGATCCCGGGGGACGAGGTGCTGCCCTGCGGCCGCCTGCTCAGCCAGGTCTGGGAACAGGCCCAGGACGAGGCGCCGGCCGCGGACCCGCACCCCGTGTCCTGCCCGCACTGCCGCGAGGCCGTCGAGGGACTGGCCACGGTGAACGCGGCCACCCGGGCGCTGCGCGCCGTGGACCGACCCGGACTGCACGCACTCGCCGACCGCGTCATGAACGCCGTCAGGACGGAGGTCAGGCTGGGACGGCTGCTGCCCCTGGCCGATCCGGACCGGGACCTGCGGATCACCGAGAGTGCCGCGGCGAAGGTTCTGCGGCAGGCCGCGGACACGGTCCCCGGTGCGAGGACCGCGACCTGCCGGCTCACATCCGCGGGCGAGGGCACCGGCGTCCGGGTGACCATGACCCTGGCCGCCACCCTCGACCGTCCGCTGCCCGAGCGCGTTCATCAGGTACGCCGATCGGTCCTCCACTCGGCCGGTCAGGATCTGGGGCTCGCCGTGACGGCCGTCGACATCGCCGTGGTCGACGTACTGGAGCCGTGGCCGCCGCACCCTGGCGCCGGCATCGGGACCGGTGGGGGTGCGTGATGACCACCGTCGACCCGACCACGCTCCTCGGCGTCGCGGCCGAGGCGGCCCTCGCGGTTCCCGGCGTGACCGGCCTGCAACCCCGACTCGCCCACCGCCTCGCGGCAGCCGCCGTGTCTCCCAGGACCCACCCCGCATCCCACCGCACGCCTCCCGAGGCGGGCGTCCGCGCCGAGCGGGCGCCGGACGGCTCGGGCTGGCACATCGAGGTGCGCTGCGTCCTCGCCGAGGGCCGGCGGGCGCTGGACGTAGCCCGCAACGTACACGGCCGGGTGCGGACCGCCGTCATCTCCCGTCTCGCCGCCCCGGATCCCGTCACCGTCACGGTCACCGTGACCCGCATCGCCACCGGGTACGAGGCGCCATGAGCGCCGGCCCCACGGACCGTCAGCGGTGCGACCGGCGGGCAAGAGTCCCCTGATCGGGCCGATGCTCACCAGTCGGTAAAGGAGTCGGCTTCAACGGACCTGTTGGGGACGCGGCGAGCGGACCGCCCCCCTCACACCCACAGCGCACCCCGAGACACGCGGGCAGCAGGGGTTCCGGCATCCGTTCCGGACGTTTTCGCGCGCTGACGGACGGTTGGGCCCGCGCGGACATGCATGCGGTCGGGGCGGGCAGGAGACGCTCACCCTCGAGGATTTCAGCTCCGCCGCGGTGGCCGACGGCCGGGTCTACGTTTCCTTCCCCCGCGACTCCTTGTATGCGGTGGACGCCGCCACGGGAAGCAGGCCGGCGGGAAGCGCTGGGAGCTGCCCTTCAGCGGGTCGACGTGGTCCACGCCCGCGGTCGTCGACGGGACCGTGTACATGGGCAGCAACGGCTGGTACCTGTGGGCTGTGGATGCGGCCACAGGGGAGGAACGCTGGAAGCAGGAGACCGGAGCCGCTCGCCAGTCGTCGCCGGCGGTGGCTGACGGGACGGTGTACGTCGGCAGTTTGGACGATTTCCTGTACGCGATTCACACCTGACGCCCGTGTTTCCCCTTCCCGCACGGGGAACGATCACTCGCCGGACGGGCCCTGCACTGCCACTGCAACACGGTCCTGAACGGGCGCCACGCGGAGGCGTCCCGGGCCACGACCCGTTCACGGTTTGGAGCGGTGGTCGGGCCGATCAACCGCGTGGGAAGGGGATGCGACTGGGCGACGCGATCGCCCGGTACGGGCGGATCGCCACTGTGTCTTCGGAGGTCAGCACGCTGGCACAGGTGTGTTCCGGATCGCCCGGGAGGCTGCCCGGACCGCTGTCGCTGTCAGCGGCGGCCGCACACGTTCGAAGGGCGTCTCAGGCGGTTGCCGGGCGTCCCTTGAGGTCCTTGCGAAGGATCTTTCCTGACGCCGACTTCGGGATGACGTCGATGAAATCGACGATCCGGACCTTCTTGTGCGGGGCGACCCGTTCGGCGACGTACGACATGATCTCGTTCGCGGTCGGGCCGGCGCCGTCCTGGAGGACGACGAACGCACGGGGAATTTCGCCGCCTTCCTCGTCGGGATGCGCCACGACCGCCGCGTCCGCGATCGAGGGATGGGCCAGCAGCACGGCTTCGAGTTCGGCCGGGGGGACTTGGTAGCCCTTGTACTTGATGAGTTCCTTGAGCCGGTCGACCACGTAGACCTCGCCCTTGGCGCCGATCTCGATGATGTCCCCGGTGTGCAGGAACCCGTCCGGATCGATGGTGGCCGCGGTCGCTTCGGGGTTGCCGAGGTAGCCCCGCATGACGTTCGGACCGCGCACGAGCATCTCGCCGGCGGAGCTGCGCCGACCTGGTGTCCAGGCGACGTCCTGGCCGGTCGCGGGGTCGACGGCCTTGAACTCGAGGTTCGGGACGGCCACACCGATCGAGCCGACGGACATGTCCGGGTCGTCGAGCGGGGTGAGATGCGAGACGGGACTGAGTTCGGTCATGCCGAAGCCCTGCATCAGCCGGACGCCCAGTCGTGTCGCGAGGCGGTTGCCGAGTGCCTCGTCCAACGGTGCGGCACCGCTGACCACCATCCGGAGGCTCGCCAGGTCGTACTGATCGACCATCGGGTGCTTGGCCAGGGCAACCGCGACCGGCGGGGCGATGTAGAGGAAGGTGCAGCGGTTCGCCTGGATCCTGGTCAGGAACTCCGCCAGGTCGAACCGGTCCATGGTGACCAGCGTGCCGCGTGCTCTGAGGGTCAGGTTCAGCAGGACGTTCATGCCGTAGATGTGGAAGAACGGCAGCACCGCGAGCACGGTGTCGCGCTCGGTCACCTCCAGCATCGGCTCGCACTGGGCGATGTTGGCGACGAGGTTGGTGTGGGTGAGCATGACGCCCTTGGCCAGGCCGGTGGTGCCCGACGAGTACGGCAGCACCGCGAGGTGGTTGGCCGGGTCGACGGCGATGTCGGGTGCGGCCGCGTCCTGGCCGAGCAGGTCGGGCAACGACGGGTAGCCCTCGGTCGGGTCCAGCACGATGAACGCGTCCCGGCCGAGCCCCGCCTCTTCGGCGCCCGCAAGCGCGCGCGGCAGGAGCGACGAGACCGTGACGTACGTCGACGCGCCGGAATCGCGCAGCTGGCCCGCGATCTCGTGCGGGGCGTACATCGCGTTGAGCGCCGTCGCGGTGGCCCCGGCGCGCAGGATCCCATGGAAGGCGATCGCGAAACCGGAACTGTTCGGCGCGTGCAGTGCCACGACGTCGCCCGGCGCGACCCCGCGAGCGGCGAGAGCGCCCGCGAACCGGTCCACCGCCTGTCTGAGCTCGCCGTAGGTCAGCGTGCGGTCACCGTCGACGACCGCCGTCCGACCGAGATCGGTCTCGCTCAACGAGCCGAATATGTAGTCGTAGACGCTGGTCGACGGGATCTCCACGTCGGGATACGTGCTCTTGATGCTGGTCACGGAGTGCTCCTTCGCCGGTTGTGGGATGCAGAGAGTCAGCCGCGGAATGCGTCGGCGAAGATTCCGGGAAGCTTGAGCCAGCTGGGCTTCGCCGCGAACGCGGACAACTTGGCTCCACTGCGGTGCGCCGTCCTGGCCGTCACAAACCACGGCGGTCGCGGGAACAGCGAGTTCTCGCCGTGCAGAACCGAGCGCGGGAAGGCGCGGTAGGGGCCGTAGACGACCGAGCGTTCGGTGTTGTCGATGAGGTGGGCGTTGTGGACGACCCCGATGCCGGAGCCCACCTGCTCCAAGGTGTTGCCGGGGAACGCGCCCCAGGTGAAGGGGGCGCCCAGGAATGCCACAGCGCTCCACGCATTGACTCCGATGGAGCCGTAGCGGAGTCCGGCGAGGATGTCGTCGAAGTCCTTGATCGCCCGCTTGTCCTTCGGGGCTACGGCGATGCTCGCGCCGAGGGTGCCGTCCAGCTCGGTGTTGGCGAACTCCACCGCGGCCCGGAAGAACTCCGCGCCCGTTCCGGCGAGAGCGGTGTGGCCGAGCACGGGTGAGAAGTACTCGGTCGCGAAGAGGTCTCTGCTCGTGGCTTCGGACACCTCGACCAGCAGGCGCCCGGAGTGGTCCTCGGCCTGGGGGTAGGAACTGCGGGCGGTGTCCATCTTGCGGTCGGAGCCGGGGTACCACGGCTCGCGTCGGGGCAGGCGGTCGAAAACGCGGCGCAGCTCGGCGAGGAACTCCTCCTTCTGCTTCCACTCCGCGGACAGGATCAGCGTCTGGGTGGCGATGCAGTTGTGGCCGGAGTGCTGCAGGCGCTGGGTGGCGATCTGCTCGGCCTGGAACCTGAGGTCGGCCTTGGTCCATCTGCCGGGGATGACGATCGTCGGTGAGACGCCCCCGAGCTCGGAGCTGATCGGCTTGTCCAGGACGGGTGTGCCGGCTTCACGGTTCGCCGAGGCGGTGGCGCCGGTGCCCCACACGATCGCGTCGTGGGTCGCGGCCGAACCGGTGATGTGCACGTGCGCGATGCCGGGGTGCCGGGTGAGATAACCGCCCACCTCTGCCGCGCCGTTGACGATCCGCAGCACGTTCGCGTCGATGAGCGGCTTGAACGCCGCGCTGTAGGCCTCGGTGAGTCCTGCGAACGTCGGGTTCAGTTTGAGCACTGATGCCCGGTTGAAGGCGACGAGTTCGTAGAGCACGTCCAGCGGCCCGATCGAGGCGATGTTGCCGGCACCGAGCACCAGCCCGACGCCACCGTTCTCTCCGACGCGCAGCGCTCCGAGACCGGCCTCTCCTCGTGCCTGATCCTCCGCAACGCCTGGCTTGAGCCAGACCTCGCCCGTGAAGCCGTGGAAGAGGGTGTGCTCAAGCAGGCTCGACGGCAGCACCTTGAACCGGATCCGGCCGCCGGGTGCCGACCGGGCCTTCACGCCGCTGAGCGGCGACTCGCCCTTCGCCATCAGGGTCAGGCTGTGTGCGACGCGACCGAAGCCGGCCAACGACGCGTACGGCCCGGAGATCCACTCCTCCCCCTCCATCGAGCCCTCGTGGGTTCCCTTGGCCGCGATCGCAGCCACGACCCAGTCGTTCGCGTGCCGCGCGATCGACGCTTGTGTTTCCGTGATCAGCGTGGCCCGTTGGTCCAGGCCGAGCCTCGACCAGGCGTCTGCTCCCACGGTGAGGTCCGCGATCGCCCTGTCGAGGTTCGCCCGGACTTCCTCGGTGATCTCGTCGTCGACAGGGGGTATCCGGGTCGCGCTCATCTCTGGTTCTCCTAGGGCGGGTTGACGCGGCGGCGTCGACGAATCGGGGGCTGGTCGAGCCTGTGGCGGGCCTTCTCGTCTCAGGCCTGCTGCGGAGCGGAGATGTACAGGGCGGTCGAAGCGACGTCGAACCCTGCCGCGTGCTTTCCGGCCTCCGCGAACTCGGCGGACTTCAGCGCGGTGGCTACGGCGTCCTCGTCGGCGAAGAACATCTCGACCACCAGATACGGCGTCACGCCCCTGAGCCCGCGTGGGTGGGAGAGCTGGAAGTCGACGACGCCGGGAATGGCCTTCGCCAGCGCGACATGCTCGTCGCGGTACCGGGCGTCGAAGGCGTCGGGGTCGGCGGGGTCGAAGTACTGGACGACGATGCGGTTCATGGGGTTTCTCCTTGGCGGGGTGAGCAGGCCGTTCGGTGTACGGGGTGAGTAGCCGTCGTCCGGTCTAGTAGCCGTCGCGGACGACGAGCGGCTTGCGGAGGCCCTGGGCCAGGGCGGTCGGGGCGTCGTCGAAGCTCACGACGTCGGAGAACACCGGGAGCGGGTCGACGGTGCCGTCGGCGATCAGGGCGAGTACGTCGGGGATGACCGGGCCGACGTTGGGCCGGCCCGTCGTGAACGTCACGCCCTGCATGTACATCGAGAGCACGGGCACGGCGACGTCCTGCCAGTAGATGCCGAAGCTGTGACAAGTGCCGTTCCGGGCGACCGCGTTGAGGGCCGCGTGCAGTCCGTCGGGACGGCCGGACGCGTCGAACGTCACCTGGAACTCGCGGCCACGGGGCACTTCGTCGAGGATCTCGGCGCCCAGTCCGCGGGCGAGTTCGACGCACTCGGGGTCGAAGGTGTCGACGTAGCAGACCGAGGAAGCGCCGAGGGCCTTGGCGAAACTGACGGCGAAGACTCCGACCGAGCCGGTTCCTCCGATGACGAGGACATCGGCGCCCGGCGCGTTGCGCAGTGCCGGGGCGACCGCGCTGTAGGTGTCGGAGAGGTTGTCGCCCACCGACGCCGCCGCACGTGCACTGACCCCCTCGGGCAGCGGCGCCAACGCGTAGCCGGCGAAGGGGATGCGGACCGCTTCGGAGAAGAAGCCGCCGAAGTCACCGCCGGTGGGCAGTCCGAACATCGCGTTCCGCGGCACGTTCGTACAGCCGGTGGGGCGACCGGACGCACACGCGGCGCAGGTGCCGCACGCGACATGCCAGGCGGGGACGACCAGTTGACCGGGCTTCACGTGCGAGACGTTGTCGCCCACCTCAAGGACCTTGGCGACGGTCTCGTGTCCGAGGGCGAACGGGCCCTCGAACGGGGCCAGTCCCGCGATCATGAAGCGGTCCAGGTCGCAGGTGGTCGAGACGACCGGCTGGACGATCGCGTCGTCGTCGGACTCCAGCACCGGCATCGGAACGTCGACGTATCGCAGCTCGCGCTTCTTGACGAACTCGAATCTCTGCATGGGTGGCCCTCCTTGGGACTCGGTCGTGCGGGACCGGAAACCGGCGCGTGCCGGTCGGGGTTCCGGGTGGGTGAACGAAGGTCTGTCTCCGGGGAGTTGACGCCGACGCTCATCGATCAGGCGAGACGCGTCAGCCGATGTCGGGCATACGGCTGGGAGCGGGGTCGGCATCGGGGCGGTTGCTCAGCGCATGGGCCAGCAGGTCGTGGATCTCGGCGGCGACCGCCTCGATCGGGGCGCTGCTCTGCTGGGCCCGGCACATGACCACCGCTCCTTCCTCCGCGGCGACGACGAGGGCGGCAAGCCGGCGGCTTCGGTCCTCGGCCAGGCCGTGACGCCGGAACACGGCCGTGAACGCCTCCTGCCAGCCGGCGAAGACCGCGCCTGCAGAGCGGGCGAGGTGGGGGGCTTCGTCGTTGGTCTCCACGGCCACCGCCACGATCGGGCAGCCGACCCGGAAGCGGCTCTCCACGAGTCCGTCGCGCCACACGGTGAAGAACGTGTCGATGCCTGCCACCGGATCGTCGGCCTGCATGGCGGCCTCGATCACGCCGGCCATGAAACCGCCGGCCAGCTCCACCGCCTCTTCGACCAACTGCGTCCGCCCGCCGGGGAAGTGGTGGTAGACCGAGCCGCGCGGGGCGCCGCTGTGGGCCAGCACCCGGTCGATGCTGGTCGCGCTCGCGCCGTACTCGCGCAGCAGGGCCGCGGTACTGCTGACCATCCGCTCGCGGCTGTCGCTCTTACGAGGGCTCACGAAACCACCACCTCAGTACGCCCCGCGTGGTCCGAGATGGGCCCGGCCGCGGAGATCCGACGTTCGTCCATGCTGGTCCGTCTTCCTCGCCGTGGAGTTGCGGGGCTGCCCACCCAGGCGGACTCACTGAAGCTAATCTATGGTGTATGACATAGAACATGCAAGGGGGTTCGTGCGCTCCCCCTGGTCCGACGTCTGTGCCTGATCAGCCGGAGCCCGCCGCGAAGTCGGCAGCGAAGCCTTCCGATCCCCGCCCATGCGACTCGGTACGCCGAGGAGTCCTCCCGTACGGGCCGCAGAGGAGTGAACGATGACGACAGCCGGTCCCGCCGAACCCCCGGGCTCGATGGACGCCAGAGAGCGGCGGCTCGTGGTGCGCACCACCGCTGGTGCCGTGCGCGGCCGCCTGGAGCACCGCCTGACCGTTCCGCGGCATACCGTTCACCGCGCCGCCGGTGGGGGACGCCCGCAGAAGTCCGGATTCGGGGGCATCTTCGACGTTCCGACGCACAGCACATCGCCCGCGACGGCGATGTCGTCGTGGGCACCTTCAACTACCGCGTGGGTACAGGTGTCTTCGGCGCCTGCCACGGCCTGGACGTCCCGCTGCTGTTCGGCGCGTTCGAGGCCGGCTTCGGGCGCCTGCTGCTCGCCGACGCGGCGGTCACGCCCGAGGCGACGGAGCTGTCATTCCCGCTTCCGCACCGCGTGGACGGCGTTCGCGAGGACGGGGGACCCGGGCCGGCCGGCGTACGACACACGGCGGCGGCTGGAGCCGGAGCTCGACGCGAAGCCGGAGTTCAGGCGGTACCCGGCCCGACCACTTCCCATCCACAGATCACCTACGTCCGTATGACTCCGTATGACAGAGAGGAACCGAGTCGCATGCCCACTCAGCTGAACGTCAACGTCTTCACCGCCCCGGAGAAGCCACTGGTGGGAGAACGGCCCCGGCCCTTCGGAGCGCCGCTGGCCTGGGATCCGATGACCTCGACCCTGATCTACGGTGAGCGCGACGCCGTCCTGGTCGACCCGCTCACCACCGTCGCCGAGGCCGAGGCACTGGCCGACTGGGTCGCGCTGCACCACCGCAACCTGACCGCGATCTACATCACCCATGGCCACCTCGACCACTTCGGCGGGCTCGGTGTGCTGCTCCGGCGCTACCCCGAGGCCCGCGCCATCGCGACACCGGGCTCGGTCGAGCTGGCACGAGCGCACGGCAAGGCGCTGCCGGCCTTCCGCAAGTGGTTCCCGGGGCAGATGCCGACCACGCTCACGCTGCCAGAGCCCTACGAGGACGACACCTTCGCCTTGGAGGGCCACGAGCTGCGGATCATCGAGCAGGGCCACACCGACGGCAAGAACAGCACCTCCCTGTACGTCCCGTCGATCGACCTCGTTGTCGGTGGTGACGTCCTGTACAACCAGTGCCACGCGTACGTCGCCGAGACCACCCCCGCGATCCGCGAGAACTGGATCGCCGCGCTGGACCGGCTGGCGGCACTGAACCCGAAGACGGCCGTGGCCGGTCACAAGAAGCCCGGCGCCCCGGACACCGCCGAGTGCATCGAGACGACGAGGCGCTACCTCACCGACTTCGGGCGCCTCCAGGAAAAGACGTCCACCGACCGTGAGCTGTTCGACGCCATGCACACGCTCTACCCCGACTTCGCGGCCAAGCAGGCGTGGCTGATGTTCGGCCTGTCCTGACCGGCCACGCATACACATCCGCAGCACCCTCAGGAAGGCCCCCCCCGCACCATGACCGCGCCGACGGCCCACGCAGCCGGACAATTCGAGATCGCAGGGAAGAAGGTCGCACGCCTGGGCTTCGGCGCCATGCGCCTGACCGGACGCGGGACCTGGGGCGAACCCAACGACCGTGCCGAGTGCATCCGTTCGTACGGCGCGCGCCCGACACGGTCCGTGGTGAACGAGGGGGCCTGGTCCAGCTCGGCATGAAGGGACGGCCCCCGCTGGGCCGCCCCGAATACCTGTGGCGGTACCGCCGTCTCAACCGCGGCGGGGACCGGCAGGCGAACGCTGCCCTGCGGGGTGCGCCTGCTTTGCGATTGCACTCGCCTACGCGTCCAAGACCGTGTCCTACACGGTCAGTTGATTGTTGGGCTGGGCATGGGGAGGGGCGTTGGGGATGGATCGTTCCGGACGGTCTGTGGGAGTCGGCGAGGCCGCCTGCTCGTCAGCGGTTGCGCCTGGCGGACCTTGCCACCGTGCTTCGGAGCATCGAAGCCGACCGTGCACCGCCGCTTCGCCATCCGGTCCCGCGCCGGGGTCCGGGGCCGGCTGCACCAGAGAGTTCTCCAGCTCCTGGACGAGGAGGACCTGGTCGACCTGTCCCGTGCGGTCCTCGACCCATCTCACGTCCGCTGGTGGCTCAGAGACACCTCCGACCTGGATCCGGTGGGCGCGCTGACCGGACTAGGCCCTGTCGTTTGGATCAGGCCGGCTATGAGGTGCGGCACCTTTCGACCGACCCGAGCGGGGTGTGGTGCGTGCAGCTGCAAGGCGGAGGAGGCGTAGACGATCAGCCGCTGCCGCGGCGGGCGACGCGGTGGGGGCACCTCCCGGCCGAAGGCTGGGGGACGTCGGCGAGTGACGACAACGCCGCTGGGGGCGCCCCCTCTGGGGGAGTGCGTGCCACACCCCGCGACGCCGGGATGATCCAAACGACAGGGCCTAGGGGCGGCGGGCGACCTCCAGAGGTCCGCGCTTTCCTGTCGCCGGCCTCCGTCGGTGTCGCCGCCCGGCGGTTCCGGGGGTGTCAGGACCTGGCGAGAGTCAAGTCGTGACAGGCTTCCTCGATCCAGTCGAGGGGGACCCCGCTGGGCAGGGCGTCGTCACGCAAGTCGGTTGTCAGCGCGTCCCAGTTGTCATAGCCGTGGGCCTTCGCTATCGAGTCCCTGACCTTGGTCTCATGCGGGGGTGTCACCTCCGTGCGGCTCGTCTTGTGATCCTTCAGCCGGTGAACCGCATGCCACAGCATCACTTCCGTCTCGAACTGCCTGAAATGATGAATCTTGTCCATCAGGTTTGCGGACAGTGACGGAATGTCCAGGAAGAGGCCCGCGAGAGCCGGCTCGACCGAGGAATTCCGGGACAGCTTCGACTCGCTCCCGGTGGTCAGTCCTGCGAAATCGAGCTGTCCGGCCAGCAGGAACCGGATGTATTTCTGATACCGGCCGGTTCCGAATATGAACGGAGGGAGTGACAGATCGAGTTCTTCACGGCTGTGGCCGAGAAGCGGGTCGTGCGAGGAGTATCGCGGCCCTTGGCTGAATCGGCGGTCGGTTCCATCGGCAGGTGCCCCGTCGGGCAGGAGCGAAAGAAAGCGAACAGCCCTCAGTGCGTCCAGCCTCTTGATGTCGACGGAGGCTGCGACTTCACCTATCACGCCACTCGGGTCGTCGATCCCGGCCTTCTTGAACAGAAGCCGCCAGACCCGGTCGGGATAGTACGATTCGGCGGCGACCCGGTGAAGCTCCACACCCTGGGACCGGGTGATCAGCTTGAGACCGTACAGCTTTCTGATCGCCGCGCGGATATTGACCAGGGCGACGCTCACCGCCGAGTGGTCGTCGTCGGGATCCGTCGCGACCACCACGGGGTCGTCCGAATCGAAGAGGCCGGACCGGTACATCCTGTAGACGGCTCCGACACCGTGGACGCCGACGGGCCAGCATTCCGCGGCCCGTATGGCCCCCATACTGGACGCCCCGACGATCTGAGCGCCGTCGCGAGCCACCTCGACGACCTCTCGCGGTGACACCGGGAGCACCTGCGAAAACGATCCGTCGATGATGAGGATCCGGGAGCTTCCGCTTTCTCTGGCCCGGTAGACGTCGCCGCGTTTCGCGGGGGGAAGGACGTGCGCCTGCGGCAGAAGGGCCCGTGCCTCGCCCGGCGGCAGGGACGGCCCGGTGAATATGGTGGTTCTCATGGCTCAGATCACCGATTCCAGCAGGCGGAGGGTAGGGGTGCGCGAACTCTCACCGTAGGGAGACGCGAGGCCCGGAACCAGGACACGAACCACCGGCACGCCGAGATCCTCGCGGCTGAGTTCTGTCACCAGGCACTTTTCGTGTCCTGCGTCCCGCAGCCGGCCGACGACCGTGTGTATGTTCTGCAGGATGCTGCCGCTGCCGTCCTTGGCCTGCGGGAACGCCAGGGAGCCGGGGTTCCGGTAAAGAGAGTCGAGCCGCTTCAGCTCGGCCGGCCTGCGCCGCGCGCGCCCGGTCTCGAACACCTCCCGCGCACCCGTGGCGAAGCCGGCGTGACCTTGGCACGCCTCGGTGAGAGCGCGAAGCAGCGCCCGTTCGGGCTGGAGGTCGGCCCCGTACCCGGGGAAGTAGGTCACCTTGCCCTCCTGCCCGAAGTAGCCGTCGTCGAAAAGGACGACCCGGATGACCGGAATGTCGATCGCGTTGGTCAGATCCTGTATCCGGACAACCAGACCCTGACCGGTCAGTGCGTCGATGAGCTCCTTCGCGGTTCCGGCTGGAACCGACTCCGGAGATATGACCCTCAAAGGTCGACGAGGAGAGAAAACCGGGTCGTGGTGAGCGGAGTAGAACGCTTCCTCCGACACCGCGTCGCGCTCGACAAGCTCACCGACCGCGTGGAGGACCGCCTCTGAATACGTATTTCCGGAGGCGAGCCCGTTGGTCTCGATCCGAGCCGTCATGCCTTCCGTGGAGGGATTCAGGACGAGGTCGGTCGGCACCAGATGATGGCCCCCCTGCGCCAGGTCGTACGCTCCCGTCCAGGAGAAAACGGCGTCGGGCCGGTACGTCGTGTCCTGCGGCAGGCTGAAGTCCTCCGGGTCGACCGCAGCGGCGGGAGCGAGTTCCTCGTAGGAACCCCTGACGATCCGGCGGGCCGGAATCTCCTCGGCCGAGACGCGCTCGATCGCCTCCATGACGGCGCTGAGCTTCGCCGCGATCGGCGTCGCCCCCTTTCCCGCGCTCACCATCAGGTCTTTGGCCAGAGGGGTCACGGCCGACCACACGGGGGAGCTGATGTAATCCAGGGGGGTGGTGTCGTACACGCGCGTGACGGGGACGCGGGGCAGCAGTGGTTTCAGGAAGTCCCACGTCTCCTCGAAACTTCTGGCGTGTCCGGCCTCCGAACTTTCCGCATCGGGCTGAAAGCTGTCGGGGCGCAGGGCTGTCAGGCTGTTCGGTTCGACCATCATCGTGATGCCTTGTCTGGAAGCGGGGATCGACGGGAACGCGGACCGCCGCGTCGCTGCGGTTCAGGAGCCGGCGGAGCGGGCCGACGAGGGGCGACGGTCGCCGGTCCACACGGCCCTGCCGGCGCTCGTCACGGCACAGAGGACCGCGACGGCCCGGTCCGCGCCCCTGGGGCCTGCCTCAGGCGTCCCGCGTGACCACGAGGTCGTCGGCGAAACGCGCCCCGAAGTCCCCCTTCCACACCGCGGTCAGCCGAGGCAGCTCCTCCAACAGGCCGGTCGACGCGAGTTGCAGCATCATCTCCCTCATGACCTGCCGCGTGAGTCCGGCGGCCAGACACGCGTGCCGGCCCCGCCCGAAGGCGACATGGCGAGCCCCGGTCCTGTCCGCACGGAAGGTGCCCGGGTCGGCGAACCGCCTCGGGTCGCGGTTGGCCGCCACGAGTACGAGGACCACGCGCGACTCGGCCCGTACGGTGTGACCGTGCAGGGTCAGATCGGACAGCGCGCGCCTGGTGGCCAAGTGGAAGGGCGTGACCAGCCGCAGCGCCTCGTCCACGGCCCCGTCGACGTCTTCCTTCAGGTCGACGGCGGCGCTCTCCGGGCCGGTCAACGCCTCCAACAGGCGTGCGACAGCCGCCGCGGTGGGTTCCAGCGCGCCACTCACCAGCTGGGCGTATATCGCGGTCGCGTCCAGAAGATCCAACGTCCCGTCGGACAGAGCGCGGCTCAGCGCCGAGGCGAGGACCCCCCGGGGAGCCGCGCAGCGCTGCGCGACGAGCCCGGTCAGCTCGTCCAGGGCCTCTTCCGCGAGCCGCCCGATGGCGGGGTCGTACGTCTCGATCGGCCCTACGGCCAGGATCCGGGTGGCGCAGTCCGCGAGCTGTGCCAGGCCGTCCGGCTCCTCGTCCAGGAGATCGCTCAGGCCGGCCGCCAGAGCCGGCCTGACGACATCGGCGAACAGCCTGTCAGGCGTCACCGTGGGACTCGTCGCCGCGACGGAATCCGTCATCGCGGCGACCATCTGCCGAACGGCGGCGGGCGTGAACAGCGGCAGGAGCAGACGCCGCATACCGGTGTGCCGCGGCGGATCGGAGAACACGGGCCAGCGGTCGATGAACTCCGTCACCCGCCAGTAGGTGTTCTCCTGCTCTTCCGTCAGCGAGGGCGGGCAGTAGGTTTCCACCTGGGCGCCGAGCCGGGGATCAGGCAGAAGGTCGTACACGTCGTCGTATCGCGTCACGTACCACGTGTTCGTGCTCTCGTCCCAGTGCACACCGTGCGACTCACGCAGTTCGTCGAACCACTTGACCGGCTCCGCTTCCCGGTCCGTCGGGATCTGCGGCACCGTGGTCTCCGCCGTTACGTTGTCCATCACAAACCAACCCGTTCAATTCACGCGCTTCACAAGCCTGACGGAGTATTGGGGGAGGGGCTACAGGAGCGATCGGTCGGCGAGCAGATAGCTCGTCAGCTCCTGACGCGCTTCGGCCGACTCCGGCACGGCCGCATACGTCGTGGTGATCTGCCGCCGCTTGTCGGCACCGCCGAACGACGCATGGTAGGAGTGCGGATCGAAGGCGATGAGGTCACCGGGGGAGGAGTCGACGGTGAAGGCCGGCACCTCCTCGGGCCGCATCCCGAGGCGACGCATCGGGTTCTCCATCTCCGCGGCGAACGAGTCCCAGCTCCCGCCTCTGCGGTGGGTGCCGGGAATGAACCGCAGCGCTCCGGTGTCGCCGTCGAGCGGCTCCAGATACTGGACGATCTTGAGGAGCCGCAGAGCGCGGTGGTTCCCGTCCCGGTGCCAGTAGGTGGCACCGTCGTAGCGGACTCCGTCGCCGCCGACGTAGACGACATCCGTGCCCAGCAGCCGACGTGCCACCTGAGGACACCGGTCGTCGGCCAGGAGCACCTTCTGGAGCACCTCGCTGCGCTCGGCGATCCGGGCGACGCCCGCACGCCCCTGCCGGCCGACCTGCGGGAAGTTCTCGAAGACGTCTTCGAAGGCGTCGGCGACGGCCGGCACGACGTCGTTCTGCACACCGCGCAGGTGGAGGAACCCGAACGTCCTGAAGCGGGTGACCTCGGCGTCGGTCACCGACAAAGAGGTGAGTCTCATCCGATTGACACCGATCCGGAGACGTAGCGGTTGAGGAAGTAGCGACGCGTGTCGCGCTGCTCGGTCTCGGTCACCGGGTCACCGACACAGTTGAACGCCAGCTGCCGTCGTATGTCGCCGTGCCATGCCGAGTGCAGGACGTTCGTGTCGAAGACGATGACGTCGCCGGGCTCGGACTCGACGACCACCGCCGGAACGTCGCCACCGGTGAGACCGAGGTCCTCCCCGTGCCTGATGACGTGCTGGGTCGGTTCCCCGAGCCAGCCGTTGTCGGCTCGATGTGAACCGGGAAGGAAACGCAGGGCACCCGTGTCGTGCGCGGTGGCGTCCAGGTACAGAACGAAACGCAGGAACGGCGTGGTGTAGAAACCGTCCGAGTGCCAGTACGAGTCGCCGACGAGCGCGTTGGCATCGCTGGTGATGACCTGGTGGTTGCGTTCGAAGAACGCCCCACAGATCGCGCCCACCCACGCCGATCCGGAGATCAGCCCCAGCTCGGGCATCTCGTTGAGGGCGTCGAACCTGGTGACTCTCTCGTTCGGCGTACCGTCGGCCGGCAGATCGATCAGCCGGCCGAAAGCACGCTGCAGTTCCTCCACGGTGTCCGCGGCGGCCCCCCGGAGGCGGGCGAATCCGAACACCCGCAGCTGCTGCGCGACCTCCGCCTCATCGAGTGACATGGGACCGCCCGGGTGCGGAGTGCCGAGCAGCGGACGTGAGCCAGGCCGGCCCCGCCTCGTAGTCATCCAGCTGCTCCTTGGTCCGAGGGCCGATGACCACGGCTTCGGGGCGGTAGATCTCGTGGATCTCGGAGATCCTGGCGGCGATCGCCTCCGCCCTGCGCTCGGGCGGTACCGCCCGCAGCCGAGAGCCGCCCGAGAAGAGACTGCGGATCACGAGACGGTAGTCGGCGAGGAGGCGCGTCACGTTCGTGTCCTGCGGATCCAGCTGGTCCGCCTCGCACATGACCACGCTGCCGGCGGGCAGCCTGCCGGCGATCTGCGGCAGACTCACGTCCGGCAGCAGCACACTGACGCCCACCAGATCCGCCTGCCCCGTCTGTGAGCAGTGCCTGGCGAACCCGGCGAAGTCGATGTCCGACACCCGCCTCGGCTCCGGATTGTGCACGAAGGCGACCTCGACGTGGTCCCGCCCGAGCCGCTGCAGGCTTCCCTGCAGCGACTTGGCCATTCCTTCGAGGCTGTAGTCCAGGGTGGGCAGGGGAGTGGTGGTGTCGATCCCGACCTTGGTCCAGACCGACGCGTCGCCGGGAAGGTGTGCGCCGAGGTCCTCCTCCGCTCTCCCGCGGGCATACACGGGCGAGGTGTCGAACGTGGTGAAGCCCTGGGCGATCGCACCCTCGACGAACTCCCGGCCCTCGTCCGCGTCGCGACCCAGCACCATCAGGCCGTTGAAGGACCCCGAGCAGCGCATGGTGCCGATCACCACGGACGGCTGATCCTGCATCGTGTTCATGGACAACTCACCCTTCGTGGGATTCCGAACGGCAGATCGCCATGCAGGCCAGACCGGTGGTCGGTGGTTCGCAGAACGACTGCTCGAGCGCCTCGCCGATCTCCTGCCGCGTCGCGAAGACCGACACCTGCTGAGAGCTGTCGTAGGGGCAGCGGCGCAGGAAGCCGTCCGCGGACAGGTACAGCCGCGCGGACTGGCAGGACCGGACGACCGGGCCGCGCAGCCACTCGTGGTAGTCCGACACCACTGTCCTCAGCTGCTCCGACATGCCGAAGAAGGTGTCGATCAACGCCAGGTCGCGCTTGAGGTGGGGATTCTCGAAACGGAACGTCGGCGACGGCAGCAGCGGGCTGACCTCCACCGGGACATCGGCCGTCTCGACCACCGAGACGATGGCCTTCAGGTCGTCTTCGTCCAGCTCGTATGCGGTGACATGCAGGCTCGCCCGACGGTGTCCCAACGCCTCGAAGACCTTCGGCGTCGAGGAGATCGTGCGGCCGGTGCGGCCGATTTCGTCCGCTCTGCGGCTGTCGGCGGAGACGGTGACGTGACTGAGCATGCCGGCGACACCGGCGAGGGCATCGAGTCGCGGGCCGGTCCTGGCGGCGGTGACCACCGAGGTGCGGAAGCCGAACTGAAGTGCGACGCGCACGAGTTGACGGAACTCCGGGTGGTCGGTCGGCTCGCCGCCGGACAAGCACAGCTCGTCAACGCCGAGTTCGTGGAGCCGCGACAGTGCCCGGGCGTAGGTGTTGAGGCTCAGGACGTCGCGTCCGACATCGGCCCGGAAGCAGAACCGGCAGTTCACTTCGCAGTTGTCGGCGGTCGAGACGAGCACTCCGCGGAGTGCTCCGAGGCTGTCGGTCACTGCAACCCCGTGTGGTCGGTCAGGGCGAGTTCGAGACCCACCTGGAAGAAGTCGCACATCTGCGGATCGGGCTCGGGGTTGTTCCGGAGCGAGACGTCGTTGCGGGACGGACCACCGCAGACGGCGGCGGCGGGGCACTCTCCGCACTGCTTCGCCGGCAGGAGGTTCTTGGCGGCTCCCGCCAGCAGCTCAGGCTGCTCCCGAAGCTGACTGATCGGGAAGACGAACGAGTCGTCGCGCCAGTTCAGGTCGAGGATGGAGATGCGCCCGCGGGACAGCAGAGCCGCGTTCAGGCCGCCGTCCTGCTGGATGTGCTCGTACATCTTCGGCAGGCGGGTGTCCAGGGCCTGATAGATGCGGTCGAGCGAGGAGAACAGCATGGCACCGCGGGACAGCGCCAGAAGCCGCGAACGGAACACCGCGCGGCACAGCGCCTCGCCGTCGACGTGCCAGCGGCCGGAGATCGGAATGGGGGTGTTGACGTAGATGAAGTTGATGCCGAGGGACAGCACGTACTCGACGGTGTCCGGCAGGTTGCTCACATTGATCGGCGTGGGGGTGAGGTTGCAGCCCACGTGCACCCCGGCATCGATCAGCCGCTGGATGTTCCGGTGGATCCGCTGGTCCGCAGGCTTGCCCGACAGCAGGAACCGCTCGACCTTGTTGTCGTCCGGAGCCCCGTCGAAGGAGACGCCCACGCCGTACTTGAACTTCTTGAAGTGCTCGATCATGGGGTCCTTGATCAGGACACCGTTGGTGACGACGGTGAACTGCACACGCCCCACGCCGTGCTTCTCGGCGAGTTCGAGAGCGTACTCGTCTCCGTACTGCATGAGGTCGAACCGGGTGGTCGGCTCACCGCCGAACCACTGAATGGTGACCTCCTCCTGGCCGGCGTTCTGCTCGAAGAGGTACTCGAGCCCTTCGCGGAGGTCGGGGATGGTGATGTCGTCGGCGCCCGTGTTGGTGTCCACGAAGCAGTACGTGCAGGTCATGTTGCAGCGGTCGGTCACCACGATGCGGTATCCGCTGATCCGCGGCGGCTTTCCGGTCATCCCCAGCCCGTTGAGCCGGTCGAAGATGAGATCACGCTGAGGTGCGGCCGGCGGCTCGGAAGTGAAGCCCAGCTGTTTCATCTCCGCCAGGATCTGGGGATCGTCGTCGCGGATCCGCTTCATCTCATCGGCGGTCAGACTCGCGCTCCCCAGGGAGACGGGATCAAAAACAATACCCTCCGCCCCCTGAGCGACAAGCAAATACTTGTTCCAGAGTCGATCGGCATCGTTCGTCACGGTGAACTCCTAAAGAAACGGAACCAGCCATGCGTCGGAACGAACCGCACAGCGAGAAGCCCGCTGCGGTGCCACCGTCGCTTTCCGATGACACCGCAGCAGGATGGATCGATCAGTCTTCTTGCGCGATGTTCGCGTCCTTCAGGACACCCTGAACGATCTCGGTGTAGTGCTTCTTGAGATGCTCGGTGTTCTCGGACGTCGCACCGTCGGCGAGGACGATGATGCCGGGCAGCGACGGGTTGGGCGCCATGAGAACGATGCCGGGCGGGTCAAGGCTGATCGCCATGACGGCGTCCTCGACCGGCACCCACTCGATCCGTTCCTTGACGGCGTCCATCACGCTGACCTGCTTGGCCTTGAAGTCTTCGCGCTCGCCGAACCACACGCCCGACTTACCGCGCGACCCCACGGCGTCGGCGTAGATGAGGTGGTTGTCCTTCTGTTCGCGAGGTTTGGGCATTCAAACGCCTCCTAAGAAAGGGCCGAATTCGGTCCGCGCCGCCCCGGAGCTGAATTACTGATTGCTCCACGGCTTTTTGTGCGCATATTGCGACCGCTGGCGCTCACTCTCGCACGCCGGGGAATATACGTGGTCCATCCCTGGTATATTCGACGTGCGCCTCGCCTTTTCGGTATTCCCGCTCCATCGCGAGGGGGATTTTAGTGACGTGACGCGATGTGCCGATATGGGCCGGCGACCGGTACCGTCACGGTTCGTCCGTCGGTGCGGAGCCGCCCGGCAGATGATCGAGGATCCGGCTGACATCGTTGGCATCGGGCAGGCCGAGACCGGTGAAGAGTTCGTGCGCCTTGCCGAGCCGGACACGGGCGGTGTCGATGCCGCCGCGATCGGCCTCGGCCCGGCCCAGGACCATCAACGCGTAGGCGTGGTCCCGTACGGCTCCGATCTGTTCGCACCGGACCACGGCCTCGGTGGCGTACCGCACCGCCTCGTCGTACCGCCCTGTCCTGCGGAGGGTTTCGGCGAGCCGGTACAGGGCGTGGGCCTCACGCCCCCGGATGCCGGCGGACCGGCAGACCGCGAGGCACTCGGTGTAGCGGTCGATGGCGTCGTCGAACCGCTCGTGTTCGTGCAGCGCCAGAGCCAGCACGTACAACGCGTAGGCGATCCCCGGAAGGTCGCCCATGGAACGCAGGGTCACCAGCGTCGTCTCGCAGGCCGGGATCGCCTCGGCGGCCCGGCCGCTGCGCACGCGGGCGAGCGCCGCGTTGATGGTGGTCGCCGCCTCGCCGGACCTGTGGCCGAGGACACGGGCGAGTGCGATCGCCTCGTCGAAGCACTCCACCGCCTCGTCGTATCGATGCAGAAACATGACCGCCACACCGAGGTTGTTGAGCGCCTGCCGGAGGATGACCGTGTCCTTCGTGTTCCTCGACGCCGTGACGGCCAGGCGCGCGTGCTCCTCGGTGTCGGACGGGCGGGCGGTCTGCAGGGCGATGCTGCAGCACAGCAACTGTGCCCGGCCCAGAACCCGTTGGTCGCCCCTTAGCTCGGCCTCCCGCGCGAGCTCCAGTGCGGCGGACCGCAGCCCCTCGAACCGGACGTCGGCGCAGAAGGGGCTGACCGCGATGAGCAGGTCGACGGCGGTCCGCAACTGGCCGTCGTAGGGCTCCGTCCGCCGTCCGACGGTGTGCAGCGCGGCCGCCGTCACCAGTCCGATCTCGCCGGTGATCCAGGAACGCGCCGTGCGGACGTCGCCGAAGTGCAGCCCCTGGGAACGCAGCGGGCCGAGGGAGTTCGCCACCGGGTCTCCGGGCACGGCCTGCGCGAAGGCGTTGCACGCGGTGGCCAGCAGGTAGTCGAGCAGTCTGCCGAAGGCCTGCCGGGTGTCGTCCTGGTGTTCCGGCTCCGCGCACTGGGCGAAGGCGCGGAGCAGGTCGTGGTAGCGGTAGCGGCCCGGTTCGGGGGACTCCAGCATGGCGGCGTCCACCAGGGCTTCCAGCAGTTCCTCCGCCGTCTCCTCGTCCGTCGCGAGTGCGGCCGCGGCCACCGGCAGACCGAAGTCCAGGGACCCCGGGACGGCGAGCAGCCGGAAGGCGCGGGCCTGCTCGGGCGGCAGCTGCCGGTAGCCGAGTTCGAAGACCGCGTGGATCGACACGTCACCCACGCGCAGTTCCTCGATGCGTCGCTGCTCGTTGGCGAGCCGGGCGGTCAGTGTCGCGATGGCCCACCGCGGCCGGGACGCCAGCCTGGTGGCCACGATCCGGATGGCCAGCGGCAGGAAACCGCACAGCCGGAGCAGTTCGAGCGCCTGTTCCCGTTCCGCGTCGAGCCGTTCGTGCCCGATGACCGCGCCGAGCAGCGAGAGGGCCTCCTCGGGCCTGAAGGTGTCTATGCTGAGCTGTTTGGTGACCGGCAGACCGAAGAGACGGGACCTGCCGGTGATGATGACTCCGCAGCCGACCGATCCGGGCATCAGGTCCAGGACCTGCGACGCGTCACGTGCGTTGTCCAGGACGATCAGCACCCGGTGGCCGTCCAGCATCGAACGGAGGAGTTTGCAACGGTCTTCGAGGGTCTCCGGTACGGCCTCGGCGGCGACGCCCAGCGACAGCAGGAACCCCGTCAGGACGCCGGCGGGCTCGGCGGGGTTGTCGTCCGCTCCACGCAGATCGGCGTAGAGCTGCCCGTCCGGGTAGGCGTGCCGTACGCCGTGGGCCGTGAACAGGGCCAGTGAGGTCTTCCCGCTGCCGCCCATCCCGGCTATCGCCACGACGGTCGGTGCTCGCCGTCCGGGCGTCGTCAGCAGGGTGTGCATGTCGCTGACGGCGTCGGTGCGGCCGGCGAAGTCGGGAAGCAGCGGCGGAAGCTGTGCCGGAACGGGCAGCGGTTCCCGGTCCCGGGCGGCCGCGGGGAGGGGCTCGGCCGGCTTCGGCTCGTCGGGCACCGCGGGTTCCTCGACGGCCGCTATGGAGAGGGCCGGATCGTTCTCCAGGACCTGCCGGTAGACGGCGGTCAGCTCAGGCCCGGGATCGATGCCCTGCTCCTCCAGCAGCAGCTTCCTGACACCGCTGAACACCGCGAGTGCGTCGGCCTGTCTGCCCGCCCCGTAGAGCGCGCGCATCAACAGGCCGTACGGACGCTCGCGCAGGGGGTGTATGGCCGTGAGGTCCGCCAGGTCGGGAATGACCTGGCGATGGCGGCCGAGGACCAGGTCGACGTCGAAACGTTCCTCCAGCAGAGCGATGCGTAATTCCTCGAGCCGGTCACGCTGCCGCATGGCGAAGGGGCCGGGCACTCCGGCCAGAGTCTCTCCCTGCCACAGGTCGAGTGCGCGGACCAGCCTGTCGCTCGCCTCCTCCAGCCGGCCCGAGGCACGTGCCTGCGCCGCCTCACGAGTGAGCGTTTCGGCCTGCCCCACGTCGAGCGAGGACGGGGGGACGACCAGGCGGTAGCCGTCGCCGACCGACACGAGCACGCTCGGCGTGGAGCGGTCCGGTTCCAGGAGTCTGCGCAGCTGCCAGGCGTAGGTGCGGATCGTGGTGGTGGCCTTGCTGGGGGGCGTGGGACCCCACAACGCGTCCACCAGCTGTGTCTTCGACGCGGTGTGCCCCGGTCGCAGGAGCAGGACCGCCAGCATGGCCCGGAGCTGGGGTGGACCGAGGTGCAGTTCCGCGTCGCCCCGGTATGCACGAACCGCCCCGAGAACGGCGAAGAGCAGTTCTTCCGTCACCTCGCCAAGGCCCTCCTTGCCCGACCACTCCGAACGCCGTCGTCACCACCATGGTCACGAACTCACCGTGGGGATCGGCTCACGCTTGGATCGATCACCTGTGCGCTGAAGTGGCCAGCCGACCGCCGTCGGCTGCCAACCAGCCTATCAATCGCGTCGGTTCATCCTCGAAAATGCGTATACAACGTGAGGCCGCCGGGATTGCGGGGCAGGGGAGACCGGCTCCGGGGAACACCTGAGCGGGTGCCCGTACGGGCACCCGCTCATGAACCGTCAGTGGTCGGCCGGACCTCTCAGACCAGTGACTCCCAGTCGACGATGCCCTCCGCGAGGTCGCGCACTCCGGCGAGCAGGCCCAGCCTGTTGGCCCGGACTGCGGGGTCCTCGGACATCACCAGGATGTTGTCGAAGAAGATGTTCACCGCGTCGACCAGCTCGCCCGTCTCCGCGTTGAAGCGGACGAGCGAGGTCTCCCCGTCGAGGACCTGCCGGCACTTGACCAGGGCGGCGTGCAGAGCCTGCTCGGCGGGCTCATGGAGCTGCTCCGGGTCGTACACCGCCTCCAGCCCGGCCGGCACGATGCGCCGTACCCGCTGGAACGCCGCGAGAACGGTGGCGAACCGGTCGTCATCCTGCAGGCCTTCCAGCTCCTCCAGGGTCCGCGTGGCCAGCCGCGGCGAGTTGCCGCGCACCAGCACCGCGCGGACGTCGGTGGTGGAGTGCCCCAGCTCGATCAGCTGCTGCTCGAAGCGGCGCAGCACGAACTGGGCCGCGTCCTCCAGATGCTTCTGCTCGACCGTGACGGCCTGGTGCTCCGCCGCGACGGCCAGCGCCTGGCCGAGCCTGATCGCGGACAGGTCGCTCCTGCTGAGGAGGATGTTGACCACGCCCAGCGCGGAGCGGCGCAGCCCGAACGCGTCCGAGCTGCCCGTGGGTTCGGCCCCGATCGCGAAGAGTCCGACCAGCAGATCGAGCCGGTCCGCCAGGGCCAGCAGGGCCCCCGGCAGGGTTTGGGGCAACGCGTCGCCGGCGAAACGCGGCAGTTCGTTCTCGTAGAGGGCCTGCGCCACCGCCTGGCTCTCGCCCGCGCGCACGGCGTATTCGCGCGCCATGATGCCCGCGAGGCTGGACAGTTCGGTGACCATCTGGGAGCCGAGGTCGAACTTGGTCAGGGCCGCGGCCCGTTCCAGGACGTCGTGGTCCGTGCCGGACAGGCCGATGACCTTCGCCAGCCGGCGGGCGATGGCCGAGATGCGGTCGGCGCGGTCCGCCATGGAGCCGAGACGCTCCTCGAACGTGAGGAGGTGCGTCTTCTCTCTCATCTCGCTCAGCGGGGTCTCCAGATCCGCCTTCCAGAAGAAGGAGGCGTCCTCGTACCGGGCGCGCAGCACCGCCTCGTTGCCGTGGCGGACGACGTCGTGGTCGCACGTTCCGTTGGCCACCGCGACGAAGTGGGGCAGCATGCTGCCGTCGGCGTCCACCACGGGAAGGTAGCGCTGGTGCTTGCGCATGACGGTGACGAGGATGTCCGCGGGCAGCGTGAGGTACTTCGGGTCGAAGTTCCCGAGGATCGGGGTGGGGGACTCGACCAGGTTGGTGATCTCGTCGATCAGCGCGCCGTACTGCTCCGTCTGGATGTGCCCGCCCACGGCCTCGGCGAGTCGCGCCGCGCCGTCCACCACGAGGCGCCGCCGCTCCGCGGCGTCCGCGAGGATTCCGTGCTCTTTCAGAAAGGGCAGGTACCCGTCGGCCGTCGGCACCTCCGCCGTGGGAGGCACCGCGTCACGGTGAACCTGCGTCGTACGTCCCGACGTCAGGCTGGACACCGTGAAAGGGACGACCCGCTCTCCCAGCAGAGCCATGATCCAGCGGATCGGACGGGTGAAGGAGAGCCGCGGAGCGTTCCACCGCATGTTCTTCTCGGAGCGAAGTCCGGTCACGACCTCCGAGAGGAGAGCGGAGAGGACGTCCTCGGCCGAGCGTCCGACGACCTGCCGGGTGAGCGCGACATGCTCGTTGGCCCCGACGGTGACGCGACCGAGGTCCGCCGGTTCGGCGCCGTTGCTCCTGGCGAAGCCGATGGCCGCCTTGGTGGGGTTTCCCTCCGCGTCGAACGCCGCCGAGACCCGGGGCCCGCGCACGGTCTGTTCGTAGTCGGCCTCGCGGGGTTCCACGCCGAGGACGGTGGCCACCACGCGTCGGGGGCTGGCGTCGACCCTGATCTCACCGTGTCCCAGCCGGGTTGCGCCCAGTTTCTCCGTCAACGCGGTGCGCACCGCCTGCGAGGTCCGTGTGACCTCGGCCGGCGGCATCTCCTCCACGCCGATCTCGACCACGAGGGTGGCCGGCCCCGGTTCGGCCGGCGGGGTCACCGTGCCCTGCTCGGCCCCGACGGGTTCCGCGGCCGCCGCCCGGCCCGGAGCCTCGCTCACCGCGGTGTCGGCCGGGGCGGAGTCACTGCTCGACACGCGGCCCAGAGGGAAACCGAGTTCCTCGCGCCGTGCGACCCACAACTCGGCGACCTCGTGGGCCAACCCGCGCATCCGGGCGAAGGAACGTGCCCGCTCCGTGGTGGAGATGGCGCCCCGCGCGTCGAGCACGTTGAACGCGTGCGAGCACTTGAGGACGAAGGAGTACGCGGGAACGGGAAGACGCGCGTCGAGCATGCGGCGCGCCTCGCCCGCGTAGGCCTCGAAAAGGCTCCGCTGGGTCTCCAGGTCGGCCTCGTCGAGGTAGTAGCGGCTCATCTCGTACTCGGCCTGGCCGAACGCCTCGCCGTAGGTGACACCCGGCGCGTACTTGAGGTCCTTGAAGTGATTGACGCCCTGAAGCGCCATCAGGATGCGTTCCATGCCGTAGGTGATCTCGACGGACACCGGGTCGAGGGTGATGCCGCCTGCCTGCTGAAAGTATGTGAACTGGGTGATCTCCAGACCATCGAGCCATACTTCCCAGCCGAGCCCCCAGGCGCCCAGCGCCGGGGACGCCCAGTTGTCCTCGACGAAGCGAATGTCATGTGCGGCCGTGTCGATGCCCAGTGCCTGCAGACTGCCCAGGAAAAGCTCCTGCGCGTTTCCGGGCTCGGGCTTGAGGATGACCTGGTACTGCGTGTGGGTCTGCAGCCGATTCGGGTTCTCGCCGTAACGTGAGTCGTCGGGCCGGACGCTCGGTTCCACGTATGCGACACGCCACGGCTCCGGTCCCTGGACCCGCAGGAACGTAGCGGGGTTGAGCGTGCCCGCACCCACCTCGGTGTTCATGGGCTGAACGACCAGACACCCGTGTTCGGTCCAGTACTTGTTCAGCACCAGCAGTGCTTCTTGCATCGTCAACACCGAGATCATTCCTCCACGAATACGGCGCATGCTCAGAGCATCTCCCGGCTGAGGCTGCAGGAGACCATGGCCTGCGGGAGTCTACCAATCAGGGCGTTTCCGCTCGGCATCGCCGGGGAGCCAACGGGCGCCACGTCCGGGCCAATTGCGACCGGCCGAGCGGGCCGGCCGGCGTTCCCCCGAGTGGCCGGGACCTGTCGGCGGCCGTCGCCACGGCCCCGTCACCTCCGGCCGCGTCCCGCGGCCGGAGGTGACGGGGCCGGCGCCCGAACGCGGCGGGGAACTCGAAGATCTAGGGAATCCACTAGTCTTTCCGGGCCGCCGTTCTGCCAGTCGATTTTCATGCGACCATGAGTGTGGACGTTTATGCGAAACCTTTCCCTTCCTGCCCAGCCTATTCAGTTCACAGTGTCGGCGGACGGGAAATCGAGGCTTGACTGATCGAATGTTGCTCTCTACGGTTCAGTCGTTCGGTCATCCGGACGTGAAGTGAACGCATTTCATCCCCTGTGCTTCCTCTCGTCAGGTGGTTCGGTGCCTGTAGTGGATTTCGTCCGGGCATCGCTTTTCGGTGATTTCTTGGTGTGGCTCGACACAGTTCTCTGGTTACAGAATCCGATCCACGGATGCGAAGAAGCCCCTGCGAAAGAGAGAAGTCATGGAAAACTTCGACGACATCGACATTTCCGACCTGTCGGAAGAGGAGCTGGACGACATCGTCGGCGGCCAGTTCGGGATTTCCCTCACCTGCGTCATCTGACGATCTGAAGCCCGCGGTCCGTCCGCCGAGGGGGCCTGCGCTTCTTCGGCGGACGGGCCGACGGCTCACGTCCGGACGTCCTGTCGCGGGCAGACAGGCCGGTGACTCACAACGGGAAGGGACTCATGCCTGGCGATTCGCGTTTCAACGCCGAGGCGCTCGAACACCATCGCAGGAGCGATGGCCTTGGACCGGTCTTCGGTCACGCTCCTGCCGTGACCCGGCCCAAGGGAGCAGCCGAGCGGATCACGGCGGTCCGCGAGCGGTTCAGACGACGCACACGCGGAGCGCGGCTGCAGGTCTGCTTCCAAACCCAGGTCAGCGACTGCGGTCCCGCCGCTCTCGTGACCGTGCTGCGCCACCACGGCGTGGACGTGTCCCTCGACGAGATCCGCGCGCGTGCGGGTTCCGGACGCAATGGCGCATCGGCCCGCACCCTCCTGGAGATCGCCCGCGAATACGGCGTCAAGGGCCGCGGCGTACGCGCCGGCACGGAAGCCCTGGCGCGGCTGTCCCCCGGTTCGATCCTGTTCTGGAACTTCAACCACTTCGTCGTCCTGGAGGGAGCCGGCAAAGACCATGTGGATGTCGTCGACCCTGTCCATGGACGCCGCAGGCTCACCATGGCAACGGTCGCCGAGTCCTTCACGGGCGTGGCCCTGGAGTTCGAGCAGCCGCTCGAAGCCGGCTCCGGCCGGCGCCGACGCGGCAGTGAACTCCCCGGCCCCTGGCACCGCTTGCGGCAGTTTCTGCCGCACGGCCGGGAACTGGCGCTGATCCTCGCCTCCTCCGCCGGACTCATGGCCTTCGAACTCGCCCTGCCGCTCACCGCCGGATTCCTGGTCGAACGCGTCCTCGGCAACCGGTCCACCGGCGGAGCGTGGACGGCCTGCGCCATCCTGGCCGGTCTGGTCGTCCTCTATTTCTCCCTGTCAGTGGCGCGATCGTTTCTGGTCACCAGGCGCCAGGCCGTCATCGAGAAACGGCTCACCCTGGGCATCGTCGGGCATATGGCGGACCTGCCCTACGACTTCTTCACCGTGCGCAACTCCGGTGATCTCGCGCTACGGGTCCGCACCAGCAACGTGCTCGTCCAGGTCCTGAGCCTCACCGCGGTCTCGGCCCTCTTCGACAGCCTGCTCATCGTCGTCTATCTGATCGCCATTGCCGTCGCGAACCCGCTCCTGTCGCTTCTCGTCACCGTGCTGGTCGTCGTGCAGACCGGCATCCTCGTGCTGACCTGGCGCCGGCAGACCGGACTGAGCCAAGAAGTCCTCGAACGCCAGACCAAGGCCCAGGAGGAACTGGTGGAGATGCTGGAGAGCATCACCACCCTCAAGGCCGCCGGCATGGACGGCCGGGCGGTGGAGCGCTGGTCGCACACCTTGGTCCATGAGGTCAACAAGCGTCTGAGCGCCCGCCGCGACCTCGCCCTGTTCGCGTCCCTCAGCCGCACGCTGCAGTTCGCCGCGCCCCTGATCGTGCTGGTCGCCGGGATCTGGCTGGTCCTGAGCCACCGCTACTCGCTCGGCGAGGCCATGGGCTTCATGACACTGACGATCGCCCTGTTCATCCCGCTGGAAGGCCTCTTCGACGCCGGCTCCCAGCTGGCCGCGGTCCGGCCCACCCTCGCCAAACTCGACGACGTCCTGCGAGCGGCCTCCGAACCGCGGGGCGCCTTCGCCGGGACCGGCGTGGCCAGACCTGGCCGGATCAAGGCTGAAGCGGTCGGCTTCCGCTATCCGGGAGCTCCGCGGCCCACCCTCGACGGCGTCAGTTTCGAACTCGAACCAGGGCAGTTCATGGCCGTCATCGGCCGTTCGGGCTCCGGGAAGTCCACCCTCGGCATGCTGCTGGCCGGACTGTACACACCCACCGGCGGAACCCTGACCGTCGACGGCACCGACCTGGCCGAACTCGACCGGCCCACCTACCGGCGGCGCATCGGCTACGTCAACCAGAACGCGCACCTCTTCGGCGGCACCATCCGGGACAACATCCTCTTCGGCGGCGACGACATCAGCAAGTCGGATCTGATCACGGCGGTCGGGCTGGCGCACATCCACGAGGAGATCGAAGCCATGCCCATGGGGTACAACACCCTCGTCGCCCCCGGCGGCCACGGGCTGTCGGGCGGACAACGCCAGCGGATCGTGCTGGCCCGGGCGCTGGCGAAGAAGCCCGAACTGGTCATCCTGGACGAGGCGACCAGCGCCCTCGACCCGGCTCTCGAGGAATCCATCATGCGGGGGCTGCTGGACGCGGGAATCACCGTCGTCGTCATAGCCCACCGCCTGACGGTCATGGACGAGGCGGACCAGGTCGTCGTCATGCGAGACGGACGCATCGTCGAGGCGGGTTCCCCCGCCGTCCTCAAGGAGAGCGGAACGGAGTACCTGTGCCTCGCCTGACGGCCTCACGGGTGCGTACCCCGTTCCCCCTGACCTACGAGCAGGAGTGGTTCCACACCAAGACCCTCTCCAGCGGCTGGTCCCACAAGAACACTCAGCTCGCGTTCGAGATCCTGGGCGGCCTCGACACGGACGCCCTCGCCGCGGCCGTACGCGCCTTCGTGGTCCGGCACGACGCCCTGCACCTCCAGATGGATCCGGTGCCGGGCCCGCACCCGTTGCAGTGGACCCGGGGCATCGAGGCCGAGGAGGAAGTCGTCCGACGGGTGAAGGTGAAGGCCGCCTCGCCCGCACAGTTCTCCCACTACGCCTCGGTCCTGCTGTCCCGCGACTGCGTCACCCCGTGGTCGTACGGCACACAACGGCCGTTCGTCATCAGGCTGCTGCGCTACGACGAGAACCACCACGCGCTGCTGGCCACCTTCCAGAACCTCGTCTTCGACGGCCGGGCCCATCACCTCTTCGGGCATGAGGTCTGGCGCGACTACCAGACCCTGCGCGACGGCGGGTCCCCGCCGGACACCGCCCCCTCGTTCGCCGACGCGGCGGTCCGGCAGCGGGAGCGGACGAGCGAGCGGCTGCGCGAGCAGGCGCAGGCGAACTGGCGGGAACGCCTGGCCTTCATGACCCGCGTCTCCTGGCCCCGGACCGGCCCCGCCGAGGCCGACACCGCGGAAGGAGGCATGGTGAGCGCGGAACTGCCGGCCGCGACGGTCACGGCGCTGCGTGGTCTGTGCGCCGAGTTCCGCTTCACCGTCCTGCAGTCGGCGGTCGGGTTGTTCGTCACCGCACTGGCCACTCGAACCGGCATGTCCGAAGTGGGACTGTGGACCTCGATGGACTCGCGTGCGTCCCGGGACATGGACGTGGTGGGCATGTTCGCCGGCTCCTGCCCGCTGACCCTGCGCGACGCCGGCGCCGACGCCTTCTCCGTGCGGACACAGGTGCGTGATCAACTGCTCAACGGGCTCCGGCACCAGAGGCTCGACGCCGAGGACCTCACCGCGCTGACCCGGGAGGCGGAGGAGACCGGCGGCGCACCCGTCAGCCGCGACATCTACGTCAACCTGCGCCGGTTCGAAGGGAACTCCGCGGTCGCGGACGACATCGGCGGTCTGCGCATCACGGCTGACGCCTACCCGCTGCACAGGATCACCTTTCATGACACCTTCGCACTTCACCTCCGGTGCACCGAGTTCCGCGACCGCCTGTGCGTCGACCTCCTCTACGACGGGCACCGGGCCGACCGCCGGCTGGCACGGTCGGTCCTGGACGACATGCTCGCCGGCCTGGCGGCCACCGTGCCCGCCGGATGACCGGGCAGGAGCCGTGAGGGCCGTCCGCCTCCCCGCCGTACCCGATTCCGACCCACGCCCCCCAGCAGAGAAGGCGCCATGTCCGACACGCCGATCGACGAGGTACTGACCGCCGTGAGCGAGGTGTTCGGCAGGCCGGTCGTGCCCGAGGACGATTTCTTCGCCCTCGGCGGCGACTCCATCACCGCGGTCGAACTGAGCCTCCGTCTGGAGGAGAGCCTGGGCGTCGAGGTCGATGTCGAACTGGTCGTCAGCCTCCCCGACCTCGCGGCACTCGCCGCCGCGCTCGCGCAGCCCTCTCCCGCCTCGTCGACAGCCAAGCACTGAGGAATCATGAAGCCTTATCTCTGGGACCCCTGGGCCACCGCGCGGACCCACCCGGACCGCGTGGCCGTGATCGCCGACGGCGAGCAGAGCACCTACGGCGATCTCACCGGCCGCGCGGACGCCCTGGCCCGGGGGCTGCGCGCCCACGGGATCCCGGACGGCGCGGTCGTGTCGACCGACATTCCCACCGGACCGGCCTTCTTCGCGCTGGCCCTGGCCGCGCTGCGACACGGCTTCGGTCTCTTCCCCATCGACCGTGAGCTGCTCGGGATTCCCATGGGACCGTCCCTGCTCGCTTCGGTGTCCACCGCCGTACACATCAGTGCGCGGCCCTGGGCCGACGGACCCGCCCTGCCCTGCCCGGTCGTGACCGACACGCAGCTGACGGCCCGGACGGACGGCCCCGCCACGCCCGCGACGCCGCCGGCCGCGGGCCGCCTCGTGTTCGCCACCTCCGGTACCACCGGACTGCCGCAGGCCGTGGCGCGGACACGTCCACGCAGGCCGTACCGCGGGGTCGCGGTCGTCGAACGCTACGGCGCCGGAGTCGGCCGGGGCCCGCACCTGATGGCCAACCCCACCTACCACTTGGGCACTCTCGGCCCCGCCCTGTACGCGCTGCAGGCGGGCAGCACGGTCGTCGTCCAGCGAAGCTGGTCCTGCGACGCCTTCACGGAACTGGCGGACCGTCACCGTGCGGACAGCGCCATGCTCAGCCCCGACCGCCTGACCGACCTCGTCGAGGCCGGCGCGGCACCGAGCCACCCCTTCCAGGTCGTCTTCCACGGCGGAGCCGCCTGCCCACCCGGGGTCAAGCGCGCGGCCATCGACCTGTTCGGGCCGGTCCTGCACGAGTACTACGGCACGTCCCACGGTGTCATCACCGAGATCACCACGGCGGAGTGGCTGGCCAGGCCCGGATCCGTCGGACGGCCCCTGCCGGGGATCCGCGTCGAGATCTCGCGGGAGGGCCGGCCCGTGCCCGCGGGCGAGACCGGGGACATAGACATCCGGCTGCGGGCGGCCGACCGGGATCCGACCGACACCGGCGTGCTGAAGACCGGGGACGTGGGCCATCTCGACGACGAGGGACATCTGTTCGTCCTCGGCCGGGCCGAGAGCCCGCGGGAGATCCGGATGGCGCGACTGGAGCACGACATCCGGTTGCTGCCCGGAGTCACCGACGCCGCCGCCCTCGACGGCGCCGGCGACCGACCGGTGTGCTTCGTGGAACACGGTCACGGTGCCGACTTCCAGGACCCGGTGCCCGCCATCGAGGCCACGGCGGAAGAACTGGACCTGCCCTGTCCGCGCGTCGTGCTCGCGGTTTCGGGCTCCCTGCCCCGTACGCCCAGCGGCAAGCTGAGGCGGGCCGATCTCGGCGTCCTGGCCCGGAGCGCTCCGCGTGGCCCCCGGTAGCGAAGGACCGGCCCACGACTCCGTCACAGCCACCGGATGGCTCCGGCACCACGCCCGGCAGCGGCCGGAAGCCATCGCCCTGACCAGCTGGGACGAAGGGGAGATCCGGCGCCGTACGACCTTCGGGGAACTGGACCGGCTGGTGGACACCGTCGCCCGCGCGCTGCGGGGCCTGGACGCCGAACCCGGACAACGGGTGGTCCTGGTGCTGCCGAACGACGAGACGTTCGCCGCCGTCCTGCTGGCCGTGATCGGCACCGGACTCGTCGCGGTTCCCGCCCCGGGCCCGCGCACGATGCGCGCGGAGGCGTTCGAGCAGCGACTGCGTGCCATCGTTCGGGACTGCTGCCCGGCTCTCGTGATCACCACGGAAGCGTGGCGGGACACGGTGCGCCCCGCGCTGGAGGACTCCGCCACGCGAGTCAGGATCCGCACCTGGGAGGAGCTGCCGGCGGTCGCCGCCGCCGTGCCGGAGCGCGGCGGCGCGCCCGACGTACGGGCGAGCCCGCGAACACCCGCCTTTCTCCAGTACACCTCCGGATCGACCGGCTCTCCCAAGGGCGTCGTCATCGATCACCGTGCCCTGCGGTCGAGTTGCCGCCAGGCGGCCGTCTGCTACCGCGAGAGCCCGGCCGACGTCGCCGTGACATGGGTGCCGCTCAGCCACGACATGGGTCTGATCACCGGAATCCTCAGGCCGCTGTTCAGCGGATACGAGTCCGTGCTCCTGCCGACCGAGCGCTTCGCCCGCCGTCCGGCGGAATGGCTCTCCGCTCTCACCGTCTGCCGCGGCACGCTGTCCAGCGCTCCCGACTTCGCGTACGACCTGTGCGCGCGCAAGACCACCGACGACGAGATGGCCACCCTGGACCTGCGTGCCTGGCGGGTCGCGCGCAGCGCGGGTGAGGTGGTCCGCACTGCCACCGCCGAGCGGTTCGCCGCCCGGTTCGCGGCAGCGGGGTTCCGGGCCGAGGTCCTGTGTCCCTCGTACGGGATGGCGGAGGCGACCCTCACGGTCACCGCCACCACCCCCGAACTCCCGCCGCTCCGCCTCGCCGTCAGCACCGAAGCACTGCGTGCGGGCCGCGCGGTCCGCGCCGGGCGGGGAACCCCCTCCACCACCCTGCTCTCCTCGGGCGTCCCGCTGCCGGGAACCCGGGTACGCATCGGCGACGGCCGCCAGGACCCGCACCGCGTGGGAGAGATCCACATCCGGGGCCCGCAACTCTTCAGCGGCTACTGGCGCAAGCCGGTCCGGCGATCCCGTTGGCATCCCACCAGGGACCTCGGGTTCCTCGACGGCGGCCAGCTGTTCGTCCTCGGACGGACGGACGACGTACTCGTGCACCGCGGCCGCAACTTCCACCCGGCGGACATCGCCGCGGCCTGTGCCGCCGTACCGGGCCTCAGACCGGGGCGGTGCGCCGCCTTCACCGTCGAGGACGAGGCGGCCGGCGAACTCCTGTGCCTGGTGTCGGAAGTGACCGGCGGCTCCCGCGCACCGTCTCCCGCGCAGGTGGTCGCCCAGGTACGGCGCCGGCTCGCCCAGGTCCTCGACCTGTACGTCTCCGAGGTCGCCCTGCTGCCCGCCGGCGGCCTTCCCGTGACGACCAGCGGCAAGGTGCGGATCTCCGAGACGAAACAGCGCTTCGAGCGGGGCGACCTGCCCGTTCTCCGGCCCCACGTGCCCCGGCGCACATCGTCCGAGCACAGAGAGGAACGCACGACATGACCATTGCGCACTCCACGACACTGTCCCGGTGGGTCGGCGACCCGGCGGCCTTCGCCGCCGACCACTGGCGCCGCCGTCCCGGTGTCTTCACTCCCGACGGCTCCCTCGTCAGTCCCTTCACGCCGGCCGACGTGGACGACGCCCTCGCCAGCGGCTTCCTGCACGAGCCCTACCTGGAGATGACCGGCGCCGAGGGTCCCCTGCCCACCGACACCTACTTCTCGGCACGTTCGGTCCGAGGCGTCTCCCACCCGGGGTTCGCCGACCAGAAGAAGATACGGGGACTGATCGAGCAGGGCGCGACCCTGCTCATGCACCGGGTCGACCAGTGGCACCGCCCCACCCGCGATCTGCTGGCCCGCCTCTCGGCCGAACTCCAGCGGCCGGTGGAGGCGTTCTGCTTCGTCACCCCGCCCGGCGCCCAGGGAGCTCCACTGCATCGCGACGACGCCGATGTGCTCGTTCTCCAACTGGCCGGCAGCAAGGACTGGCGTGTCTACGAGGGACCGGCGAACGGTGAATGGCGCGAGGGGAGTGTGGAAGGGGAGAAGCCGGCGGAGGTGCTGCGCGCCACCGTGCACGCCGGGGACGTCCTGTACATCCCACGCGCCTTCGCCCACGAGGCAGTCGGCAGCGGCGGCCTGTCCGTGCACCTGTCACTGACGATCCGTGAGGTCCACAAGGGCGATCTGTTCCGCAGCCTCCAGAAGCTCACGGCCAGGGCGATGAACGTCGAAGCGCGTCCCCTGGACGACGAAGCCGTCCTCGCCGCCGCCACCGCCATGCTCGAGCACGTGAGCAAGGCACTGGCCGGTCTGACCCCTCAGGACCTGGTGGACCACGCGAGGCGGACCAGGCTTGCCGCCCTGCCCGATCCCGGTGCACCGGTCTCGCTCGGTGACCTGGCCGCCGGATACGCCGATCCGCGGTGATCCCGCGCGTCCCGACGCCGGAGGCCGCACCGGTCGCCACCGGGCGTCCGGAGCCGTGCTGACACCGGGCACCGGTCCGAGGACCCCGGCCGGCCCGTCGTCGTAGCGGCCCGGGGACCGGACGGTCCGCCGGCGCCCGGTGCCGCTCCGCTCGCTGCACCCGGGTGCGGGCGGCGCCCGCACTCATCGATTCCGCACTGATCGTGCGCTGATCGCCGTGAGCCAGTATGGCCGTAACCGAACAGGTCGGGCGCGTGCAGCGCTCCATGCCCAGCGGCGCCTGCGACAGGTCTGCCCTGCGAGTCGCCGTCGATCGGGCCGGCAGGGTGCAGTCGAAAGCCACAGGAGCACGAATGGGTCATTCTGCGCTGACAACGGACAGAGAGGTCTTGGTTTTTCTCGACCGCAAGCACCAGATGCAGTACGGGAGTCCGGAATTCTTCCGACAGTTCGGCGGGTCGGGCGAGGAACTGTACGGAAAGCCGTTTCGCTACCTCATAGAATCGGACCTCCGCGAGGCTATCGACCGCGACCTGAACCAGCTGCTCGTCGGAGACCGGGACCAGTTCAGTCACCGCATAGCACTGCGGCGACGGTCTGCCACACCGCTCAGGGCCGTGCTCACGGCGACAGCCCTATGGGGTAGTTCGCCGAACAGAGCCGTGGTCATACAGCTCTTCCACCCCACGGACCCCGCCGGGCCGAAGACCGTCAGCGAGAGTCTGGTCATCGGTGAGATGGCGGCGAAAATCCTCGAAGGAACCGCGGCAGGACTGACATCAGAATTCCTGGCCTCACGTTTATTCATCAGCCCCAAGACCGTCGATTACCACATCTCGCGCATGCTCCGGCAGTTCGGCATGCCGAATCGGGTGGCGCTGATCGCGCTCGCCTACTCGACGGGAATACTGCAAATCAATTCGTGGCCGCCCCGGGTCGCCGATGAGTTCATAAAATAGGAATCCGGATGAGTCTATGCCCTGCCCCTCGTCTGACACGCGGCCCGTCATCAGGACGCGTCGCCATTTCCCCGGATGGTCCTTGTTTCTCGTAAGGGGGTAGGAGTGGAGCTCATGCGCAGAGCGTGGCAGGGCGGCGGAACGTCCCGTTCGGACGCCGACCCGGACGCGGGGGTCGAGACCGGCCCCACTCAGCTGAATCTCTTAGGGCCGCTCGAGATCCTCGTGTCCGGTGTCACCGTGTCCCCGGGAGGAGCGAAGCCGCAGATCCTCTTCGCCTACCTGTGTCTCCATGCCAACCGGCACGTCTCGGTCGACGACATCATCGAGGCCGTCTGGGGAGAGGCACCACCCTCGAGCGCCAAGAAGAACATCCAACTGTACGTGAGCCGCCTGCGCCGGCAGTTCGCCTACGCGACCGGCGTCCGTCTGATCACGACCAGCGACGGGTACCAGCTCACGGCCGAGTCCGATCAGGTCGACCTGGAGCGGTGCCAGCAACTGTGGCAGCTCGGCCAGGAAAGCCTTCACAACGGTGCGCCCAAGGAGGCCGGCAGGCTGCTGCGCGAGGCGATCCGGCTGTGGCGGGGCAAGCCGCTGAGCGGCCTCACCCACACTCTGGTCATGCAGGCCGAGGCGGCCAGGCTGGAACAGTTCCGGCTCGGACTGCTGATGAAGTACTTCCAGGCGCAGCTCGCGGACGGTCAGCACTTCGAGATAATTCCCGAACTCCTCGCCACGGTCGCCGATCATCCGCACCAGGAACGACTGCGCGCGGATCTCATGATGGCCCTGTGGCGGTCCGGCCAACGCCACGCCGCGCTGGCCACCTATCGCGAGGCGTACCAGCTGCTCGCGGACGACCTGGGAATCTTCCCCGGACGGCAGTTGCATGCGCTGCACCAGGCGATCCTGGCCGACGACGCGGACATCATGGGTGGACTGACGACGGACCGGAGCGTCGCTCCATGACGTCGTTCACGGCCTGCGGGAAGGCGCTCCCGTCGCGGAGGCGGCCGTCGCGGCATTGGGCACAGCAGCCACCGATTCACCGCCCGACCTGCACATTGATCACCCGTTGATCACGGCCTGCCAGCATGGCCAATCGCTGCGGGCCCGGTGGCACGCGGCGCAGAACTCACCAGAACGGATACATGAAGTGAAGCGATGCAAATCCGGCGTTCCGCTGCGTCAGTCCCTGCTTGCCGCCGTCCTGGCGCTGCCGTTCATCCTGGCCGCCGTCATCGTCGGTTCCCCCGTCGGCGGAGTGGCGAACCACCCGTCGTCCGGCACGGTGAACCACCACTACCGGGCCATGGACCCGGAGAGTTGGAACGGCACGGGGTCGAGATACCGCTTGCCCTCCTCGTGACCGGCCGGCGACGGGCGGTCGACGCCGGCGATCGCCAGGGGTGACCGTCGGCCGGGGGCGGCGTGACGCAGCCGGGGGCGGGGCGCGGACTCACCCCAGGGGTGTGCGGCGACCACCGCATCCTCACAACCGTGGCACCACGTTCACAGCCGCCGCGTCCACCGGGTCGGACCCCGGATGACCGCCGGCCGGGACCGGACCCGTCCGCACGCCACGTGACGCCCCCGGCGTGGGCCGATTCCGCGCTGCCGATCCGCTCCCGCCGCTCGGTGTGCCGCGTGCGGCGCGGTGTCCCACCCGGACCGCGGAGGAGCGCGGTGGGAGGTCGGACGGGGAGGGCTGCCGCGATCCGCTCCACATGCCCGGCGAGTGTCTCCCGGTCCGGCTCCACCGGGCACGCGAGGGATTTGCACGTGGCCGCCAGCCGATGCAGGCGTTCGCTGCCCACGGCCGGGTCCGCCACCACGACGCCTGCCGCGTGGGCGCGGTGTGCTGTGAGGAGGGTCAGCTCGGGGTCAGGCCACAGGATCGCACCACGGGGTGATGCCCAGGCCGCCTCTCGCTCGGCGCCATCGGCGCCATCGGCGCCATCGGCGCTATCGGCGGCGAGAACAGGCACGAGTGGCACGTCGGCGAGATCGCAGCCGTGTACTCGCCGGGCTGCCGCGCGCAGCAGCCCGGCTGAGCCTTTGCCGCTCTCCCGGCTCATGAGATCCACCGCCGGCCGCCCCCATTCGGCCTCCGGCACAGCGCGCAGCATCGCCGCAGCCGCAAGGCAGGTCTCGGCGACAGCGTCGAACAGCAGCGCATTGAGCGGGTGTTCAGAGGGCAGGTCGGTGCGGTCGATCTTGGTGAAGAACGGGGCGTTCGCATGCCCGGGGAACGGCGCCGTCAGATCCGCGCCCATCGGCAAGAAGGTATAGATCTGTCCTCGCCGCGGTCGGCGCATGGCGACTTCGTGATGCCCGCGCCGGTGAGGTACCGCTCGACCGCCGCGGTGTACGACGACGGCGGGGCGGACAGAGGTACGACCCGAGCGCGCGGCAACCGAAGTGCGCCCCCGCTCCCGAGTTCGGTCACCGGTTCGATCGTCACGCCGTCCCGCCCTTCCGCGGTGATCACGGTAGGGGCTCTGCCGCAGTAAATCCGGTATTTACTGCGGTAGTTGTGAATACGTCTCCGCGATCGAGTAACCGCCCGAATGCGTTTCTGCTGTGCGGACTTGAGGGGAGTGGACTGTCAGTGCCCGGGGCCAGCATGCTTGCCTGGGTCATGCCCCAGATCCTCCGTCACGGGCAGGCACTCGGCGAGCAGGTTGACGACGTCGCGCCAGGCTCGCTGCGCGTGCCGTGAGTGGTAGCCGACGCCGGGGACCACGGGGTGGCCGACCGGCGGGTGGTGGAAGGCGTGCAAGGCGCCGCCGTAGACCGCGAGGCGCCAGTCGACGCCCGCGGCCTGCATCTCAGCGGTGAACGCGTTCCGTTGCGCGGGCGGCATGATCGGGTCTTCCGACCCGACCCCGGCCCACACCGGGCAGCGAATGCGCGCCGCCTCGCCCGGTCGGCCCGTGGTCAGTGCGTTGACTGTCCCGATCGCGCGCAGGCTGACGCCGTCGCGCCCGAGTTCCAGCCCGACGGCACCCCCCGTGCCGTAGCCGACGGCGGCGATCCGGTCGGGGTCGGTCCGCGGTTCGGTGCGCAACACATCGAGCGCCGCATGGCCGATGCCTCGCATCCGCTCGGGATCAGCGAGCAGCGGCAGGCAGCGGGCCAGCATCTCCTCGGGGTCGCCCAAATAGCGCCCGCCATGAAGGTCGAAGGCCAGCGCTATATATCCCAGCTCGGCGAGAGCATCGGCCCGGCGGCGCTCGACGTCGCTGAGCCCCATGCCCTCTGGTCCGAGCAGCACCGCGGGCCGGCGGTCGACACCGGCCGGGAGCGCGAGGTGCCCGACCATCGTCAAACCGTCGGCCGGGTACTCGACCGTACGCGTCGTAATCGTCGTCATGAGACTGGACGGTAGTGATCGTGGAGCCCGGTCCGGCCGCTGTTCTGCCGCTGGCAGAACAGCGCGGGTATCCCTCTGAAATACGGCGAGGACCCACAAGAACCGTCACAAACCCCGCCCCCACGGCAGCGCCGTCGGATCACCTGCCCGGGCCACCGTCTGCGTGCCGCAGTACGCGCTGAACCTGTCGGACCGCCAGGCCGCCGAGGCGGTGCGCGGCCGCATCGACTTCAAGTACGCCCTCGGCCTGGAGCTGGAAGACCCCGGCTTCCACCACAGCGTGCTGTCCGACTTCCGCGACCGGCCTGCTCAAGGGGCGCGCCGCCCGCGCCAGTCGACCATTTCCATAAACTATGAATATAAAATTGCTACGCTTCGAGCATGAGTCGTCAAGACACCGCTCCTGGCGCGTCCGCCGCCATCGGGGCAGCCCTCTACGGCCTGGCCACCAGGGCCGCGAGACGCCTGCCCCGGGACATGAGCCTGACGTCCGCCGCCACCCTGGCCACCCTGGACCGGACCGGCCCGCGGCGCATCACCGACCTGGCCGCGGTCGAGGGCGTCACCCAGCCCGCGATGACCACCCTGGTCCGGGTGATGGAGGAGTCCGGCCTGGTCGAGCGGCGGGGCGACGCGTCCGACAAGCGGGTCACGCTGGTGTGCCTGACCGAGGCCGGCGCCTCCTATGTCCGGACGCGGCGCCAGGCGGGCGTCCACGCGTTCGAGCGGTTGATCGGCGAGCTCACCGGCGACGAGGTCGAGGCGCTGGTGGCGGCCCTTCCGGCGCTGAAGCACCTGGCAGAGCTCGAAGGCCAGGACCGCGAAGGGCCGAAGCAGTGACCGGGCAGCCGGTCGGCGGGGTCGAGGCGAAGGCGTTCCCGGTGGCGCGTTCCGAGGCGCGGCTGCTGGTCCCCGCCCTGATGTTCATCGCTCTGGTCGTGGCGGCGGTCGCCAGCCTCGGGACGCCGCTCATCACCAGCGTGGCGACCTCGTTCCACGTCTCGCTCGGCAGCGCGCAGTGGACGCTGACCGTCGCGCTGCTCAGCGGCGCCGTCGCCACGCCGGTCCTGGGCCGGCTCGGAGCCGGCCCGCACCGGCGGGCCACGATCCTCGCCACGCTGGCGGTCGTCGTCGCCGGCAGCGCGCTCACCGTGCTGCCGCTGCCGTTCGCGTGGCTGCTGGCCGGCAGGGCGGCCCAGGGCGTCGGGCTCGGGCTGACGGCGCTGATGATGGGCGTGGCCCGGGACCACCTCCCCGAGGAGCGCAGCGCGGCCGTGATCGCCCTGATCTCGGTGGTCTCGATCATCGGGGCCGGCGTCGGCTACCCGCTGGCCGCACTGCTCGCCGAGCTCGGCGGGGTACGGGCCGCCTACGGCCTCGGCCTGGTCGTCACCGCCGCCGCCCTCCTGACCGCGTGGCGCTCCATGCCCGAAGCCCCCGAAGGCCGCTCCGCCCACGTGGACGTGGCAGGCGCGGTCGTCCTGGCCGCTGCGCTGCTCCTGGTGCTGTTCCTCGCCGGCGAACGGAATCTGTGGAGCCGGCACCTCGCCGTGGCGGCGGGCCTCGCCGTCGTCGCGGTGGTGCTGCTCTGCGTCTGGGCCGTCATCGAGCTGCGCGGCACGACGCCCCTGGTCGATGTGCGGGCGGTGCGGCACCCGGCGGTCGCCGGGGCGAACATCGCCATGTTCGTCGGCGGGATCGGCATGTACCTCCTGCTCACGCTCATCACCCGGTACGCGCAGACGCCGCACGGCGCCGGCTACGGCTTCGGGCTGACGACCTTCGTCGCCGGGCTGGTCCTCATCCCGTTCTCGGTGCTGGGGTTCGTCGCCGGCAAGCTCACGCCGCGGGTCCGGACGCGGATCGCCGACCCCCTGCTCCTGGCCGGCAGCGCCGTCGTGGTCGGCGGCGGGTTCGCCCTGTTCGCGGCGGCCCGGTCGGACCTGGCCGAACTGTTCGCGGCGATGGGCGTGCTCGGCTTCGGCGTCGGCGGCTTCTCGGCCGCGATGCCCGGCGTCATCCTGGCCGTCACCCCCAAGAGCGAGACGTCGAGCGCCATGAGCTTCAACTACGTCGTCCGCAGCGTCGGGTACTCCCTGGGCAGCGCCATCGGTGGCCTGATCCTCGCCGCGGGCACCGGCCCCGGCCACCTCTTCCCCGACGACAGCGCCTACACCACCGCGGCGCTGGTCGGCATCGGCGCCATGGCGATCACGACGCTGACAAGCCTCGCTCTCACCCGCCGACGCTCGTCCGAGGCCAACCCGTAAGTCAGATGCACTCATCCCGACACAGGAGGTTCCATGCCCAAGGGCTACTGGGTCAGCGTCTACCGCACCATTTCAGACCCTGAGAAGCTGGCTGCTTACAACAAGCTGGCCCCTGCGGCCGTCAAGGCCGGGGGCGGCCGGGTACTCGTCCGTGGCGGTCGGGTCGTGGCGCATGACGCAGGAATCGCCGAGCGCACCGTCCTGATCGAGTTCGACAGCTTCGAGCAGGCCGTCGCGGCGCACGAGAGTGCGGCCTACCAGGAGGCGCTGGTTGCCCTCTCCGACGGCGTCGAGCGCGACTTCCGCATCGTCGAAGGCATCGACTGACCGAGGTCCAGTCGGATCTTCACTGAAGCAGCAGGATTCTGGGGTGTACCGGCCCGCTCCCGTGAAGGGAGTCACCAGCTGGTTTCCTCACGGCTCAGGCAGCCTGGCCGAGACCGGCGGTGGTCAGGTCCTGCTCGCGCGGCGGGGTGAAGTCGGCGTCGGGTTTCGGGTCGTACGCCTCGGGCTGGATGCCGAGTTCGTGGGTGCGCGAGGGGCGCCACCGGCATGATCATCGTCCGCGCGGACTCGGCGTTCTTCTCCCACAAGGTGGTCGCCGCCTGCCGTCGCCACAAGGCGCGCTTTTCCCTGGCGGTCGCGCAGCGCAAGAAGGTCCGCGGGCTGGTCGCCACCATCGCGGAGGACGCCTGGAGGCCGATCAAGTACCCGAAGGCGATCTGGGACAAGGACGAGGGGCGCTGGATCTCGGACGCGGAGGTCGCCGAGGTGGAGTACACCGCGTTCACCGGCAAGGCGAAGAAGTACCGCACCACCGCCCGGTTGCTGGTCCGCCGGGTCAGACGGCTGAACGACGCCCACATCTCCGATGTCCAGGGCGAGTTGTTCAAGGCATACCGCTTCCACACGGTCTTCACCGACAGCCCGTACGAGCTGGTGGAGGCCGAGAAGTGCCACCGCGCGCACGCCATCGTGGAGCAGGTCTTCGCCGACCTTGAGGACTCCGCACCGGCCCACCTGCCGTCGGGGAAGTTCACCGCGAACGCCGCCTGGCTCACCCTGGCCACGGTCGCGCACAACCTCACCCGCGCCCTCGGCATTCTCGCCTCGGCGTTCCATGCCAAGGCCCGCACGGGCGCCATCCGCCGCCAACTCCTCACCATCCCGGCCAGGTTGGCTGGCGGAGCCCGCACGCTGACCTTCCACCTACCACAACGATGGCCCTGGCAAGCAGAGTTCACGGCCCTGTGGGCAGTGATCGGCTGCCGCCTCCGCACCTGACCGACCGCTCGACCTGCCCGCCCACGACCAAGGACCTCGGAGACCCCGCCACCGGAACGGCCACCCGGCACCCACCCATGCCCACCAGCCCGAAATGCCGAGGAAGTCGACCCGAAAATCACGAGCCGCACTCATCGAACGCGGCTCTGCGGATCCAGGCTGAGAGCACCCGGCTACGGCCCAGCCTTCTACCAAGCGTTCACCGTGTGGTGTTCAAGCAGCTGTTGGGCAGGATTCCCGGAGGTTTTCAGGTGAGTCACGCCGAGCCTCGTCCGTGCCACCACACTCGATGCTGCAGCCCGAACCGCCTGGAGGTCGTGATCAAAGAGGAGAGCGTTGCTCGTAGCGACTGAAGGAGGCACGCGCCCGGAGGGCCCACTGCCGACACGGCCACGAGTACATGCCGGAGAAGGTATACCTGGGCTCTCGTCGGCAGCTCCGGCACTGCCGGAGCGGGGCAAGGCCCGCCAGGTCCACCCCGGCGATGTGACATCTCGTGACAGATGAGAGGGTCAGGCGGGTGAGTGAGACGCCAGCGAATACCCTGCAATACCGCTTTGACGGGCCAGAAGACGCTCCTGTCCTGATCTTGGGTCCCTCGCTGGGTACCACATGGCACATGTCGTAGAAGCCGTCCTCAGGCGTCCACGTGGTCTACATCGCTGCTGTTCATGCAGGTGGGGCCTTTGTGGTCCAGGTGCGTCGACGGGGTTGGTGACAGCAACGTGACACGTGATGGTCGCTGAGGCCCCCGCCGGGCAGGTGCTGGCAGGGTGCCTCAGCGTTCCTCAGCGGCGAGGTCCGCTCCTCGATCCTGCTGCGGCGTCTGTGAACGCCTCCTTGAGGGCCCACAACGGGCGCCGCCGCGCGGCCACCCACTCGACCCGGACGTCAGCTCGTTGGTGCCCTGTCCTACAGCCCTCGAGAGGCGCCGCCCTGGTAGTGAAGCAACCTGAACCAAGATGTCGGTCTCTGTGCCGCAGAATGATCGGCCGGTGTCAGATCCAGGGTGCTCCGGGAGCTGGCACTGAGCATGCTCAGTGTTTCTGGGGGAGGGGCTGTGACGGGCGGGAGAATGGGTGGGTGCTGTCCCGGGTCCGGGCCTGACTCCTGACATCTCTGACCATTGTGTCCCGGTCTCACAGTGTCGGCCGTTGGCTGGGGATGGTGCGTTGTCGGTGCCGGGCCGGCGGGGCGTGTCTCGATAGGGGCCTGCCGTTCGAGTGGCGTCCTCACGATTCTGACCGCCCGACGCGGCCCGGTACCGGCAACGCGACGCGCTATCGGACCGGAAGGGGAGCGGGCATGTCCAGTACGCCGCCTGCTCCGCAGACCCGTCGTCGTCGCCCTGTGGGGGAGGTGGTGTTGGGAGTGGACACGCACCGGGATGCCCATGTGGCTGCGGTGCTCTCCGTGACGGGGACGGTGCTGGCCACTGGCGAGTTCCCGGCCTCTGCGGCGGGATACCGCGATCTGCTGAAGTGGGCCAGGAAGTTAGGAACCGTGAGACGGGCCGGAGTGGAGGGGACCGGCTCCTACGGGGCGTCCCCGTCCCGCTCTCTGCTGGCCCAGGGCATAGACGTGTTTGACGTGAATCGGATGTACCGGGCAGATCGCCGTCAGTGCGGCAAATCGGATCCGCTCGATGCCCACAACGCGGTGTGAGCCGTATTGAGCGGGCGGGCCCGCGCCAGGGCCAAAGCGGGTGACGGGCCGGTTCAGATCGCGAGAATGTACAAACTCACGAAGGCGTCGGCCGTCAAAGTCCGCACACAGGCCATCAACCAGCTCAAAGCCGTCCTCATCACTGCCGACCCCGCCTTGCGGGAAGAACTGGCCGGACTGGGCAACGCCGAGCTCTTCCGTACCTGCGCGCGGTTCACCGACGCGAGCAGCCAGGAAGAGGGCGGTGAAGCGGGGGTGCTGCAGGCCACTCGCGTCACGCTGGGTCTGCTGGCTTGCCGGATCGGCCAGCTCTCCGAGGAGATCCGGGATGTGGACGCTCGTCTGGCCCGCCTCGTGAAATGTCATGCCCCGCAGCTGCTCGATGTGGTGGGGATAGGTCCGGACACGGCCGTCGCCTTGCTGATCACGGTGGGGGACAACCCGGAGCGCCTGGACGGTGAGGCGTCCTTCGCCGCTTTGTGCGGGGTCAGTCCGGTCGAGCGTTCCTCGGGACGCCGGCATTTCCGTCGCCTCAACCGCGGCGGCGACCGGCAGGCCAACGCCGCGCTCCATCGCATCGTGTTCACCCGACTAAAGGTCGACCCGCGCACTCAGGACTACTACGAGCGCCGCGTCAAGGAGGGCAAGACCCGGCGCGAAATCGTCCGCTGCCTCAAACGCTACGCGGCCCGGGAGGTCTTCCACCTGGTCAAACAGCTACAGCCAGGACCCCGCTCATAGGGGCTGTCGTGAACCGGCCACTGCCGACACCAGACGTCTGCGTGCGTGCCGGTTCCTGAACGGGCATTGTCAGGGGAAGGGCGGTATGTGATCACCGAAGGGGCGGCGGCTCCTGTCCGGCTGCAAGTGCGCTTCCAGGCCGTGAGGCCCAGTGCCTCGGCGCAGAAACGTTCGCGTGTTGCGCCCCTTGGGGCAGTGGACCCTGTTTGTCCGGAACTCGCCGATTCGCAGTCTGAAGTCTTATTCCTTCCTCCCTCGCCGAAATGTTCGCCCCGCCGCCCGTCCGAAGTGAAAGCGGAACTTCCGCGTCGACATGTCAGCCCGAGCCAGGACGATCAGACGTGGCGCAGCGTGGCCCGGCCGTCCGGCTTGGGTGGCCCGGCCTGCCCGCGCCGTCGGCAGACGTTGGACTCTGGAGCAGAAGGGCACCATGCATTTCACTCCCCATGAGCAGGAGCGCCTGTTGGTCCATGTGGCGGCCGGCGTGGCGCGGCAGCGCAGAGAGCAGGGAATCAGGCTGAACTATCCGGAGGCGGTGGCACTGCTCACTGCCTACGTCTACGACCAGGCGCGGATCGGCCGGAGCGTCGGCGAGATCATGGACTCGGGGCGGGGGGTCCTGACCAGGGACGACGTCATGGACGGTGTCCCGGAGATGATCGACAACGTCCAGGTCGAGACGACGTTCCCTGATGGCACGAAGCTGGTGACGATCCACGACCCGTTCGACGAGCCGTGCGGGGAGATCGAACTCCACCCCGGCAAAGTCGACTTCGTTGATGAGGCAGTGCCTTTGAACCCGGAGTTGGACGTCACCGAGATCGCGGTGCACAACCCGAGCGACCGGCCGGTGCAGGTCGGGTCGCACTACCACTTCTTCGAGGCGAACGAAGAGCTCGACTTCGACCGGGCGGAGGCATACGGCAAACGGCTCAACGTCGAGGCCGGTACGTCCGAACGGTTCGAGCCGGGGGATCGCCGCACAGTGGAGCTGGTGCGCATCGAGGGCGAGCGGAAGGTGCTGGGGCTGCGCGGGCTGGTAGGTGGGGTCCTGCAGGACCAGGCCCCGGACGACTCCGCCGGTGAGGGAGCTGGTGACGGTGGCTGAGCGGAAGAACACCAGGACGACCAAGCGTGAGGACTACGTAGACCTGTTCGGCCCGACGACCGGGGACGAGATCCGGCTGGCGGACACCGCGCTGCGTATCAAGGTCACCGACGACTGGGCAGGCGGTCTCAGCAAGCATCGGGTGCACGCTCTGCCGGTTCCTGCGGCCAAGGACGAGGACGACTGCCGGAGCAAGGAAAAGAGCAAGGTCAGCCCGCTGATGAGCAGGAGCGGGCACGAGGTGGTCTTCGGCGGCGGCAAGGTGATCCGTGAGTCGATGGGCCAGTCGGCGAGGCCACGCGGCGATGGCAAGGGCGGTCCTCCGGACACGGTGATCACCGGCGTGGTGATCCTGGATCACTGGGGTGTGGTCAAGGCGGACGTCGCGATCCGGGACGGGAAGATCAGTGCTCTCGGCAAGGCGTACAACCCGGAGACCATGGACCCGATCCACGAGGGCCGGACGGACGGGCCGACGGACTTCGTGATCGGCCCGGAGACCGAGGTGATCTCAGGCAAGGGCCGCATCCTGACCGCGGGCGGGGTCGACACCCATGTCCATTTCATCTGCCCCGAGCAGATCGGCGAGGCCCTCGCGTCCGGTGTGACGACCCTGATCGGCGGTGGCACCGGACCGGCCGAGGGATCCACCGCGACCACCGTCACCCCGGGCAAGTGGCACGTCGAACGGCTCTTCAAGGCGCTGGATGAGTTCCCGGTGAACATCGGGGTGCTCGGCAAGGGCAGCACCATGTCCCGCGATTCGATGCTCGACCAGGTGAAGGCCGGCGTGATCGGCTTCAAGATCCACGAGGACTGGGGCGCCACCCCCGCGGTCATCGACACCTGCTTGAAGGTGTGCGAGGGCAGGAACAACCCGGAGGACGACGACCCGGAGAAGGGAGTCGTCAGCAACTACGTGCAACTTGCCCTGCACGCGGACTCGCTGAACGAGGCGGGCTTCGTGGAGAGCACCAAGGCGGCGTTCAAGGACCGTCCCTTGCACATCTTCCATGTCGAGGGCGCGGGCGGCGGCCACGCCCCCGACATGATCACCCTGTGCGGGGAGCCGAACGTCCTGCCCGCCTCCACCAACCCGACGCGCCCCCTGACGGTCAACACCGTCAAGGAGCACATCGACATGATGATGGTCTGCCACCACCTCAACCCGGAGCTGCCCGCCGACCGGGCCTTCGCCGACTCCCGGGTGCGCCCCTCGACGATGGCTGCCGAGGATCTGCTGCACGACATGGGCGCCATCTCGATCATGTCGTCCGACGCGCAGGCCATGGGCCGCATCGGCGAGATGATCATGCGGACCTGGCAGACCGCCCACGTGATGAAGACCCGCTACGGCCAGCTGCGCGAAGGCACCGCCGAGGAGCAGGAACAGCAGCGCGAAGAGGCGGACAACTTCCGCGCCCGCCGCTACGTCGCCAAGTACACGATCAACCCGGCCATCGCCCACGGCGCGGACGGCCTGATCGGCTCCGTGGAGAGGGGCAAGCTGGCGGACCTGGTGCTGTGGGAACCGAAGTTCTTCGGCGTGAAGCCGCACCTCGTCCTCAAGGGCGGGCAGATCGCCTACGCCCAGGTCGGTGACGCCAATGCGTCCATCCCGACGCCGCAGCCCGTCCTGCCCCGCCCGATGTGGGGCGCCACAGGAAACGCGCCAGGCGCCAACTCGGTCAATTTCGTCAGCCCGCAGGCCACGGTCACCGCGCAGGAACTCGGCATCAGCAAGTCCCTGTACGAAATCAAGGACACCCGCAGAGTGTTCAAAGAGCACATGGTCCTCAACGACGCCACCCCGCACATCCGGGTCGACCCGAACACCTACGAGGTGTTCATCGAGGACACCTGCATCACCGAACTGCGCCGGCAGAAGCAGGAACAGGCGCAGGCCGACGAGGCGCCGTGCCCCCAGCGGCCCGCCCCCACGCACTACGCGTCGGAACTTCCCATGGCCCAGCGCTACTTCATCTTCTGACCGTCTGGCGGACGACGGGGCGGGCGGCCCGGCAGGCCGGACGTCTCCCGTCCCGTCTGTCCTGCCGCGCCCTCGAAAGGCATGGCCACCTGTCCATGAGCCGTACCGCTCTCCTCGTCCTGACCGACGGCCGTTTCCCGGCAGGAGGCCACGCGCATTCCGGCGGCGTCGAGGCCGCCGTCGCCGCCCGCGCCGTCCACGATCCCGCCACCCTCTACGCGTTCTGCCGTGGCCGCCTGCACACCGCGGGCCTCACCGCCGCCTCACTGGCAGCCGCGGCCGCAGTCGGACACGATCCGCTCGTCCTGGACGAGGCCGCCGACGCCCGTACACCCGCCCCGGCACTGCGGGCCACGGCCCGCAAGCTGGGCCGGCAGATGCTGCGGGCGGCCCGCGCGGCCTGGCCGTGCGAGGCACTGGAGCGGCTTGCACGCGATCTGCCGGGCGGCGCCCACCAGCCCGTGGTGCTCGGCGTCGCCGCCCACGGGGCCGGCCTCACCGCGTTGGACGCCGCACACGCCGCGGCCTTCGACAGCATCGGAGCCCCCGCCGCCGCGGCCGTGCGGCTGCTCGGCCTCGACCCGTTCGACGCCACCGCGGTCCTGGCCCGTCTTGGCGACGACGTCGACACCGTGGCCCGCCGGGCCGCCGACGCTGCCGCCCGCGTCGCCGATGAGGGAGTCGGCATCCTGCCGGCCGCATCGTCGCCGCTGCTCGACATCACCGCCGAACAGCACGCCGCCTGGCCGATGCGTCTGTTCGCCTCCTGACGCCGACCCCGGACTCACCGCACCCCAAGGAGCTCACGCCCATGCACCTCGACCACACGCACGACGGCCCCACCGCCGTCTCCGCCGACGCCCACCGCCCCGACGGCACCCGACGCGCCCTCAGGATCGGCCTCGGCGGTCCGGTCGGCTCCGGCAAGACCGCCACCGTCGCCGCCCTCTGCCGCACCCTGCGCGACCGCTATTCGCTTGCCGTCGTCACCAACGACATCTACACCCGTGAGGACGCCGAGTTCCTGCTCCGCGAGGCCGTCCTGCCCCCCGAGCGGATCACCGCTGTGGAGACCGGAGCCTGCCCGCACACAGCGATCCGCGACGACATCTCCGCCAACCTGGAGGCCGTAGAAGAGCTTGAGGACCGCCTTGGCCCCCTGGACCTGATCCTCGTCGAGTCCGGCGGCGACAACCTCACCGCCACCTTCTCCAAGGGCCTCGTCGACACGCAGATCTTCGTCATCGACGTCTCCAGCGGCGACGACATCCCCCGCAAGGGCGGACCCGGCATCACCACCGCCGACCTCCTCGTCGTCAACAAAACCGACCTCGCCCCGTACGTCGGCGCCGACCTCACCACCATGGCCTCCGACGCGGCCCAGCGGCGCGGCGACCTCCCCGTCGTCTTCACCTCCCTCACTGGCGACGAGGGTGTCCGGCCCGTCGCCGACTGGGTGCTGGAACGCCTCACCGCCTGGCACCACGGCACCGCGCGGCCCGAACCCGCCGTCGCCGCACACTGATCCCGCTTGGACCCGGCAGGAGACATGAGCACGCTCGCCGAAGACCTCGCGCCCCTCCCGGATGCATCCACCGTCGTGGCAACCGCCCGGGTGCGGGCCGGCCACAACGGCCGCACCACCACCCTTCCGCTGCTCAGCAGCGACGGCCCCTTCCACCTCCAAAGGCTCCGCCCGCGTGGCGGCCTGGCCCGTGTCGACGTCATCGGCGCCATGAGCGGCCCTCTCGGCGGCGACCGGCTCGCCCTCCATGCCGACGTCGGCCCGCACGCCCGCCTCCAGATCACCTCAGCCGCCTCCACCATCGCGCTGCGCGGCCACACCGACGACCCCGCCACCTACGACATCCGCCTGACCGTCGGCGACGACGCCGCCCTGCACTGGCTGCCGCAGCCCTTGATCAGTACCGCCGGCAGCAACCTCCGCCAGACCTGCACCGTCGACTTGGCCTCCACCGCCCGCCTCGTCCTGAGGGACGAACAGATCCTCGGCCGCACCGGTGAGACCAGCGGCAACCTGACCACCCGCCTCACCGTGCTCCGCGCCGGCCGCCCCCTTCTCGACCAGCACACCTCTTACGGCGGCCGCCATCCCGGCTGGGACGGCCCGGCCGTCATGGGATCGCACCGCGCCTGCGGCCAACTCCTCGTCGTCGACCCGTCCCTCGCCCTGGCAGCCCTCTCACCGGTCCTTCTCGGCGACCCCGACACCCCAGCCCACGGTGTGCTGGTCCCCCTGGCCGGCCCGGCGCTCCTCGCCACCGCGGTGGCCGACACCGCCACCCGGCTACGACTCCTCCTTGACGAGGCATTGCAACAAGCGCGCACCCCGTAGCAGCAGTCCAATCGACGCCGTGCCCGCATTGGGCGGACACCCGTCGTGTCCTGGGCGGGGAATCCCCGGTGACCGACCTCTTCGCCGTCTCGGCGAGTCTCTTCATGTCGACGAGGATCGTCACGTAGGTACGACCGCGGTGCAAGGCGAACTCGTCGACGCTGAGACACGGGACAGACGCCAGCGCCGGGACGGGCAGTGCGCGAAGGAGGCGGAGCAGCGTGTCCTTGCCGGTGGTGACGGCCAGGCGTTCGCACAGATTGGCTCCCGCACGTCCGCCCAGAACAAGGCGGTGTCGGTGAGCTGAGCGGTGAGCGCGTTCGTGCGGCGGGAATGTCGACGCGTCAGATCCGGTACTTGCTCGGCGAACGTCCGACGCTCGCAACTGCCGTTGCCGCACACGAGACGGCGTGCCCGCAAATCGAGTCGCACCTGACGGCCGGCGATGGGACGGTGCGCCAGACACCGCTGGTAGTAGCAGTGCACACGCGAGGATCTCCATCCACATCCCGGACAGGTGGCCGCCCCCACCGTGGACCGCACAGTAAGCCGGACCTCAGTGTCTCCAAGGGCCACTCCTTCTACCGCTACCCCAATCCTCGGAAGAAGAAGGTCGGCGAGGCGAACCGCATCCCCTCCCAACACCCAGGTGATGTCCACCTGCTCTTGATCGTCACCACCCCCCCCAAATCAGCGACAGAGCCCGGAAAGTGTTCCAGAACCAGTTTTCACCCGTCGCCGAGAGCGGTACGCCGATGCAGGCGCAGGGGCCCCCTGTGACCAAGGACCAGCCGCGTTACGGTCTTGACCGGCGCGGTGTCGGCGGGTGCTGTGAGGTGCCAGCGGTCGGTGATAGTGGCCAGCGCGAGGGTAGCCTCGATCGTTCCGAAGTCGTTGCCGATGCATTGGCGGGCACCGGTGCTGAAGGGAAGGTATCCGCTGCTAGGACGCGGGCTTGCTTGCGTCAGCCATCGCTCTGGCCGGAACGTGTCCGGGTCGGCGAACACATCAGCACGATGATGCAGTAGGTAGGAGCTGACGACCACGGTGGTGCCCGAGGGCAGGTGCTGCCCGGCCAGTTCTGTGTCGCGGGTGACGGTCCGGGTCAACACCCAGACCGGTGGGTACAGCCGCAGCGTCTCGGTGATGACGCGGCCGGTCATCTTGAGTTTCGGGACGTCTTGTAACCGTGCTGCGCGGCCTCCGAGCACCGCGCTGACCTCGGTGTGCAGCTGGTGCTGGATGTGGGGGTGGCGGGAGAGCAGATGGCAGGCCCCTGCCAGGACCTCGGTGGTCGTGTCGATTCCCCCCAACAGGATGGTGACGACCTGGTCGTAGACCTCGGTATCGGAAAGTGCGCCGATACCGTCCTCTTCTCGGGCTGCCAGGAGAATCGACAGCATCCCGACATCGTCCAGGCTTCCGGACTGGTAGCCGTCGATGATGCGATGGACCACGGTGCTGAGATGCGCATTGGCCCGTACGTACCGGCGTCGGGCCTGGGTGGGGAGCTTGTGCAGCCAACTGGGCAACAGTATCTGCCGGGCTGACCCGATCATGATGTCGTTGACCGAGTCCTCCAGCTTGCTGATCTCCGTCTCGGCCAGGGATGTCCCGAACAAGCTGGTGCACAGCACCCCTGCGGTGACGGTATACATCTCTCTGCCTACGACGATGAGCTGGCCGTCGTGCCAGGACCCGGTCACCTGGTCGATGTGGTCGCTCATCACCGCGGCGTACGCCGGCATCCGGTCACGGTGGAACGTCGGCTGGATGAGCCGTCGCTGGCGGCGGTGGTCGGCGTGGGGGCAGGACACCAGCCCGTTCCCCACGAACTCCCGGGCCTTCTCGAAGATCACACCGCCCTTGTCGAAGGTTCGGTCGTCCAGCAGCACCTGCGATACCAGCTCGGGGTGGCACACGACATACCCTCGCCACGGTCCGACCCTGACCTCCAGTAGGTCTCCGTGGGCCGACAGCGACGCCAGGAATCCCAGCGGATCCCTGGCGATCGGCAGCACATGCCCCAGTACCGGCAATGCCCCCGGTGCTCTGCCGACCCGCCACGCCGTCTCGGTCCTGCCCTTGCCTGCGCTTTCCGGCTTCACTGGGCACTGCCTCTCTCCGCGAACCATTGATCCTGCCCAGATGGGAGCCGAGGGGCCTGTGGCGCAATACCGAAGAGCCGTTCGAGGGGCGACAGCTGTACGCGTCCGGGCTGCGTGGCGTTCCGGCGAGGCGGCAGACGGTGCGCCTTGGCCGATCCAAGGCCGTCTGTCTCCGGCACATCTGCGACCTCCCGCCGGTGACGGCGTGGTGGTCGAGGGTGGCGTAACCCACGTCCCCCGAAAACGGATCCCTTGATGGCCGGGAACCGGATTCTCAGTGCTTCGGCCATCACCACGGTCTCATCCACCGGCACGCTGCTCCCGGGTGGGGGCGTGCTGCAATACCTGTACGGTGCCTGCCCGTCCGTCGACGCGGATGTAGTCACCGGTGTGGAGGTGCCGGGTCGCGTCGGGGCAGATGATGCAGGGGATGCCGAGTTCGCGGGCGATGATGGCTCCGTGGCTGGCGATACCTCCGATGTCGACGACGATCGCTGCGGCCAGTATCAGTAGCGGGGTCCAGCTGGGGTCGGTGACCTTGCACACTACGATCTCGCCGCGTTGGGGCACGGTGTCGGAGGCTGTGCCGAGCAGTACACGGGCTGTGCCCTCGGTGATGCCCGGGGAGGCGGGGGTGCCGGTCAGTTCGTCGGTGTGTGCCAGTTCTTCGTGAGGGGCGGGGGTCGGCATGCCGATGAAGGACAACGGGATGTCGAGGTTCTGGTATTCGGCGTGACGCTGTTTCCGGTAGGCGATGACTTCCCGGACGTCGGGAGCCGTTTCGTCAGCGAGCTTGACCAGTTCGGTCAGGGTGAGGTGAAAAGCGTCCTCGGCGTCCTTGAGGACCCCAGCCTCGACCAGTTCGGTGCCGTGTCGGCGGGTGGCGGCCCGAGCCACGTCGATCGCCATCAGGAACGCTTCCTTGGTCATCTGCAGGTTGCGGATCTGATGGGCTGCCATCCGGGTCGCCAGCCGGAGAGCGAGGCGGTGCCGGCGTGGGAGCAGGCCGTGCAGCTCGCGGAGTGCGTTCTGTCGTTCGGTTACGGCCTTTGCCGCTCGTTGTGCTGGGGCGTCGTCGGCGGGGCGATCCCGCAGAGCGCTGGCGTAGGTGTCGAGGATCGCGGGGTCCTCCCGCCAGGACCGTCCGTACAGATTGCCCTCGTCCACCCCGTGGAAGCCGTACCTGTTGAGTACTGCGGCAAGGTCTCCGCGTTGCCGGGCGATCTGCCACAGCCGCTCACCGAGGTCGCTTTCCGGGCTGTCGCCGGCCCCGGCGAAGATGACGGACAGCAGTTCGGGGCGGCCGGCACGTTCGGTAAGCCGGGCGAGTTGGGTCTGCAGGGCGTCGGTCAGGCCGCGGGAGATCATCTGCAGACGGATGGCCTGCCGGAAATGGTGGAAGGTCTGCTGCAGCAACGCCAGGGCGGGCGCCTGGGCCTGTGGACGGGTGTGGGCTCGCCACCAGGCCAGCTCGCAGGCGTGGTGGCGCCTGGTCCGGCGGGTATGGACGAGCATGGTGACGCTCGCCTTGAAGATGATCACGGGAAGGCGCAGCGGGTCGGCGTGGACGGGTGGGGCATCGGGTCGGACAGTCCCGAAGATGTTGCGTTCGAAATCGTCAGGGGTGCTTCCCGGGACGGTTCCGGCGAGGCGGCGCATGGCGTCCACGCTGATCGCCATCCGCCCGTAGAAGCAGCCCACGAGCCGATCCTCATGGGCGGGGACGCGTCGCGTTCCTCGTCGGCTGAGGACTCCCAGGTCACCGAAGGCTCGGTAGGCGCCCCACGGGGCTCCCTGGGTCCAGAACGACATGCACAGCGGGGACATGACGCCGCTCACGGCCTCAACGGCGTTGACGCGGGTCCACGCCACGTGTGGCAGGGAGGTCCCGCGGATGGGGTCGGAGGGACCGTGCTCGTTGTTCATGGCCTTTCCTCGTTCCGCTCCGGAGCCTTGGTGAATGGGCTGTCCTGGGGGTAGGCGAGTTCGAGATCGACGAAGCCCTGGCGGTCGCCCCATTGCACCGTGGCGAACGTGGCGACGCCGATGTGGTGCAGACCGGACGCCGCGAGTCGACGCCAGGCGATGGGGATCTGGATCACCGCTGCCGCTTGGAAGTTCTCGATGCCTGTGGGGAGGTCGGCGAGAATGGAGGCGCTGTCGAATCCGCCGACCACCGGCAGGCCGTTGGGACGTACCCAGGGCTGGTCGAGCGTTCGCTTCGATTGCCGGACACCGTCGGCGTCACTCATGGCGAGCGTGCCCGCCCACCGCCTCGACTGCAGAAATGAGGCTGCGGCGATGAACACCGGGGGGTCGTCGAAGACCAGCGGCGTCCACCAGCCCTGGTCGGCACGGTAGTCGCGGGGACCCCAGCTGTGATCGCGGATCATCAGCGCCGATGTGCTGACCCGGCCGGTACCGCACCACAGTTCACCGGTCCATGTGCCGCCCACTTCATAGTGGTCGCTGCCGGCCGCCACTTTCTCGTACAGGTCGTTGTAGGAGATGGGCGCCGCTGGGCTGCTCATCTCCAGCCGTAATCCGAAGGGGACGCTGCCCGATCCAGCCGTCATCGGCGGCCCGAGGTATCCCAGACCTTCGTAACCAACCCGCACGTAGTCGAATGGGCGCACAATCTCGTAGTCGAAGCCGCGCGCCGCGTAGCAGTGCTTGGCAGGCTGCTCGACGATGTGCGAGACGAGCGTGTCCCCGATACTCACTGCGGCGATGGCCTCGACCAGCCCGAGCGCGGGCAGGTGCGCCACATGCAGCAGGAAGCCCGAGCGGGAATCGGGATCCATGCCGATGAAATAGACGTTCTCCTGCCATCCGGCGGAATCGTCGGGCGGGTGGGTCAATTCGTCATGTGGAGTCAGCGTCATTTCAGTCCTCCTGCGGGGATCGTTTCGGCTGAGTCTGCTCACATACCGCTCCGGCCTCGCCGTCGACGAGGAGCATGCGATCCTCCAAGCCGGTCAGGCTGCCTCGTCCGCAGCCCACCACGCACGGACGGCCCAGCTCGCGGCTGACCACTGCTGCGTGGGAGGTGGCCCCGCCCAGTTCGGTGACCAGAGCGCGGGCCACGATGATCGCCTGGATGTCGGACGGGTCAGTGGTGGGCCGGATCAGCACCACATCCTGCCCGGCCGCACCCAGCCGAAGGGCGGTGCCGATGTCAGACACGGCCACACCGGCACCTCGCCCTGGGCTGGCCGGGATACCGCGTAACAACGGCCTGTCGCGGCGGTGGTGAGTCGCCCTCCGATGCTGCGCTCCGGCCATGGGGGCACTGACATGGGTGTTGCGGGTCTGCAGGAGCCACAGTCTGCCGGACTCGACGGTGAACTCGATCTCCTGCGGTTTCCCGGCATCCCGCTCGAGCAGGTCGATCGCGGCGAGGAGTTCGGCGTGCACGGTGGGCAGGGTCCGCTCGAGCTCACGGAGAGGCAGAGGTGTCGCCCGGCCTGCGGCCAGGTCCGCGCCGGGCCGGCCTGGCAGCCATTCGCCATAGGGGACCGTGCTGGCGGTGGTCGGGTTGTGGGTGCAAACGATCCCGCTGCCTGATGCCACACCGCAGTCGCCGGCGACCATCGCCTGCACGATCACGGCAGTTCCCTCGCCGGAGAGTTGGTGGGTCTGGCGGTAGATCCGAGCGGGTGGGCCATTCCAGGAATCGAAGACGGCTGCAATGGCCTCGTGCAGGTGTTGCCAGGCATCTCGGGAGGTGCCACCGATGTCCAGCACGGTATCGAGCATTCCAGGCATGCTGTGTGCGGCGCCCGAGCGCACCGAGACCAGCAGTGGATCTTGGGCCGATCCGAAGCGGCGGCCGACGGCGAACTCCAAACGGACCATCGCTCCAGCGATCCGGTCCCGCAGTTGCGGCCCAAGCCTCCGGCCCATCCTGTGATAATCGACGCAACACGCGATCGGCAGGACGAACGCGGGGGGCACCGGCAGTCCGTGGGCGCGCATGCGGTTCAATCCCCACGCCTTGCCACCGATGACCTGCGGCCCGGCCGTCAACTCCCCGTCAATCCACAAGATCTCCGTCACGACCTGCCCTCCCCAGCCTCGGCTTGCTCCCGTGCCAGGCCAAGCCGGTCAAGAAGCCGGGCATGCAGCTCGAACCAGACGGTGTGGCAGCTGTCGATCAGCACACCGGCCAGCCAGCGGTGGTCACCAGCAGCGACGTTGTCCAATGCGGTGCCGAATCGCACCGCATAGATCTGCCAATCGGGCTCCGTACGGCCCAACCGGGACAACATTCCCACGAGCCGTTCCCCTAGCCGTGTCAACTCCTCAGGTACCGGCCCATTCAGCTGCCAGACGGTGACCAGCTGCTTGAACTCGGCGTTCAGCGGAACGAACTCGTTGAAATACAGCTCGCGAACCTGGTCAGCTTCGTGGTCGGCGTCCGGGGACATCATGATTTCCCGGTCAGGCCATACGCGGTTGCAGTCATAGTGCGAGATCCACATCCTTTCGGTGGCCTTCACGGTTTCGCCTACAAGGGGCCTGATGATTTTGGATTCCGGGGCGGTTTTGACGATGCCGCCGTTGGTGAAGATTTGTCCTTTGCTATTACTCAGGGCGTGAGCCGAATTCGCCGATGGCATTGCGGGGATGGCTAGATGCTGTGACGGCCAGATTGCTGACGTTGAGGTAGCCCGTCGTGTCAGGTGAGGCCCGTCCAGAGACCTCGGGGGTGTATCGCCCGGCCAGCCGGTGCCAGTCGTAGATGCCACGCATGTACGCGGAGATCGCGTCGATGTATCGATCGGTGGCCACCTGGGCTGTGCCGGAAAGCCCCAGGGGCCGGCACAGGTGTGGGATCCGGCGTCGCACACGGGAGAGCCGCCCCAGTTGTGCAGCGGCGCGCCTGCGGAGTTCGTCGATGGCCTCCTGCTCAGTGCAGTGCCTCTCGCGCATGAGGCACAGGACCAAGTTGGGGGCGTCGCGTGCCTCGTCGTTCTCCAGAGAGTAGACCTCGTTGATCAGGATGATGACGTCGGTGACGACCTCCCGTGCGGACTCCACAGCGGTGCTGTGGACGGCGGGCTCGGGAACCTCGAAATGGCCGACCCGCTCGCACACATCGATGGAGGGCCTTACGCCGATCACCTTGCGGCGCAGCCGCATCCACTCCCCGCTGTCGGGCATGATGCCGGCCCGGCGGTCGGCCGCCTCGGTCAGGTTCGCGGCCAGGTAGTCCATCCAGTGCCGCGCCGTGCGCTCCTGCCAGCGGCGCGACATCCCTTCCGCCATACGCTGCCACACATCCACGTAGGCATCGGCAAGCGGCGAGGAGGACGGCGCAGGGGTACCCGGTGGAAGGCGCAGCAGGTCGATCAGTTCCTCACAGACGGACACGGCTGGCGGATACTCTCCGGCAGGTACATCGAACTGGTCGTCGAACAGGAAGAACCATCCGTTGACGTCGAAGGCGAGATCGAGGTCGTCGCCCTGCGCGTCCGGGTAGGAATAGGCGGCCACATCGGCTACCTGAGAGAACAGATAGCGCCGTTCCGCCTCCTCACCGTTTACCAGACCCATGCGGCGTGCCCACTGCAGGTTGCGCTCCTGGGCGGCGGCCAATTCGGGGCTGGTCCAGGGAGAAATGGAGATGTCGAAAGTCACGTCCCGCGGCACTGAGACCCCCACGGTGTCTGGGATATGCGACCAGGGAGTGGTCCCCTGGGCAGCGCCGCAGCACGTACTGACCAGAGTTGCCCGACCCCACGCCTGTGTGAAGGCGCACGCCACCACCATGTGGCGCGTGCATGGTCTACGAAGTGCGCCATGGCGCAACCACCCCGTCCCGCTCAGAAACCGTGCCACTGCACGCGCCTGGGGCACGCCCACCCTGCGTGCGCCGGACCGCTGCCCCAGTTGCGCGACTAGCGCCGCACCCGCGCCTCAGCAACCCTCGGCTTTCACACTCCCTGGATCGGGGCGGACCCTTCTTCCAGGCGTGCTACTTGATGCCGGTGCCCCCGTTGATCAGGTCACCGACCGTCAAGCGGCACTCATCCCGCAGCACGAGCGCGACGAACTGGTCACCGAACTGACCAAGCAACTGGCCGAAGTCGCACCGTTCGAGGTCGTGGTCGGGCCCTTGCTCTCGTACCACGGATGTGATCGCGGGTCTCCACCCCGACGAACAGCGGACGCGCCTCCAGCAGGCCGTCCGCAAGACGATCTGCACCGTGCGCGGCGACGACGCCGTGCGCTACCCCTGGTCCACCCAGCACTTCACGATCAACTACGCACACGGCGAGGCCGACTCCGACGAGGCACAACGGCTGCCGCGGCGGGTGCGGCCCGGCCACGCCCCGCTGCGCATCGACGCCGTGCACCTGGTCGACGTCACTGCCGACAGCACGGCCAAGACGATCACCTGGGACCATCTCGCCGAAGTCCCTCTCCGTCGCCGCGGCCGACCTCCGACGCAGGGCGGCTCAACCGGACGGAGCAGACGTTGCGGATCGGGCCGCGACGTCCACCGTGAAGGCCGTCCTTCGCTGCGCTGTGCGGGGTCAGTCCTGTCGAGCGTTCCTCGGGAGGCCGGCAGTCCCGTCGCCTCAACCGCGGCGGCGACCGGCAGGCCAAGGCTGCGCTGCATCGCATCGTGTTCACCCGCCTGCGGGTCGACCCGCGTACCCAGGACTACTACGAGCGGCGGAAAAAGGAGGGCAAGACCCGGCGCGAAATCGTCCGCTGCCTCAAACGCTACGCGGCCCCGGAGGTCTTCCACCTGGTCAAACAACTAGGGTCGGGACCCCGCTCATAGGGGCTGTCGTGACAGATGAGAGGGTCAGGCGGGTGAGTGAGACGCCAGCGAACACCCTGCAATACCGCTTTGACGGGCCAGAAGACGCTCCTGTCCTGATCTTGGGTCCCTCGCTGGGTACCACATGGCACATGTGGGACCGGCAGATCCCGGAGCTGATCCAGCAGTGGCGGGTCTTCCGCTACGACCTGCCCGGGCACGGCGGTGCCCCGGCGCACCCGGCCGGTTCCGTGGCCGAGCTGACCGCCCGGCTGCTGGCCACGCTGGACTCCTTCGGAGTGCAGCGCTTCGGCTACGCGGGCTGCGCGCTCGGCGGAGCCGTCGGCGTCGAGCTGGCTCTGCGGCACCCGGAGCGGATCGCCTCGCTGGCGCTGGTCGCCACCTCGCCCCGGTTCGGGACGGCGGACGAGTTCCGGCAGCGCGGAGTGATCGTACGGACGAACGGCCTCGACCCGATCGCCCGGACCTCGCCCGACCGCTGGTTCACCGGCGGGTTCGCCGCCGCCCAGCCCGCGATCACCGAGTGGGCCGTCCAGATGGTCCGCACCACCGACCCCGGCTGCTACATCGCCGCCTGCGAGGCCCTGGCCGGCTTCGACGTACGGCACGAACTCGCCCGGATCGGCATTCCCACGCTCGTCCTGGTCGGCTCGGACGACCAGGTCACAGGCCCCGCCGAGGCCCGCACCCTGGTCGCCGGGATCCCGGACGCCCGGCTTGCGGTGGTACCCGGCGCCTCCCACCTGGTCCCGGTCGAGCAGCCCGCCGCCGTCACCGAGCTGCTGGTGCGGCACTTCTCCGCCGCCTGGCAGCCCGCCTACGACTCGACCACCGGCCAGATGGCCATCCCGGCCGCCCCGGTCAAGCCGGTCCTGCTCGCGGCGCCCCAGGCCGTGCCGCAGGTCGCACCCCAGGTCACGCCGATCGCCGAGATCGCCCCGGCCGCCGTGCCGCCGCAGCCGTTCGGGCGGCCCGACCCGTACGACGCGGGGCTGAAGGTCCGCCGGGAGGTGCTCGGGGACGCGCACGTGGACCGGGCGCTGGCGCAGGCCGACGAGTTCTCCGGCGACTTCCAGGAGTTCGTCACCCGCTATGCATGGGGGGAGATCTGGGACCGGCCGGGCCTCGACCGGCGCTCCCGCAGCTGTGTCACGCTCACCGCACTGGTCGCCGGCGGCCACCTGGAGGAGCTGGGCTTCCACGTCCGGGCGGCGCTGCGCAACGGCCTCACCCCGGGCGAGATCAAGGAAGTACTGCTGCAGGCGGCGGTGTACTGCGGGGTACCCGCCGCGAACAGCGCGTTCCGGGTGGCCCAGCAGGTCATCCGGGAGGAGACCACCCCCGACGGCTGAGGGACTCCCCTCGACCGGGGGACGGAGCGGCGGACGGACCGGGGGACTCCCCGAGGACCGGGGGGCGGGGCGGGGGCAGGATGGTGACCATGAAGCTCACCAAGAAGTCCCACGCGTGCGTGCGCCTGGAGAAGGACGGGCGCGTGCTCGTCCTCGACCCCGGCGGGTTCAGCGAGGAGGACGCGGCCGTCGGCGCGGACGCGATCCTGATCACCCACGAGCACGCCGACCACTTCGACGAGGGCCGGCTGCGGGCCGCGCTGGACGCCGACCCGGCCGCCGAGATCTGGACCCTGAAGTCCGTCGCCGACCAGCTCGCGGCGGCCTTCCCGGGCCGCGTGCACACCGTCGGCCACGGCGACACCTTCACCGCCGCCGGCTTCGACGTCCAGGTGCACGGCGAACTGCACGCGGTGATCCACCCGGACATCCCGCGCATCACCAACGTCGGCTACCTGATCGACGGCGGCAAGGTCTTCCACCCGGGCGACGCCCTCACCGTCCCCGACCACCCCGTCGAGACGCTGATGCTCCCCGTGATGGCCCCCTGGAACAAGATCTCCGAGGTCATCGACTACGTCCGCGAGGTGAAGCCGCAGCGCGCCTACGACATCCACGACGCCCTGCTCACCGACCTGGCCCGGCCGATCTACGACCGCCAGATCGGCGCCCTGGGCGGCACGGACCACCAGCGGCTCGCGCCGGGGGCCTCGGCGGACGTCTGAGGCGGGACGTCCGAGGCAGGACGCGTGAGGCAGGACGTCTGAGGCCAGGCGTCTGAGGTCGGCTGCCAGAGGCCGGTTGTCAGAGGGGCCCGGTAGGTTGTGGGGCATGCGCATCGCGACCTGGAACGTGAACTCGATCACCGCCCGCCTGCCGAGGCTCCTCGCCTGGCTGGAGAGCAGCGGCACCGACGTGCTCTGCCTCCAGGAGGCCAAGGTCGCCGAGGAGCAGTTCCCGTTCGAGCCGCTGCGCGAGCTGGGCTACGAGGCGGCGGTGAACGCCACCGGGCGGTGGAACGGCGTGGCGGTGCTGTCGAAGGTCGGCCTGGAGGACGTCGTCAAGGGGCTGCCCGGCGACCCCGGCTACGACGGGAGTGTGGAGCCGCGCGCAGTCTCGGCGACCTGCGGTCCGGTCCGGGTCTGGTCGGTGTACGTGCCCAACGGCCGCGAGGTGGACCACCCGCACTACGCCTACAAGCTCCAGTGGTTCGAGGCGCTGCAGGCCGCCGTCGCCGGGGACGCGGGTGGCAGCCGCCCCTTCGCCGTACTCGGCGACTACAACGTGGCGCCGGCCGACGACGACGTCTTCGACACGGCCGCCTTCGAGGGCCTCACCCATGTCACCCCGGCCGAGCGCGCCGCGCTCACCGCGCTGCGCGGGACCGGCCTGACCGACGTCGTCCCGCGCCCCCTGAAGTACGACCACCCCTACACCTACTGGGACTACCGCCAGCTCGCCTTCCCCAAGAACCGCGGCATGCGCATCGACCTGGTGTACGGCAACGAGCCGTTCGCCAAGGCCGTCAAGGACGCCTACGTCGACCGCGAGGAGCGCAAGGGCAAAGGTGCGTCCGATCATGCCCCGGTGGTGGTGGACCTGGAGGTCTGAGTGTCAACCTGGGACCATGAACATCCCCTTTCTGGGTAACAGGCACGGCAAGACCGGTGACGTCCCGCACACCGCCGACCCCGATCTGCTCGCCGAGTGCGAGCTCCTGCGCGCCCAGGCGGCCGAGGAGGGTGTCGCGCTCGACGACACCCCGGCCTCGCTGGAGGCCCTCGACCAGCTGCTCCCGCGCTGGCGGGACGACGAGGAGACCCTGACCTGGCTCGGCACCGACGCCGGTCTGTATCTGGGCACCGTCCTGACCCGGACCGTGCCCGGCGCCGAGTGGGAGATCCGGGCGGACGGAGAGCCGGTCGTACGGCTCGCGTCCGGGCGGGAGTTCGAGGTCGTCGAGTCAGGTCACGACTGGGCCGCGAGCGGGGTCCCCGAACTCTCACAGCTCTACGCGGAGGTCGCCGAGGCCTGAACGACGGCCGCCCGCGCGGCGACGGAGACGGAGCCGGCGATAAAGACGGCGTAAATACGGCTAATGCCCGGAAAGTGCGTGTCGTGCCTCAAGGCCACTCACGGCTGGATAGTTTGCGGCAACCACGACACAGCTGAGAGCGGGTAGGGCTGCGGATGGCCGTCGATCCTCTGATCGAACTGCGGGACGTCAACAAGTACTACGGCGAGCTCCATGTCCTCCAGGACATCGATCTCACCGTGGGCAGGGGAGAGGTGGTCGTGGTCATCGGCCCCTCGGGGTCGGGAAAGTCGACGCTGTGCCGCACGATCAACCGCCTGGAGACCATCGAGTCCGGCACGATCACCCTCGACGGGCGGCCGCTGCCCCAGGAGGGCAAGGCCCTCGCGAAGCTCCGCGCCGAGGTCGGCATGGTCTTCCAGTCCTTCAACCTGTTCGCCCACAAGACCGTCCTGCAGAACGTCTCCCTCGCCCAGATCAAGGTCCGCAGACGCAAGAGGGACGAGGCCGACCGGCGCTCGCGTGAACTCCTCGACCGGGTGGGCCTGCTGGCGCACGCCGAGAAATATCCCGCACAGCTCTCCGGCGGCCAGCAGCAGCGGGTGGCCATCGCCCGCGCCCTCGCCATGGAACCCAAGGCCCTCCTCTTCGACGAACCCACCTCCGCCCTCGACCCCGAGATGATCAACGAGGTCCTGGAGGTCATGCGGCAGCTCGCCCGGGACGGCATGACCATGGTCGTCGTCACCCACGAGATGGGCTTCGCCCGCTCCGCCGCCCACCGGGTCGTCTTCATGGCCGACGGCCGCATCGTCGAGGACCGCACCCCGGAGGAGTTCTTCACCGCCCCGCGCAGCGAGCGCGCCAAGGACTTCCTGTCCAAGATCCTCAAGCACTGAGCGGGGAGCGCCACCCATGGTCCGTACCACCCGTGTGCCCGCCGCCCTGGCCCTGTTCACCGCGCTGCTCGTCGGCGCCGCCGCCGGATTCGGTCTCGTCGGCTGCGGCAAGGAGGGCAGCCCGCCGCGGAAGGGCCCCGCGGCCGACCGGCTCCCCGTCTACCAGGTCGCGGAGGGCTTCCGGCTGCCGGACTCCCCGACCTGGACCCGGGCGAAGAAGCGCGGCCACTTCGTCGTCGGTGTCAAGGAGGACCAGCCCTACCTCGGCGAGCGGGACCCGGCCACCGGCGTCTACTCGGGCTTCGACATCGAGATCGCCAGGATGATGTCCGCCTCCCTCGGCCTCGACCCGAAGACGATCCGCTTCCGGACCATCGCCTCCGCCAACCGCGAGACCGCCCTGCAGAACGGCCAGATCGACTACTACGTCGGCACCTACACCATCAACGACAACCGCAAGAAGCTGGTCGGCTTCGCCGGGCCGTACTACATGGCGGGCCAGTCCCTGCTTGTCCGCCGCGACGAGAACGACATCCACGGCCCCCAGGACCTCGCCGGCAAACGCGTCTGCTCGGCGGCCGGTTCCACGCCGTACCAGCGGATCAAGGCCGAGTACCCGAAGGCGGTCCTCGTCGCCTACGACACCTACTCCGTCTGCGTCGACAACCTGCTCACCTACCAGGTCGACGCCGTCACCACCGACGACGCCATCCTCATCGGCTACGCGGCGAAGGCCCCCGGCGAACTCAAGGTCGTCGGCAGGCCCTTCTCCAAGGAGCCGTTCGGCATCGGCGTCCCCCGCGGTGACACCGCCCTGCGGTTCGCGATGGACGACGCACTGGAGGCACGTGAGAAGAACGGCGACTGGAAGAAGGCGTACGAGGCGACGCTCGGCCTGTCCGGCGTTCCCGCCCCGGCGCCGCCCCCGATCGACCGCTATCCCGCGAGCTGAGCGAGGACGGCATGAACGTACTGACAGACAACTTCCACACCTACGCCGAGGGTTTCCTCGGCACGGTCGAACTGACCGTCTACTCCTCGGCGCTGGCCCTTGTCCTCGGCTTCCTGATGGCGTCGTTCCGGGTCGCGCCCGTCGGCTCCCTGCGCATCTTCGGCACAGCCTGGGTCACGGTGCTCCGCAACACCCCGCTCACGCTGCTGTTCTTCGCGGTGCTGCTCGGCCTGCCCCGCTTCGGGCTGGTGCTGCCCTTCAAGGTGTTCGCGATCCTCGCCCTCGGCTGCTACACCTCCGCCTTCATCTGTGAGGCGCTGCGCTCCGGCATCAACACCGTGCCCAGGGGACAGGGCGAGGCGGCCCGCAGCCTGGGCATGACCTTCGGGCAGACCCTCCATCTGGTGATCCTGCCCCAGGCGTTCCGGTCGGTGATCCCGCCGGTCGGCTCCACCCTCATCGCGCTCGCCAAGAACTCGGCGATCGCGGGCGCCTTCAGCGTCACCGAACTCCTCGGCACCTACCGGACACTGAGCGAGCTCGGCTACAACATCGTCTGGACGTTCGTCTGGATCGCCGTCGGCTACCTGATCATCACCCTCGCCATCAGCGCCCTGTTCAACCTGATGGAACGCGCGTGGGGAGTCGCCCGATGACCGAGGCCACCGCGCTCTACGACATCCCGGGCCCCGCCACCAGAAGACGGCACACGGCATACGCCGTCCTGGCGACGGGCGTCCTCCTCGCGCTGCTCGCCTGGATCCTGTATCTCCTCTTCGACACCGGCCAGTTCACGTCCACGAAGTGGATGCCCTTCGCCTACCAGGGAATCCAGGAGCTCCTCCTGCGCGGCCTGGCCAACACGCTCAAGGCCTTCGCGATGGCGGCCGTCCTCTCCCTCGCGCTGGGCGGGCTGCTGGCCACCGGACGGCTCTCCGAGCACCGGCCGGTGCGCGTGCTCGCCACCTTCGTCGTGGAGTTCTTCCGTGCCATGCCCGTCCTGGTGATGATCTTCTTCGTCTTCGTGGCGCTGAAGGTCCAGCCCCTGCCCGCGCTGGTCGCCGGACTCACCCTCTACAACGGCTCGGTGCTCGCGGAGGTCTTCCGCTCCGGGGTGAACAGCGTCGAACGCGGCCAGCGGGAGGCCGCGTTCGCGCTCGGCATGCGCAAGACCCAGGTCATGTCGTACGTCCTGGTGCCGCAGGCCGTACGGGCCATGCTGCCCGCCATCATCAGCCAGCTCGTGGTGGCCCTGAAGGACACCTCGCTCGGCTATCTCATCACCTACGAGGAGTTCCTCCATGCCGGGAAACTGATCGCCTCGAACCTCGACTACGATTTGCCCTTCATCCCTGTGGTGATGGTGATCTCGCCGATCTACATCGGGATGTGCATGTTGCTCTCGTGGTTCGCCGGCTGGGTGGCCAGGCGGGAGCAGCACAGTCCCAAGACCGGGGCCGCCGAGGTGGCCCCGGCCGAACCGGGGACGCTGCTGCCGTAGGGGGCAGCAGCCAGGGCCAGGCCCGGCCGGCGGCAGCCGGAGATCACTGCTCGCGCAGCGGAACGGACACGTACGACGGGTCGTCCACCGGCGAGGAGAAGGTCAGCTGCGCGCCGGACGGGTTGTGCTCGATGTAGAGCGGGTCCACCGTGTCGACCACCAGCGCGAGCCGGTGCCCGGCGGGCACGTCGTAGGCAGTGGAGAACAGGTCCAGATCCACGTCGAACGCCTTGCCGGGCGTCCGGCCGTGCCAGGTGTACGGCGCGTTGGTGACCAGTTTGCCGAGGCCGAGCGGCCCCACGTCGTAGAGGTAGGCGACGAGTGTGCCGCTCTCGGCGGTCGGGGTGAGGGTGGTGTGCAACCGGGCGGTGCCGCGCACCTGCTGGGCGCTGCCGTACCGCTCGGACTGCCAGACGGCGGCCCAGCGCCGGGGCAGCAGCGGGATCGAGGCGACCGGGGGCAGCTGGGCGACCTGGTCGAGGATGCTGGACAGGAAGACGGTCCCGCCGTCCGCGCCCGAGTCGACGTTCGCGTGGACGGTGGCCGTGCCCGCGAGGTCGATCTTCCGCCGCGTGGCGCCGACCGACTTCCAGTCCGGATAGCCCTCGTAGCCGCCCGTGGAACGGGACTTGAGCTCCACGGGCTGCTCGCGGTCGATCCCGTTGTCCTCGCCCTTGAGGTAGTGGTCGAACCAGCGCTCGGTGTCCGTCCACACGTCGTTGGGCAGCCCGAACAGTCCGGTCAGCTCGGCGGTGGCGTGGTCGCCGGGGCGCAGCTCAAGCCGCTTGGGGCCGGTCAACGTGCCGTAGAAGTCGGCGATCTGGTTGGGCGGGAAGATCGTGTCGCCCCAGGCGTTGGCGAGCATGATCGCCGCGCCGTTCTTGTTGATCTGGTCGACGTAGGTCGCGGCGGAACGTTTCTTTCCCCAGTCGATCAGTCCCTGTTCCTTGGACAGGTCGGCGGCGAAGAAGTCCTTGAGGGCCTGGCTGGTCTCCGCGCTCGGGCGCCCGGTGACGAGGCCGACGCCGTCAAGGAGGGCGGTCGCTTGAGAGTGCTCCGTGCGGCCCGAGTAGATCGAGTCGATCAGGTCGGCCCAGCCGCTGAGCGAGGCGACCGCCTTGATCCGCTTGTCGTGTGCGGCCGCGAGCAGGCTGATGCCGGCGCCGTACGACACGCCCGCCATACCGATGTGCCCTGCGTCGGACGGGGTGTTGGCGAGCGCCCAGTCGATCACCTTGGACGCGTCGGCCACATCGGGCGGACCCGCGACCTCTATCTCACCGCCGGACTGCCAGAAGCCGCGGACGTTGTAGGCCACCACGACATAGCCGGAGTCGGCGAGTTTCTGGGCCTGGGCCAGGTACTGGACCTGGGGGAAGCCCCAGCTCGTGGGCATGACGAGCAGCGGGTAGCGGTGCGAGCCGTCGGAGCCCGCGGGCGTGACCACGTTCGCCTTGAGCGTCGTACCGCCGTCGCCGGTGATGTCGACGAACCGGACACTGTTCGTGGCGGCCTGGGCGGCGGGGGTGAACCCGAGGACGCCTCCGGCGATCAGGGTCGCGGAGACGGCGCCCACGGCGGTCGTACGCAGGGCCTTGCGATGGGTTCCCACAGGTCACTCCCCGTATGTGTCAATGCAAAGTGACCCGACGGTAACCGCGACCTCTTACCGCAAGTAACCCGTCGGTAAGTTACGTGCGGGTAACGATTGTTGAATGGTGCAGGTATTCAGGTGACCCGGTGGGAGGCGGGTGCGGTGTCGGTCGCGGCAGGCGGCAGCGGCGCCTGGGCGGCACGGGTGACGTCCGAGACGAGTTCGACCACGTCAGGGCCGTATGCCTGCGAGTTGACGACCTTGAGGAGCAGTACGAAGGAGTTGTTGCCGTGCTTGCGGGCGAGCCGCTCGTGGTTGCGGGCGAGGTAGCGGGTGGCCGCCTGGTTGGTTATCGCGCGCTGCCCGCAGAAGAGGAACACCGGGCGGGCGTCCGGGCGTTGGCCGGCGGTGAGGCGGGCCAGCAGCACGTACTCCGTGATGCCCGGATCCAGCCGGTAGCGCTCGGTGCCGATCTGGAAGGCACCCCGGTCCGGGCCCGGCTCCGGGTCGATGTTGACGCGGATGCCGGGCAGCATCGCCGACATGTGGGCCAGCATCCGCCGGTTCGACCCCGGCCCGCCCACGCAGAACTCCGTACGCTCGCCGAAGCCCTGCTGCACGTTGTCCTGGGTGACCAACTGGAGGTTCGCGCCGCAGTCCTTGATCAGTGCGGCCAGCTCCAGGAGCGCGAACACGTCGAAACGGTGGACTGCCGGTTCGGACGTGGCCGGATCGCGGTTGACGACCAGCAGCGACTCCGAGTTCTCCGGCAGCCCGAAGAAGGCCTGCTTGCGGCGCAGGCCGCGGCGCCACAGCGAGGTACGGGCCAGCCAGCCGAGCGCCGCGCTGATGCCGGCCGCCACGACGCCGAGGATAATGTTGCGCAGGTCGTCATTCATGGGCGCGCATGCTAGCGGGCACAGGTGGCCGGAACGTACCCGTGTTCGAAGTGTGGCAGTCATATGACAGTGCCCTGAATGTGGCTGTCGGGGCTGCGGCCCCGCCGATACGCTGCGCGGACGTTCCGGAACTGGAGGTGCGGATGCGTCGCCCTGTCGCGCGGAAACTGACGGTCCTGGCGGTCTCGGCCGCGGTGGTGTCGGTGGGGGCGGCAGCGCCTCCCGCCTCCGGCGGTACCACCGCCGCGAAAACCCCGGTGGCCGTCGGCTACGGAGGCGCGGTCGCCAGCGTCGACGCGGACGCCACCGCCGCCGGTATCGAGGTGCTCCGCAAGGGCGGCAACGCGGTCGACGCGGCCGTCGCGACCGCCGCCGCGCTCGGCGTCACCGAGCCCTACTCCTCCGGTATCGGAGGCGGCGGCTACTTCGTCTACTACGACGCCAAGTCCCGTACCGTGCACACGATCGACGGCCGCGAAACCGCGCCGCTGACCGCCGACTCCAACCTGTTCGTGGAGAACGGCCGGCCGCTGGCCTTCGCGGACGCCGTGAGCAGCGGACTGAGCGTCGGCACGCCGGGGACGCCGGCCACCTGGCAGACGGCGCTCAGCCAGTGGGGTACGGAGCGGCTCGGTACCGTGCTGAAACCGGCCGAGCGGATAGCCGGCAACGGGTTCGTCGTCGACGACACCTTCCGGTCGCAGACCGCCGCGAACGAGACACGGTTCCGGTACTTCCCCGACACGGCGAAGCTGTTCCTGCCGGGCGGCCAACTGCCGGTGGTGGGCTCCACCTTCAAGAACCCCGAGCTGGCCCGGACCTACAAGGAGTTGGGGAAGAAGGGGGTCGGGCTCGTCTACAAGGGCGACCTCGGCAAGGACATCGTGTCGACGGTCAACAATCCGCCGGTGGATGCGAGTTCGGGGTGGAAGGCGAGAGCGGGCAAGCTGTCCGCGAAGGATCTGGCCGCCTACCGGGCCAAGTTGCAGGCGCCGACCGAGACGGGATACCGCGGCCTGAAGGTGTACTCGATCGCGCCGTCCTCGTCGGGTGGCACGACGGTCGGGGAAGCGCTCAACATCCTCGAGAACACCGACCTCTCCAAGGCCGGCGAGGTGCAGTACCTGCACCACTACATCGAGGCGAGCCGGATCTCCTTCGCCGACCGGGGGCGCTGGGTCGGCGACCCCGCGTTCGAGGACGTGCCGACGAAGGGGCTGCTGTCGCAGCGGTACGCCGACGAGCGGGCGAAGCTGATCAGCGACGACGCGGTGCTGACCAGCCCGGTCGCGCCCGGCGACCCGAACAACCCCGGGTCGACGGGCACGGCGGCGCCGACCACGTACGAGGGGGAGAACACGACGCACCTCACGGTCGCCGACAAGTGGGGGAACGTCGTCTCCTACACGCTGACCATCGAGCAGACCGGCGGCAGCGCGATCACCGTGCCGGGGCGCGGGTTCCTGCTCAACAACGAGCTGACCGACTTCTCGTTCGCCCCGGCGAACCCCGCGGTGCACGACCCGAACCTGCCCGGGCCCGGGAAGCGGCCGCGGTCCTCCATCTCGCCGACGATCGTGCTGGACAAGGCCAACAAGCCGGTGGTGGCCGTGGGTTCGCCTGGTGGCGCGACCATCATCACCACCGTGCTGCAGGTGCTGACCGAGTTCCTGGACCGGCATCTGCCGCTGGTGGACGCGATCGCCGCGCCTCGGGCGTCGCAGCGGAACGCGGCGAAGACCGAGTTGGAACCGGCGCTGTACAACGACGCTGACCTGCGAGGCAAGTTGGAGGCCATCGGGCACTCGTTCTCGTTGAATCCCGAGATCGGGGCGGCTACCGGTGTGCAGCGGCTGCCGGGCGGGAAGTGGCTGGCGGCGGCGGAGACGGTGCGGCGGGGTGGGGGATCGGCCCAGGTGGTGGATCCGGCTCCGTAGTTCGCATAGTGCGGGTGCGTGGGGGCTGGTCGCGCCCGCACTATGCGGAGCCGCACATTGATACAGCCCCGCGCCCCTGTCGGGGCGCCTAGCTGGTCCGGAACTCCAAGCGGCCGTCCCTCACATCCATCGTTACGTTGCTGCCTTCTGCGACCGTGCCGTTCAGCAGCAGCCTCGACAGCTGGTTGTCGACTTCCCGCTGGATGGTCCGCCGTAGCGGTCGCGCGCCGTACTCCGGCTGGTAGCCGTGTTCCGCCAGCCAGTTGACCGCCGCGTCCGTGAAGTCGGCCGTGATGCCCTGGGCGTGCAGCATGCGACGGGTGTGTTCCAGCAGGAGTTCGGTGATCTGGCGCAACTGTTCGCCGGTGAGCTGGCGGAAGACGACGATCTCGTCGATGCGGTTGAGGAACTCCGGGCGGAAGTGGTCCCGGAGCGGGCGCAGGACCCGTTCGCGGCGGGCCTCCTCCGTCGCCTCCTCGCCTCCGGGTCCGAAGCCGATGCCGGCGCCGCTCCTGGTGATCACGTCCGAGCCCAGGTTGCTGGTCATCACGATGACCGTGTTGGTGAAGTCCACCGTGCGGCCCTGGGAGTCGGTCAGGCGCCCGTCGTCCAGGACCTGGAGCAGGATGTTGAAGACGTCAGGGTGGGCCTTCTCCACCTCGTCCAGGAGGAGGAGGGAGTACGGGTGGCGACGGACGACCTCGGTGAGCTGGCCCGCCTCCTCGTGGCCGACGTAGCCGGGCGGGGCGCCCACCAGGCGGGAGACGGTGTGGCGCTCCTGGTACTCGCTCATGTCCAGGCGGACCATCCGCTCCTCGCTGCCGAACAGCACCTCGGCGAGCGCGCGGGCCAGTTCGGTCTTGCCGACGCCGGTCGGGCCGAGGAAGAGGAAACTGCCGATCGGGCGTTGGGGGCTCGCGAGACCGGCGCGGGAGCGCATGACCGCCTCGGAGACGGCGGCCACCGCCTCGTCCTGGCCGATGACCCGCTGGTGCAGATGCGCCTCCAGGCCCAGCAGCCGCTCCTTCTCCTCCTGGGTGAGGCTGCTGACCGGGATGCCGGTCAGCCGGGAGACCACCTCGGCGATCGCCTCGGCCGTCACCTCCAGGTTCAGCCCCTCGTCCGCCTCGTCCTCGCCGGAGAGTTCGGTGATGCGGGTCTTCAACTCGCCGATGCGGTCCCGGACCTGGGTGGCGCGTTCGTACTGCTCGTCGGCGACCGCCTGGTCCTTGTCCCGGGTGAGCTGCTCGATCTCGCGCTCCATGGTGCGTACGTCGGTGCCCTTGGTGCGGGCGCCGAGGCGGACCCGGGCGCCGGCCTGGTCGATCAGGTCGATCGCCTTGTCCGGCAGCCTGCGGTCGGTGAGATAGCGGTCCGAGAGCTCCACGGCGGCGACCAGCGCCTCGTCGGTGTAGCGGACCTGGTGGTGGGCCTCGTAGCGGTCGCGCAGGCCGCGCAGGATCTCGATGGTGTCCGGGACCGTCGGCTCGGGCACCAGGATCGGCTGGAAGCGGCGGGCCAGCGCCGCGTCCTTCTCGATCTTGCGGAACTCCTCAAGCGTGGTCGCGCCCACGATGTGCAGTTCGCCCCGGGCCAGCGCGGGCTTGAGGATGTTGGCCGCGTCCATCGCGCCGCCCTCGCCGCCACCCCCGGCGCCGACCACGGTGTGCAGCTCGTCGATGAAGACGATCAGCTGGTCGGAGTGCGAGCGGATCTCGCCCACGATGTTGTTGAGCCGCTCCTCGAAGTCGCCCCGGAAGCGGGTGCCCGCGACCACGGCCGGCAGGTCGAGGGCGATCACACGGCGGCAGGCGAGCCCGTCCGGCACGTCCGCGTCGGCGATCCGCTGGGCCAGGCCCTCCACGATCGCCGTCTTGCCGACACCGGCTTCACCGATCAGTACGGGGTTGTTCTTGCCGCGCCGGGAGAGCACCTCGATGGTCTGCTCGATCTCGTCGTCGCGGCCGATGACCGGGTCGATCCGGCCCTCCCCGGCCAGCTCGGTCAGATCGCGGCCGTACTTGTCGAGGGTCGGCGTGCTGCTGGTACGGCGCCGGGTGTCCGGCCCGGCGTGCGAGCGGTCGGTCTCCGTGGTGTCCGGCGGCAGACCGGCGGCGGCGTACCGGGCGGCGTTCAGGATGTGCCCGGCGGCCGAGTCGGGGTTGGCGGCGAGGGCGCCCAGGACGTGTTCGGGGCCGATGTAGCCGGCTCCGCCGGCCCGGGCCAGGTCGTGAGCGTCCAGCAGGGCCCGCTTCACGGCCGGGGTGAGGGACAGCGAGGTCGGCGGGGGCGCCTCGCCGGGCGGGTGCTGGATCGGGCCCGCGCGGCCGTCGATCTCCGTCGCCAGCGAGTCGGGATCGGCGCCGGACCTGCTCAGCAGGGAGCGGGTGGGCTCCGCCGTGAGCGCCGCGCGCAGCAGATGCTCGGTGTCGAGGTCCCGGCTGCCGTGTTCGGCGGCGTACTGGGCGGCGCCCTTGACCAGCTCCCTGGCCGGCTGGCTCAGCAGCCTGCCGATGTCGATCTGCCGGGGACCCTGGCGGGCTCCGCCGCCGCCGAAGAAGCGTGAGAGGAACTCCCCGAAGGGATCCTGTCCGTAGTCGCCCGGTCCGGGGTAGCCGCTGTTCATGAGCGTTCGTTCCGTTCCGGCGTCCCGGCGCCTTGAGGGACGCGCTCGCTGGTCGACGTGCCGGTCCACGCGGGTGCCCCTGGAGGGCCCGGTCACACCACCTTCGCACGCCCGCCGGAGGGGGGCACGTCCAGCCGTTCGGGCGGCGGGCCGACGGGCAGCCGTGTATTTCGCGGACCGTGGCCGCCCACCCGGCCGGAAAGAATTGACCGCCGGCACGGCGCCGGACGCGACAACGCGATAACGCGGTAATTCATGTCTTTCTCGTGGTGCGGACCGGCGAAGGCGGGCCCACCTTCGCCGGTCCGCACCACAGACGGCTTTATGTCACGTGATCAGCGGCCGTTGGTATTCGGCCGGGGCCGCCGCCGACCCTGGGGCGGAGGGGGCGGGGGCACCGGCTGCCGTCGCGTGGGCCGGGGGAACGGAACTCGCATGCGCACGTTTTCCATGAGAACTCCTTCGCTGATTGGGCGGCTTTTTCTCCGCCCGTCACGGATATGTATACGGGGGGACCGCCGTCGTTGTTCAGCGTTCTGGAGAATTCATTTGTGCGGCACCGGCCCGCATATTGCGATAAGAAATGCTCAGGAAAAACCTGTGTCAGTTCTTTGAATTCCTGGCCGTGAGAACCCGCGGTCCCGTCTCCGTGATGGCCACCGAGTGCTCCACGTGAGCGGCCCGGGAGCCGTCGTTCGTGCGCAGGGTCCAGCCGTCGGGAGCCTCGTGGTAGCCGTCCCGGCCGCTGCCGATCAGCATGGGTTCGATCGCGAGGGCCATGCCGTGCCGGAGCGGGAAGCCGCGCCCGGGCCGGCCCTCGTTCGGCACCTCCGGGTCCTCGTGCATACGGCGGCCGATGCCGTGCCCGCCGAAGCCCTGCGGGATGCCGTAGCCGGCCTCCCGGCACACCCGCCCGACCGCGTGCGCGATGTCGCCGGTGCGGTTGCCGACCACCGCCGCCGCGATGCCCGCCGCCAGTGCCCGCTCCGCCGTCTCGATCAGCCGTACGTCCGCCGCGCGCGGTTCGCCGACCGTGAAGCTGATCGCCGAGTCACCGGCCCAGCCGTCCAGTTCGGCGCCGCAGTCGATGGAGACCAGGTCGCCGTCGCACAGCCGGTAGCCGGACGGGATGCCGTGCACGATCGCGTCGTTCACGGACGCGCAGATGACGGCGGGGAACGGGGTGGGTGCGAACGAGGGCCGGTAGCCGAGGAAGGGGGAGGTGGCCCCGGCCTCGCGCAGCACCTCCCGTGCCACCTCGTCCAGTTCGAGGAGGGAGACGCCGATGCCGGCGGCCTCCCGGACGGCCGTCAGGGCCCGCCCGACGACCTGCCCCGCCGCGTACATGGCATCCAGCGATGTGTCTGTCTTCAGTTCCACCATGCCAATTAATATACCGGCTTTCTCGACCGGGTTGGAATACCGGGTTAGAATGACGGCATGGTGCGCACCCCTCTCACCCCGGAAGAACGCGAACGCGGCGAGCGGCTCGGGCGGTTGCTGCGCGAGGCGCGCGGCGGCCGGAGCATGACCGAGGTGGCCGCCGTGGCGGGCATCTCGGCCGAGACCCTCCGCAAGATCGAGACCGGGCGGGCGCCGACCCCCGCCTTCTTCACCGTCGCCGCGCTGGCCCGCGCGCTCGGCCTGTCGATGGATGACCTGGTGGAACGCTGCGCCCTGGTCGTCGCATGACGCGCATCGGTCAAGATCGGGCAATGAGGGCTCTGCGCCCCCGCTGAAAACTCCCCGTAGCAACCCCGTAACACAACTGGTGTTGCCTACGGAGCCGGAGTGTTCCGGTCTGGCGGGAGTCGAGCGATGACTGTGGATCAACTCCCCGGCCGGGTGCGGGAGTTCGCGAACTACCTGAACGGCCTGCTGGCGCGCCTGGACCAGGGCGGCGGCTGGTGCGCCGTCTTCTGGCAGCGCGACCCCGACGGTATGCAGGCCTGCCTCGGCGGGCGCGAGGTGCCGCCCTGGGACGTCGTGGAGGCACTGCTCCAGGACCTTGCGAACGTCTACGGCGCCGAGGCCGCCGCCCGCGAGGCCGAGCAGGCCCGGTCGCTGCACGCGGACGCGCTCGCCGTGTACGACGCCCGGCCGGGCGCCCGCGAGGATCTGAGCGACCGCCTCGACGTCATGCTCCGCGAACAGCGGTACGCCACCGAACGGCTGACCCAGCTCGGCCACGCCCTCGACTCCGCGCACTCCCGCGAGGAGGCCGAGGCCCTGAACATCGACCTCGCCTGGGCCCGCGACGACCACGAACGGGCGACCGCCCGGTGCGCCGAACTCCGGGCCCGGATCGACAGGCTGGAGCACCGGGCCGAACTCGCCGGCCGCCTGCGGGGCGCGCGGACGACGCAGCACGGAAGTGGTGGGGCACTGTTCCGCGCCGGCGGACCGGCGGGGGAGACCTCGGCGACGGCCGGGCCCTCCGCGCCCGGCCGCCTGAGCGGCACCACACCCGACGAGGGCGCGACGGCGTGGACCCAGGCCGTGGCCCCCGAGCCGGCCCCCACCTCTGCCCCCGACCCCGGCCTTGCCCCGGTTTCGGACCCCGCCCCGGCCAAACAGCGCAAGCGGCGGCGGGGCAGTGCCCGGTTCGCCGGCATGGCCGAGGACGAGGCCGTGCCCACCGTCGTACCGCAGACACCGGAGGTGTCCGCGCCCGCGGCCGCCACCGGCCGCCGTACCCCGCGCGGCGCCCGGTTCGCCGGGGCCACCGAGGTGCCGGTGCGGCCGGAGCCGGCGGCGGCCCAGCCCGACGAGGAGGCGCGGCAGGCCGTGGCGGCCGCCGTGGAGCAGCTCGTACGACTGCGGGCGGAGGGCCGCACCGGGGAGGCGCACGCGCTCCTGGCCGAGGTCGCGCACTGGACCGCCGCCCGGTTCCCGCTGCTCGCGGACGCCCTCCAGCGGTCCGGGCTCGGCGCCGACTGGGCCACGCTGCTGTGGGAGACGGCCTCGCTGCCGCCCGCCCGGCTCGTCGCGGCCGCCGACGCCCTGACCGCCGCGGGCCGGACCGACGACGGCCGGCAGATCCTGCGCCAGGGCGTCGCCCGCCCCGCCACGGAGATCGGCGAGGCCGTCCTCGCCCTGGACACGGAGGGCCGCCACCGCGAGGCCCGGGCCCTGCTGGACACCTACGTCCAGGTCCGCACCCCGGAGGAGGCGGCCCACAGCGCGGAACCGGATCCGGTACGCCTGGTGCCGCTGCTTCTTCGCTCGGCGCAGTCGTTCTCGGACCAATGCCACTGGGATGTGCTCCACGCCCTGCGAGTGGCGGGCCTCGCGGTTTGACATGCCTGGGCTGAAGCGCCCCGACAGGGGCGCTGGGGGTACCCCCGGCCGAAGGCTGGGGGAGGAACCGCGCGACCAGCCCCCACGCACCTCAAGTCGGGAACGGCCGCCAAGCTGAAACGGCGCTTCCGGGACGGCCCCCGCATCCGCCAGCCAGGTTAGAAACGTGATCGACTCGGCGGCTTAACGACGATGGTCTTGGCAAGGACTCGAAGGAGGCCTACTTTCGTCCCTCTACGGGCGTAGAAGCCTCTGACGACCCGCCGAAGGAGCAGCTCATGGCCAACGTCGTACGCGCCGCTCTGGTCCAGGCCACCTGGACCGGCGACACCGAGTCCATGGTGGCGAAACACGAGGTGTACGCCCGCGAGGCGGGCCGCCAAGGTGCGAAGATCATCGGATTTCAGGAAGTCTTCAACGCCCCCTACTTCTGCCAGGTCCAGGAACCCGAGCACTACCGCTGGGCCGAGCCGGTCCCGGACGGCCCCACCACCCGCCGTATGCAGGAACTCGCGCGCGAGACCGGCATGGTGATCGTCGTCCCGGTCTTCGAGGTCGAGCAGTCCGGCTTCTACTACAACACCGCCGCCGTGATCGACGCCGACGGCACCGTCCTCGGCAAGTACCGCAAGCACCACATCCCGCAGGTCAAGGGCTTCTGGGAGAAGTACTACTTCAAGCCCGGGAACGCCGGCTGGCCGGTCTTCGACACCGCCGTCGGCAGGATCGGCGTGTACATCTGCTACGACCGCCACTTCCCGGAGGGCTGGCGGCAACTCGGCCTCAACGGCGCCCAGTTGGTCTACAACCCGTCGGCCACCTCACGCGGCCTGTCGGCCTACCTCTGGCAGCTGGAGCAGCCGGCCGCCGCCGTCGCCAACGAGTACTTCGTCGCCGCCATCAACCGGGTGGGCCAGGAGGAGTACGGGGACAACGATTTCTACGGGACGAGCTATTTCGTCGATCCACGTGGGCAGTTCGTGGGGGAGGTCGCGAGCGACAAGGGCGAGGAACTCGTCGTCCGTGACCTCGACTTCGATCTGATCGACGAGGTGCGGCAGCAGTGGGCCTTCTACCGCGACCGCCGCCCCGACGCCTACGAAGGGCTGGTACAGCCGTGAACGACCTCTTCGCCCGCCACCGCCAGGTCCTGCCCGACTGGCTGGCTCTCTACTACGACGAGCCCCTCGAGATCACGCACGGCGAGGGACGGCACGTCTGGGACGCGGAGGGCAACCGCTACCTCGACTTCTTCGGCGGCATCCTCACCACGATGACCGCGCACGCGCTCCCCGAGGTCACGAAGGCGGTGACCGAGCAGGCCGGCCGGATCATCCACTCCTCCACGCTCTACCTCAACCGCCCCATGGTCGAACTAGCCGAGCGCATCGCCCAGTTGAGCGGCATCCCGGACGCCCGGGTCTTCTTCACCACCTCCGGCACCGAGGCCAACGACACGGCGCTGCTGCTGGCGACGACCTACCGGCGCACCAACACCATCCTGGCGATGCGCAACAGCTACCACGGCCGCTCCTTCAGCGCGGTCGGCATCACCGGCAACAAGGGCTGGTCCCCGACCTCCCTGTCTCCGCTCCAGACGCTGTACGTCCACGGCGGCGTCCGCACCCGCGGTCCGTTCGCCGAGCTGAACGACCGTGAGTTCATCGCGGCCTGCGTGGACGACCTGCGCGACCTCCTCGGCCACACCCGCCCGCCGGCCGCGCTGATCGCCGAGCCCATCCAGGGCGTCGGCGGCTTCACCTCCCCGCCCGACGGGCTGTACGCGGAGTTCCGCAAGGTCCTCCAGGAGCAGGGCATCCTCTGGATCGCCGACGAGGTGCAGACCGGCTGGGGCCGCACCGGCGAGCACTTCTGGGGCTGGCAGGCACACGGGCAGAGCGGGCCGCCGGACATCCTCACCTTCGCCAAGGGCATCGGCAACGGCATGTCCATCGGTGGCGTGGTGGCCCGCTCCGAGATCATGAACTGCCTGGACTCCAACAGCATCTCGACGTTCGGCGGCACCCAGATCACCATGGCCGCGGGCCTCGCCAACCTGTCGTACCTCCTGGAACACGACCTCCAGGGCAACGCCCGCCGCGTCGGCGGCCTCCTCATCGAACGCCTCCGCGCGGTCGCCGCGCAGCTGCCCGGCGTACGCGAGGTGCGCGGCCGCGGCCTGATGATCGGCGTCGAACTGGTCAAGCCCGGCACGGACGAGGCCGACCCCAAGTCAGCCTCGGCCGTCCTGGAAGCGGCCCGCGAGAGCGGCCTCCTGATCGGCAAGGGCGGCGGCCACAACACGAGCGCGCTGCGCATCGCACCGCCGCTGTCCTTGACGGTGGCGGAGGCGGAGGAGGGCGCGGCGATTCTTGAACAGGCGCTGCGGAGTGCCTACTAGGAGCTCCGCCGGAAGTGCCGCGACACGCCGTCTGTCGACTGCGGCGCCGTCGCGGCCGGTCGCGCAGTTCCCCGCGCCCCTAAAGGGGCGCCGTGCAGCCCCCTGCTTTTAGGGGCGCGGGGAACTGCGCGACCAGCCCCCACCGGCCCGCAGTTCTCATCGCACCGCACCCGACCAAGGGATCACGCAAGATGACCGCCACATGGGAGCCCACGCACACCACAGACCCCATACTGTCGGTCCGCCAGATCCTCGCCCTGGAAAGGGTCCTCGCCGGCGACCCCGAGGTGGTGGCCGCCGCCGCCCACCTCGACCGCCCCGTCCGCTGGGTGCACGTCGCCGAGGCCCCCGATGTCGGCGTCATGCTCACCGGCGGGGAAATGGTCCTCACCACCGGCGTCCTGCTCGCCGGCGACGAGCACAAGCAGGCCGAGTACATCCAGTCCCTGCACCGGTCCGAGGCCGCGGCCGTGGTCCTCGGCCTCGGCCGCGCCTTCCCCTCCCCGCCCGACGCCATGCGCCGCGCGGCGGACCGCTGCGGCCTCCCCCTGGTGGTCCTGCACCGCCCCTTCCCCTTCGCCGAACTGACCGAGGAGGTCCAGTCCCGCCTGGTCCGGCGGAAGTTCGCCGCCGTCAGCCTCTCCGAGTCGGTCCGCACCGCCCTCACCGGCCTCATCACGGCCGGCGCCCCCCTCCAGCGGCTCCTCGACGAAGTCGCCGTGCACAGCGGCTGCCCGGTCGTCGTCACCAACCTCGCGCACCGGGTCCTCGCCACCGCGGGGGAGCGCTCGGCGGTGGACGACGTGCTGCGTGACTGGGAGCGCATAGCGCGCCAGGCCGGTGGCGGCACCGGCGACGGCTGGACCCGCGCCGAACTGGGCGGCCGCGGCGAGCGCTGGGGCCAGATCATGCTCTGCGGCTACCGCGGCGACACCGCCACCGGCCGGCTGCTCGCCGACCGCGCAGCCGAGGCCCTCGTCCTGCACCGCATGCTCGGCGGCGGCTCCGCCCACACCTGGGAGGAGCAGTCCGCGCAGAGCCTGCTGACCGACCTGGTCTCCGGGGTCGTACCGGCACGGCAACTGCTGCCAAGGGCCCGGGCGGCCGGTCTCCCGGTCAACCGGCGGACCTTCGTCCCGCTCGTCGTACGGGATGCCGAACCGGCCCAGCTGGAGCGGATCCTGCGCCTGCTGGGCCTGCCCGGACTCGTCGCCGAACTCACCGAGCGCATCACCGCCGTGCTCCTCAGCCTCGCCCGCGACCAGGACGCCGACGCCCTCGCCGCACACTTCGCCGCCCGGCTGCACGGCGAGTCGGCGGGACCCCGGGCGGTGGTCGCCGCCGCGGGCGCCCGTACCGTCTGGGACGACGTGCCCGTCGGCCTGCGCGAGGCCCAGCACGTCGCCGACGCGGTCGCCGACACCACCGCCGCCCTCGACCTGCCGGCCGTCGTACGCCTCAAGGACGTCCACCTGCGCGGCCTGATCCGGCTGCTGCGCGACGACCCGCAGGTCCAGTCCTTCGCCGAGCGCGAGCTGGACGGACTGCTGTGCGGGACCGGCGGCGACCAGGACCTCCTTGGCGTCCTGCGGACCTACCTCGCCACCGGCCGCAACAAGTCCCGCACCGCCCAGCTCCACCACGTCTCCCGGCCCGCGCTGTACCGCCGCCTGGAGGCGATACAGACCCGGCTCGGCGTCGACCTCGACGACTTCGAGCAGGCGGCCTCCGTGCACATCGCACTCCTCGCGCACGACGCGCAACAGCATTGAAACCTGTGACGACCTGGGAAAACGGCGGTGAAACATGGGCCAACGACAGCGTGACACGGTGGCACGCCGGACGCCCGCAGACGTGACACGATGGCACTCAAAGCCCGCTTTCGGACTTTCTAGGCTCCTCGCACATCGAGCGACACACGCCCGAGCGACCGGAGGTCCCGATGAGCCGAGTGATTCGTGCCGCCCTCTTCCAGACCGCCTGGACCGGCGACAAGGAATCGATGATCCAGGTCCACGAGCAGGCGGCCCGCGACGCGGCCGCGCAGGGCGCCCAGGTCCTGTGCTTCCAGGAGCTGTTCTACGGACCCTACTTCTGCCAGGTCCAGGACAAGGCCTTCTACGAGTACGCCGAACAGGTCCCGGACGGCCCGATCGTCCAGCGCTTCCAGACCCTCGCCCGCGAACTGGGCCTGGTCCTGATCCTGCCGGTGTACGAGGAGGAGCAGCCCGGCGTCCTCTACAACACCGCCGCCGTGATCGACGCCGACGGCTCGTACCTCGGCAAGTACCGCAAGCACCACATCCCCCAGGTCCCGGGATTCTGGGAGAAGTTCTACTTCCGTCCGGGGAACGCCGGCTGGCCGATCTTCGAGACGGCCGTCGGGAAGATCGGCGTCTACATCTGCTACGACCGCCACTTCCCGGAGGGCTGGCGGGCGTTGGGCCTCGGCGGCGCCGAGATCGTCTTCAACCCGTCGGCCACCTCGCGCGGACTCTCCCGCTACCTCTGGCAGTTGGAGCAGCCGGCGGCGGCCGTGGCCAACGAGTACTTCGTCGGTGCCATCAACAGGGTCGGCGTGGAGGACCTGGGCGACAACGACTTCTACGGGACCTCCTACTTCGTGGACCCGGAGGCCCAGTTCGTCGGCGAGGTGGCCTCCGACAAGGAGACCGAACTCGTCGTCCGCGACCTGGACCTGGCCAAGCTGCGCGAGGTCCGCGACCGCTGGCAGTTCTTCCGGGACCGCCGCCCGGACGCGTACGCCCCACTGACGGCTCCCTGATCGCGCCCCATAGGGGCGCGGGGAACTGCGCGACCAGCCACCGTCGGACCCGCACGTGACCACGAACGAGAGGACCCCATGACCGGCCGGACAGTAATCCGTGGCGGACTCGTCATCACCGCGTCCGACGAGATCCACGCCGACGTCCTGATCGAGGACGGCCGCATCGCCGCTCTCGCGGCGACCGGCACCCCCGCCGCCGAGGCCTTCACCGCCGAGCGGACCATCGACGCCACCGGAAAGTACGTCATCCCGGGCGGTGTCGACGCCCACACCCACATGGAGCTGCCGTTCGGCGGCACCTTCGCCTCCGACACCTTCGAGACCGGCACCCGCGCCGCCGCCTGGGGCGGCACGACCACCATCGTCGACTTCGCCGTGCAGAGCGTCGGCCACAGCCTGCGCGAGGGCCTCGACACCTGGCACGCCAAGGCCGAGGGCAACTGCGCCATCGACTACGGCTTCCACATGATCGTCTCCGATGTGAACCAGGAGACGCTCAAGGAGATGGACCTGCTGGTCGAGGAGGGGGTGACCTCCTTCAAGCAGTTCATGGCCTACCCCGGCGTCTTCTACTCCGACGACGGCCAGATCCTGCGCGCCATGCAGCGCTCCGCCGAGAACGGCGGCCTGATCATGATGCACGCCGAGAACGGCATCGCCATCGACGTGCTGGTGGAGCAGGCGCTGGCGCGCGGGGAGACCGACCCCCGGTACCACGGGGAGGTCCGCAAGGCGCTCCTCGAAGCCGAGGCCACCCACCGGGCCATCAAGCTCGCCCAGGTGGCCGGCGCCCCCCTCTACGTTGTGCACGTCTCCGCGATGGAGGCGGTCGCCGAACTGGCCCGCGCCCGCGACGAAGGGCTCCCCGTCTTCGGCGAGACCTGCCCCCAGTACCTCTTCCTGTCCACCGACAACCTCGCCGAGCCCGACTTCGAGGGCTCGAAGTACGTGTGCAGCACACCCCTGCGCCCCAAGGAGCACCAGGCCAAGCTCTGGCAGGGCCTCAGGACCAACGACCTCCAGGTCGTCTCCACCGACCACTGCCCCTTCTGCTTCGTCGGCCAGAAGGAACTCGGCCGCGGCGACTTCTCGAAGATCCCCAACGGCCTGCCCGGCGTCGAGAACCGCATGGACCTGCTGCACCAGGCCGTCGTCGACGGGCACATCTCGCGCCGCCGCTGGATCGAGATCGCCTGCGCCACTCCGGCGCGGATGTTCGGCATGTACCCGAAGAAGGGCACCATCACCCCGGGTGCCGACGCAGACGTCGTCATCTACGACCCCCATGCAGAGCAGGTCGTCTCCGCCGAGACCCACCACATGAACGTCGACTACTCGGCGTACGAGGGCAAGCGCCTGACCGGCCGGGTCGAGACGGTCCTCTCGCGCGGCGAACCCGTCATCACCGAGCGGGAGTACACCGGACACGCCGGGCACGGCGTCTACACCCCGCGCTCCACCTGTCAGTACCTCAACTAGGAGAGGCGCCCATGGACTTCGGACTCGTCCTGCAGACCGACCCGCCGGCCTCCCGGGTCGTCAGCCTGATGAAACGGGCCGAACGCAACGGCTTCCGCTACGGCTGGACCTTCGACTCCGCCGTGCTCTGGCAGGAACCATTCGTGATCTACAGTCAGATCCTGGCCAACACCAGCAAGTTGACGGTCGGGCCGATGGTCACCAACCCGGGCACCCGCACCTGGGAGGTCACCGCCTCCACCTTCGCCACCCTCAACGACATGTTCGGCAACCGCACGGTCTGCGGCATCGGCCGCGGTGACTCCGCGATGCGGGTGGCCGGCCGCAAGCCCAACACCCTGGCCCGGATCAGCGAGGCCATGAAAGTCATCCGCGCCCTCGGCAGCGGCGGCGAGGCCGACCTCGGCGACGGCGCGGTGATCAGGTTCCCGTGGATCAAACCGGGCGCCCAACTCCCCGTCTGGATGGCCGCGTACGGCCCGAAGGCCCTGAAGATGACCGGTGAGGAGGCCGACGGCTTCATCCTCCAGCTCTCCGACCTCTACCTCACCGAGTACATGGTCAAGGCGGTCAAGGACGCGGCCGTCGCCGCCGGACGCGACCCGTCCGAGGTGACCATCTGCGTCGCCGCCCCGGCCTACGTCACCGAGGACGACTCGCCCGAGGCCCTCGCCCACGCCCGCGACCAGTGCCGCTGGTTCGGCGGCATGGTCGGCAACCACGTCGCCGACCTGGTCGCCAAGTACGGCGAGCACTCCGCCGCCGTACCCGACGAACTCACCGACTACATCAAGGCCCGCCAGGGGTACGACTACTCGCACCACGGTCGCAGCGGCAACCCCGACACCGAGTTCGTACCCGACGAGATCGTCGACCGTTTCTGCATCATCGGCTCGGCGGACAAGCACATCGAGAAGCTGAACGCCCTGCGTGAGCTGGGCGTCGACCAGTTCGCCGTCTACGACATGCACGACGCTCAGGAGGCCACCATCGACGCGTACGGGACGAAGGTCATCCCGGCCGTCAACGGCTAGCCCGCTCCTGACAGTTGGTCTCCCCCTTCCCGCCGTCCCGGGAAGGGGGTCAGGGCGCCGCCCCACACGCGTACCCCCCGCCCCGCCCGCCCGCACGGCCTTTCCCGTCCCACCTCACCCCGATTGGCCTGCCCATGACCGACACCGCTCCCTCAGCGATACCCATCTCCGGTCAAGTCTCCCTCCCCGACGGGCGCGTCGAGCTCACCCCGGGCTCCCCGCCGCCGAGCGGTCCGTACGCCAACGAGGACCTGCTGCCGGTCCCCGTCGAAAAGCGCACCTGGACCACGTACAACTTCTCCGCGCTCTGGGTCGGCATGGCCCACAACACGGCGTCCTGGACCCTGGCCTCCGGGCTGATCGCGGTCGGCATGGACTGGAAACAGGCCGTGTTCACCATCGCCCTCGCCAACCTGATCGTCCTCGTCCCGATGCTGCTCACCGGGCACGCCGGACCCAAGTACGGCATCCCCTTCCCGGTCTTCGCCCGTGCCTCCTTCGGCGTACGCGGCGCCAACCTCCCCGCTGTCGTACGGGCGTTGGTGGCCTGCGGCTGGTTCGGCATCCAGACCTGGATCGGCGGCGAGGCCATCTACTTCCTCGCCGGCAAGCTGATCGGCGACAGCTGGGCCAACGCCTCGCACATCGGCGGCTACGCCTGGACCATGTGGCTGTCGTTCGCGCTCTTCTGGGTGCTCCAGGTCGCGATCATCTACCGGGGCATGGACACCATCCGCCGCTTCGAGAACTGGGCCGCGCCCTTCGTGATCGTCGGCGCCGTGGTGATGCTGATCTGGATGAGCAACAAGGCCGGCGGCCTCGGCCCGCTCTTCGACCAGCCCTCCAAGCTCGGCTGGGGCGGCGGCTTCTGGAAGATCTTCTGGCCGTCCCTGATGGGCATGATCGGCTTCTGGTCGACGCTGTCGCTGAACATCCCCGACTTCACCCGGTACGGCAAGAGCCAGAAGGCGCAGACCTGGGGCCAGGCCCTCGGCCTGCCCACCACCATGACGCTCTTCGCCTTCCTCTCCGTCCTGGTGACCTCCGGCTCGCAGGCCGTCTACGGGCAGCCGATCTGGGACCCGGTGCAGCTGGCCGCCAAGACGGACAACGTGGTCGGCCTGCTCTACGCCCTGGTCACCGTCCTCGTCGCGACGCTCTCCGTGAACATCGCGGCCAACCTGGTCTCGCCCGCCTTCGACTTCTCCAACATCGCGCCCCGGAAGATCAGTTTCCGCACCGGCGCCCTGGCCACCTGCGTCCTGGGCGTGCTGATCTTCCCGTGGAAGCTGTACTCCGACCCGCAGGGCTACATCTTCACCTGGCTCGGCCTGGTCGGCGGTCTGCTCGGCACGGTCGCCGGCATCCTCATCGCCGACTACTGGATCCTGCGCCGCACCCGCCTCGACCTGACCGACCTGTACCGCACGGGCGGCCGTTACTGGTACGACGGCGGCTGGAACTGGCGGGCGGTCGTCGCCTTCCTCGCCGGCGGCATCCTCGCGATCGGCGGCGCCAGCTTCAAGCCGCTGATCGACGGCCGCCCCATCCCGGCCCTGTCCTCGCTCGCCGACTACGGCTGGGCGGTCGGCCTCGGCACGTCCCTGGCGCTGTACCTGGGGCTGACCCTGCTGGTGCGGCCCAAGGAGGCGTGAGCAGGAGGTGTGCGCACGAAGGGCGGCCGGTCCGGTTACTGGCTGCCCTTCAGCGCGGTCACCGCGCTCTTCGCCGCCTGGATGGCACCCTTGTTGATCACGTCGGTGCTGGGCGCCTTCTTGGACTCGAAGTCGCTGCCGTTGTAGGTGACGACCACCAGCGCGTTGGAGACCTGGGCCATCACCACGCCCTCGCGGGTCTGCTGCTTGTCCTCGGTGGTGAGGTTCACGACCGAGTAGCCGCTGTCCCCGAGCCCCGGCACCGCCCCGCCGCCGCTCTTCTCGGCGACCCGGTCCTTGTACTCCTTCGCGGCCGCCGCGTCCGTGTCCATGATCTCGAAGGAGACGTCGAGCCAGCGGTAGTCGTACCCCTTGAGCGCGTTCCAGGAGCAGGTGCGGCGCAGCTTGGTGTCCGTGGAGGGGATCTCCTTGCCGGCCGTCTTCGCGCCGGGCACCAGCGACTTGATGGTGGCCACGGGGATGCTGCCGCAGGGGGCGGGGGCGGCTGAGTACGCCTTGGTGGCCGCCGTCGAGGCGGAGGACGTCGACGGGGCGTCGCTCCCCGACTGGCCGGCCGTCTGCTGGGCCGAGGTGTCACCGGAGGTGCTGGTGGACGTCGTCGTGTCCGGGCCCGACGCCATCACCCAGCCCGCACAGGCGAGCACGGCGACCGGCGTGAGGCGCGCGGTGAGGGCGAGCGGCAGTGGAAGAGAACGCAAGTCGCACTTCTCGCTGGGGGACGGGGTGCGGAGGAGTCCGCACTGCGGACGGGACGCCAGTTTCACACGAGTCCCTGTGGGGCGGAAGTGGAATCCGTGCCTTGCCTGTGGGCCGGACGCGGCGCCCTGTTGACAGCGGCCGCGGCCCGTCCCCTACATCCGGAATGTCGCGCGTCCACGGTCCTTGTACATCCGGAATGTCGTGACTGCATCCGGCCTTCGAGGGTGACCGGGGTCACCGTCGCGCCGGTCCGGTGTCTCAGGCGCGCCGCGAGTTGCCGAACAGCAGCCGGTAGCCGATCAGCAGGACCAGGGAGCCGGCGATCGCGGCGCCCCAGGTGTAGAGGTCGAAGAAGTGGTTCTGCACCGGGCGGTCGAGGAAGCGGGAGGAGAGCCAGCCGCCCACGAAGGCGCCCGCGATGCCGATGAGGGTGGTGCCGATCAGGCCGCCCGGGTCGCGGCCGGGCAGCAGGACCTTGGCGATGGCTCCGGCGAGGAGACCCAGGACGATCCAGCCGATGATGCCCACGTTCGTTGTCCTCCAGTACGAGTGCCGCGTCTGCCGCGGTACGGGTGCCGCTCCGCTGAGTTGCGTTGTTGCGCAAGCTTATGAACGGCGGTGGCCGCCGGCCACGCCTGACGTCGAGCCGTCGATGATCTGTCACCCGCTCATGACAATGCGGGGAACGCGTGGAGGACATTGCGGGGAGGCCGTGCCGGGAGCGGTGACCGCACGCCTACACTGAGTGGGCGTCTGTGCGGAGGCTGTGATGGGAGGGAGCGGGCTGTGGGGGAGGACATCGGGGGCTTCACGGACCCCTCCGACGGGGTGCTGGCGGAGGCGGCCGCGGTGTTCGGGCTGCTCGCCTCGCCGGCCCGGCTGCACATCATGTGGGCGCTGTCCCAGGGCGAGAGCGACGTGACACGCCTCGCCGACCGGGTCGGCGGCGCCCTGCCGGCGGTCAGCCAGCACCTGGCCAAGCTCAAGCTGGCCGGTCTGGTGCGGTCCCGGCGGGAGGGCCGGCGGCAGGTCTACTACGTGGACGATCCGGACATCGTGACCGTGGTGCGGGTGGCCGTCGGGCAGTTGACCGCGCGCTCCCACCAGGCCCCGGCGCCGGTGCGGCGGTTGTACGAGGCCGGCGTCTGACCGCGCGGACACGCAGCGGTGCGCGAGGGCCGACGGTGCGTGTGTCCCGGAGGTTTCATGAGATCCCTCACCTGTGAATTCGGGTGGGGTCTGTGCTGTCGGGGCTATGGGTTTGTTAGATTGCGCAATCACGCAACCCAAGAGGGCCCACCTCGCGGCGGCCCGTATCCCGCCGCGTACGCCCGACCGTACCCGCAGACGGACCCGACCGTTCATGGGAGTGGAAGATGACCGACCCGTGGGACGGCCCGGGAGGCCAGGCCACGCGCAACCGCACCGACCGGGTGCCCGGACAGCGTGGAGCCCTGCCCGACGGGACGCGGCCGACCGGCGGCCGGGCCGCCGCCCGGCAGGCGGCCAAGACCCGCGGCGGCAGCCGGTCCCGGCGGGCCAAGCCGGCGGGCCGCAGCAGGCGGGTCCTGAAGATCCTCGGCCTGGTCACGGCCGTCCTGGTGCTGGTCACGGCCGGCGCGGGCTGGTGGTTCTACCAGCACCTCAACGGCAACATCAACAGCGTGTCGCTCGACGGCAAGGGCGGCACCGAGAAGGCCGACGCCTTCGGCCGGACCCCGATCAACATCCTGGTGATCGGCTCGGACGCCCGTACCAGCACGACCGACTGCAAGCTCGGCGGCGGCTGCAAGGAGACCGGGGTACAGAGCGGCAACGGCAACGCGGACGTCGAGATGGTCGTCCACATATCCGCCGACCGCTCCAACGCCACGGTCATGAGCATCCCGCGTGACACCATGGTCGACGTCCCGGCCTGCAAGGACACCGAGGACAAGACCTCCACGTCGGGCTACTACGGCCAGGTCAACAGCGCCCTCCAGTACGGCCCCGCCTGCCAGGTCGACACCATCCACCAGCTCACCGGCATCCCCATCGACCACTTCGTCAAGCTGGACTTCTCCGGCGTGGTCAAGATGTCCGACGCGGTCGGCGGTGTCTCCGTGTGCGTCAACTCCAACGTGTACGACACCTACTCGCACCTGAAGCTGTCCAAGGGCACCCACACCCTCAAGGGCGAGGCCGCGCTGGAGTTCGTCCGCTCCCGGCACGGTTTCGGCGACGGCAGCGACCTCGGCCGTACCGTCTCCCAGCACATCTTCCTCAGCGCGATGATCCGCAAGTTCAAGAGCGCGGGCACGCTCACCGACCCCACCGCCGTATACAGCCTGGCGGACGCGGCCACCAAGGCGCTCACCGTGGACGACGGCCTGGACAGCGTCAAGAAGCTGATCTCGCTCGCGGCCGACGTGAACAAGGTCCCCACCAAGCGGATGACGTTCACCACCATGCAGACCGCGCCCGACCCGAACAACAGCAACCGCGTGGTGGTCGGCGAGGGTGCCAAGGACCTGTTCGCCACCATGGCCAACGACCAGTCGCTGACCACCAGTTCGGGCAAGAAGTCGTCGGCCGCCTCGGCGACCGCCAGCGCGAAGCCGACGCCCACCGCGACCGTCCCCGCGTCCCAGATCGCCGTGACCGTCGAGAACGGCACCGACATCACGGGCCGCGCCTCCGCCATCGCGAACTCCCTGATCTCGCAGGGCTTCAGCACCGGCACGAGCACGGCCAACGCCCCGAACTCCGCGACCACGACCACCCTGACCTACGGCAGCGGCGACAAGGCGGAGGCGCAGACCGTCGCCAAGGCCCTGGACCTGCCCAGCTCGCACCTCAAGTCGGGCAGCGGCACCGGCGTCACCCTGGTGATCGGCAGCGACTGGTCGACCGGCACCTCCTACCCGGCGAGCGCCGGCGACACCAAGGCGGCCGTCGCCAACGCCAACGCCTCGACCGCCAGCGACTCCAAGACCTGCGCCAAGGTCAGCCCCTACAAGACGGTCAGCCTCAACGGCGTCGCGATGACACCGGCCCAGGCGTACGCGGCGGCGACCAGCAAGCCCGACTCGGACAAGTGACGGGGCGGAGGCGAGCCCCGGGACGGGGTTCGCCTCGCCACGGCCGTGAAAGCATGTAACCGCCAGACACCTGGCCCGGCCGTGCGCACAGCGAGGTGACAGATGCAGTTCACCACCCGTCCCACCCTCCAGGGCACCTTCGGCATGGTGTCGTCCACGCACTGGCTGGCCTCCCAGTCGGCGATGGCCGTCCTGGAGAACGGCGGCAACGCGTACGACGCGGCCGTCGCCGGCGCCTTCGTCCTGCACGTGGTCGAGCCGCACCTCAACGGGCCGGCCGGCGAGGTGCCGATCCTGCTCGCCCCGGCCGGCGGCGAGGTGCGGGTGCTGTGCGGACAGGGTGTGGCCCCGGCCGGCGCCACCGTCGCCCATTACCGGGGGCTCGGCCTGGACCTCGTCCCCGGCACCGGCCCGCTGGCCGCGGCCGTCCCCGGCGCCTTCGACGCCTGGCTGCTCCTGCTGCGCGACCACGGCACCAAGCCGCTGGACGAGATCCTGGCGTACGCCGTCGGATACGCCGAGCACGGGCACCCGCCCGTGGAGAACGTGGGCGCGACGGTGGAGAGCGTCCGCAAGCTGTTCGAGACCGAGTGGACGTCCTCGGCCGAGCTCTACCTGCCCGGCGGCCGGGCGCCCCGCCCCGGCGAGCTCTTCCGCAACCCCGCCCTCGCCGCCACCTGGCAACGGCTGCTCGCCGAGACCGCGGGCGCCGGGGACCGGGAGGCCCGCATCGACGCGGCCCGCGAGGTGTGGCGCACCGGCTTCATCGCCGAGGCGCTGGTAAGGCAGGCCGCCCGCCCCACCCTGGACACCAGCGGCGCACGGCACACCGGCACCCTCACCGCCGCCGACCTGGCCGGCTGGTCCGCGAGCTACGAGAGCCCGGTCTCGTACGACTGGAACGGCTGGACCGTGTGCAAGGCGGGCCCCTGGAGCCAGGGCCCGGCCCTGCTCCAGCAGCTCGCCCTGCTGCCGCAGGAACTGCCCGCCTACGGGTCGGCCGACTACGTCCACCTCCTGGTCGAGGGCTGCAAGCTCGCCATGGCCGACCGCGAGGCCTGGTACGGGGACGCGGCCGAGGTGCCGCTGGCGGACCTGCTCTCGGAGACGTACAACGCCGGGCGGCGGGACCTGATCGGCGCCAAGGCCTCCGACGAGCTGCGGCCGGGCGGCCCCGGCGGGCGCGTGCCCCGGCTGCCCGGGTACGCGCGCGTGGCGGCCGGGAAGAGCGGCGCCTTCGACCCGATGGGCGCCGGTGAGCCGACCGTCGCACAGGTCGCCGCCGACGGCAGCACCCGGGGCGACACCTGCCACCTGGACGTCGTCGACCGATGGGGCAACATGGTCGCGGCCACGCCGAGCGGCGGCTGGCTCCAGTCCAACCCCGTCGTCCCCGAACTGGGCTTCCCGCTGGGCACCCGGCTCCAGATGGCCTGGCTGGAGGAGGGCCTGCCCAACTCCCTCACGCCCGGGCGGCGCCCCCGCACCACCCTCACCCCGTCGATCGCCCTGCGCGACGGCGTCCCGGTGCTGGCCTTCGGCACGCCCGGCGGCGACCAGCAGGACCAGTGGCAGCTGCACTTCTTCCTCGCCGTCGCGCTGCGCGGCGAGGTCCGCGGCGGCCTCGACCTCCAGGGCGCGATCGACGCCCCGAACTGGCACAACGACAGCTTCCCCAGCTCCTTCCACCCGCGCGGCCGCCGCCCCGGGAGCCTGACCGTCGAGTCGCGCACGGACCCGGAGACCGTGGCGGAGCTGCGGCGGCGCGGCCACGACGTGACGGTCGGGCCGGGCTGGTCGGAGGGGCGGCTGTGCGCGGTGGCGCGGGACCCGGAGACGGGGGTGCTGTCGGCGGCGGCCAACCCGCGCGGGATGCAGGGCTATGCGGTGGGACGCTGACGCCGGCGCGCTGACCTGCAACGTCCGTCGACGGCCCGCTGAGCGCCGGCACCGCCTGTTCGTCCGCATTCCATGCGGCGTACATCCAACCCGTGGGGATTATTGTCAGCGGCGCGTGCTCTCATGGAGGCATGATCGAAGCAACGGAGACCATCGACGAGTTTCTCCTCCAGCACGCCGGTGACGTCGAGGACGCCGTCCGCAAGGCCGCCCGGACCGAGATCCTGCCCCGCTGGCGCCGGCTCGCCGACCACGAGGTCGACCAGAAGAGCGGCCCGCACGACCTGGTGACGGACGCCGACCGGCTCGCCGAGCGGTATCTCACCGCGGAGCTCGGGGCCCTCCTGCCCGGCTCCGTCGTGGTCGGCGAGGAGGCGGTGCACGCCGACCCGGAGACGTACGACGCGCTCCAGGGCGACGCGCCGGTGTGGATCGTCGACCCGGTCGACGGCACCCGCCAGTTCGTGCGCGGCGAGGACGGCTTCTGCACGCTGGTGGCGCTCGCCCACCGGGGCGTCCTGCTCGCCTCCTGGACCTACGCCCCGGCCCGCGAGCAACTCGCCACCGCGGTAAGGGGGAAGGGTGCCTTCCTCGACGGTGAGCGGCTGCTCGCCGGTGCGCCCGAGGCGGGCCGTGACCTCCGCATAGCCACCTCCCACCCGGACTACACGACCGACGCGCAGAAGCGCGCGCTGTTCCCGCTGTGGACCGACGGTGTCGCCCCGCGTGCCTGCGGTTCGGCGGGCCTGGAGTATCTCGCCGTCGCCCGGGGCGAGTTGGACGCCACCGCGTTCTCCTGGGAGGCGGCCTGGGACCATGCGGCCGGGCTGCTGCTGGTCGAGGAGGCGGGCGGCGCCCACCTCACACTGGCCGGCGAGCCGTTCCGGATCACGGGCGACAACGCCCTGCCGTTCACCGCGGCCCGGGACGCCGCCACCGCCCACCGGATCGTGGACCTGCTGCTGAACCCGCACTGGTAACCCGAGCGAGGGGAGTGTCGGTCCCCCGGCATATCCTGAAGCCGAGTGGCCATCGGCTGACGAAGGGGTCCCAAGGTGCCGTCGATGCTCGATGCGGTCGTGGTGGGGGCGGGGCCGAACGGCCTGACGGCCGCCGTGGAGCTGGCCCGGCGCGGCTTCTCCGTGGCGCTCTTCGAGGCACGGGACACCGTGGGCGGCGGCGCCCGCACCGAGGAGCTCACGCTCCCCGGCTTCCGGCACGACCCGTGCTCGGCGGCCCACCCGCTCGGCATCAACTCGCCGGCGTTCCGCGCCCTGCCCCTGGAGCGGTACGGCCTGGAGTGGCTGCACGCGGACCTGCCGATGGCGCACCCGTTCCCCGACGGCCGGGCGGCCGTGCTGGCCCGCTCCGTCGCCGAGACCGCGGCCTCCTTCGGACCGCGTGACGCCGGCACCTACCGCAGGCTGGTGGAGCCGTTCCTGCCCAAGTGGGACACCCTGGCCCGGGACTTCATGTCCCTGCCGCTGACCGCGCTGCCGCGCGACCCGGTCACCCTCGCCCGGTTCGGCCTGGCCGGGCTGCCGCCCGCCACCCTGCTGCTGCGCCGCTTCCGCGACGAGCGGGCCCGCACCCTCTTCGCCGGTCTCGTCGCCCACGTCATGGCCCCGCTCAGCGGCTTCGCCACCGGCGCCGTCGGCCTGGTCTTCGCGCTGGCCGCGCACGCCCGCGGCTGGCCGGTGGCGCGGGGCGGCTCCCAGGCCATCTCCGACGCCCTCGCCGCGTATCTCACGGATCTCGGCGGCGCGATCCACACCGACTACGAGGTCAAGCGCCTCGACGACCTGCCGCCCGCACGGTCGTACATCTTCGACACCTCGCCCACCGCTCTGGCCCGCATCGCCGGCTTCGGCACCTACTACCAGGGCTACCGCTACGGCCCGGGCGTCTTCAAGATCGACTACGCGCTGGACGGGCCCGTCCCCTGGACGGCGCCGGAGGCCCGCCGCGCCGGGACCGTGCAGATCGGCGCGGACAGCGCGGAGATCGGCACCGCCCTGCGCGCCGCCTCCCGCGAGGGCCGCGCCCCCGACCGGCCGTTCATGATCACGGTGCAGCCGAGTGTCGTGGACCCGGGCCGCGCCCCCGAGGGCAAGCAGGTCTTCTGGGCGTACGCCCATGTGCCCAGCGGCTGGACCGGCGACCTCACCGAGGTGATGGAGCGTCAACTGGAGCGCTTCGCCCCGGGATTCCGCGACCGCGTGCTGGCCCGCGCCACCGCGGGACCCGCCGAACTCGCCGCCCGCAACGCCAACTACGTAGGCGGCGACATCGGCACCGGAGCCGTCTCCGGCCTGCAGATCATGCTGCGCCCCAAGCTGTCCCTGTTCCCGTACAGCACCCCGCACCCGGCCGTCTTCATCTGCTCGTCCGCCACCCCGCCGGGACCGGGCGTGCACGGCATGTCGGGGCACAACGCGGCGAAGGCCGTGTGGAGGAGGTTGCGACAGTCATGACCCGTATCACCCTCGTCCAGGGCGACATCACCCGGCAGAGCGTCGACGCCATCGTCAACGCGGCCAACTCCTCCCTGCTCGGAGGCGGAGGCGTCGACGGCGCGATCCACCGCCGCGGCGGCCCCGCGATCCTCGCGGACTGCCGCAAGCTGCGCGCCTCCCACTACGGCAAGGGCCTGCCCACCGGACAGGCCGTCGCCACCACAGCCGGCGACCTCGACGCCCAGTGGGTCATCCACACCGTCGGCCCCGTTCACTCCCAGAGCCTGGACCGCTCCGAGCTGCTGGCCTCCTGCTACCGCGAGTCCCTCAAGCGTGCCGACGAACTCGGCGCCCGCACGGTGGCGTTCCCCGCCGTCTCCACCGGGATCTACGGCTGGCCGATGGACGACGGCGCCCGGATCGCCGTCGAGACGGTCCGGGACGCGGACACGGCCGTCGAGGAGGTGCGGTTCGTGCTCTTCGACGAGCGGGCCTACGAGGCGTTCGCCCGGCAGCTGCCCTGACGGCACGGCACAGGGTGCCGCCGCACCGCCCGCCCCGCACCCTGGACGGCAGGGAAAGGAGCAGGCGATGCCGACCAGCGGGCGGAGGCCGCACAGCGGGTCCCGGTTCGGTGTGTCCCGGTGGCGCGAGCGGACCGCACGCCTGGTCGCCGCCGCGAAGGCCGCGCACCGGCGGGCGGAGACCCGGTTCCCCGTCGTCACGCACCTCGCGGACCGCATGGTGTCCGTGAACATCTTCGACACCGCCACCCGCCTGGCCGCCCAGTGCTTCCTCACCGCCGTTCCGCTGCTCTTCGTCTTCGCCGCCTACGCCCCACCGGTCGTCCGCGACCAGCTGCTCCGCTCCATGCGCTCGGTGTTCGGACTGACCGGCCCGGTCGACACCGGAGTCCAGCAGCTGATGCAGCCCCCGAACGAGAGCCTGCGGCAGACCACGGGCGTGGTCGGCGGACTCATGGTGCTGATCTCGGCCACCGCCGTCAGCCGGGCCGTGCAGCGGCTGTGCCAACGCGCCTGGGAGATCCCCCGGGGCGGCATCCGGGTCGCCCCCTGGCGCTGGGTGGCCTGGCTCGGCCTGTGGATCGGCGCCCTGCTCGTGCAGGGCACGCTGTACAACGGCTTCGGCCTGGGTATCTGGCTGGGCGTCCCGGTCACCCTCGGCTGCCAGACCGGCCTGTGGTGGTGGACGCAGCACCTGCTCCTCGGCGGCCGGATCGGCTGGCGACCTCTGCTGCCCGGCGCCCTGCTCACGGCGGCCGCCCTCACCGCCCTGACCGCGACCGCCCGGCTGTACCTGCCGCGGACGCTCGACCGCACCGTGGCCGAGTACGGCCCCGTGGGCTCGGTGTTCGTGCTGCTGTCCTGGCTGATCGTGGTCTGCCTGGCCGGGACCGTCAGCGTCAGCACCGGAGCGGTCCTCGCCCAGGAGCCGTTCCTCGCCACCCGCCTCGGCAGCCCGCCGCCCGGCCGGGACCCGGACCCGCGGACGTCCTGACGCCGGGGCGCCAAGGCGTCGGGACGGCGGGGCGCCCGGGCGGAGGGGCGGCGGGACGACCACCGGCCGCCGAGGGACCGGCGACGGGCCGCAGGCCCCACCGCGTGCCCTGCACGGCGGCACCAACACTGGGATCCTGATCGGGTGGAGTGCCGACCACGGCCGACCGGACCCGGGAGGTGATCTCTGTGGCCGCGAGGGAGGACAGCACACGGGGACCGGCCGTCGGGTACGCCGATCCACTGGGGGAGCCGTTTCTGCGCACCCGGTTCGCCGTGCCGGCCAGACCCGCCACCTTCGTCCGCAGACCCAGGCTGACCGCACACCTCGACCAGGCCCTCGACACCCCGCTGACCATGGTCAACGGCGCCGCCGGAGCCGGCAAGACCCTCCTCGTCGCCGACTGGGCGGCCGGGCTCGGCCAACCGGTCGCCTGGCTCACCAACGAGGCGGGCGACCAGGGACCCGGCATGTTCTGGGCCTATGTGCTGCACGCCCTGCACACCGCCGGAACACCGCTGCCCGCCGGAATCGGCGGCTCTCCCGGGGGCGTCCGCATGGTGGACCACCGGCTGCTGGCCCGCCTCGCCGACGAGCTGAACGGACGCGACCGGCCCGCGATCCTCGTCCTCGACGAGTTCGACCGGCTGGCCGCCCCGGAGACGGCCGAGCAGCTGGAATTCGTCCTCCACCACGCCGGACGGGGGCTGCGCCTGATCCTCGTCACCCGCACCGAACCCCTGCTGCCCCTGCACCGCTACCGGGCCGCGGCGGCCATGACCGAGATCAGGAACCAGGAGCTGGCCTTCACCCCCGAGGAGGCGGCCGACCTGCTGGCCCGGCACGGCCTGCGGCTGCCCGCCGACGCCGCCCGCGCCCTGGTGGAGCGCACCCGGGGCTGGGCGGCCGGACTGCGCCTGAGCGCCCTGGCCGCCCAGCAGAGCACGGATCCGGAGACGTACCTGAAGGAGTTCGAGGCCGGCCACAGCACCATCGCCGACTTCCTCCTCGCCGAGGTGGTCGGACGGCAGCCGCCCGAGACGCAGGACCTGCTGCTGCGCGTCAGCGTCCTGGACCGGTTCGGCCCCGAGCTGGCGGAGGCGCTGACGGGCCGCCCGGACGCCGGGCCGCTGCTGGCCGGGCTGTGCCGGCAGAACGCCTTCGTCGAGGACCTCGGACACTCCTGGTACCGGCTCCATCCGCTGTTCGGGGAGATCCTCCGGGTCCATCTGCGGGCGCACTCCCCGGGGCTCGAACCCGAACTGCACCGGCGCGCCGCCCGGTGGCTGCGGGCCCACGGCGCGGTGCCCGAGGCGCTGGCCCACGGCGCGGCGGCGGCCGACTGGGAGTGCACCGCAGGCGTCCTCGTCGACGACCTGGCGATCGGCCGGCTCCTCACCGGCCTGCGCGCCGACGACCTCACCGGGCTGTTCTCCGGGATGGGCCCGGAGGCCACCGGAGCGGCCGTGGACCTGGTGCGCGCGGCCCGCGAGCTGTCCGAGCACGATCTCGATCACGGCCTGGCCCACCTCGGCCGCGCCGAGGAGAGCCTGGCCGCCGGTGCGACCGCCGCCGGCCGGCTGAGCTGCGTGCTCCTGGAATCCCTCGCGGCCAGGCTGACCGGTTCCCCGGACCGCGCCGAGCAGGCGGTGTCCGAGGCCGCGCGACTGCGCCGCGAGGTGCCGCCCCAGCTCCTCGCCAAGCATCCCGAGCTCACCGCCCTGCTCCTCACCCATCTGGGCTCGGCCCGGGTGTGGGCCGGGCACTTCGACGCGGCGCGCGCCGCCCTGACCGAGGTGGCCGACCTTCCCGGTGACGCCCTGACCGAACTGCCCCGGGAGGACTGTCTCGGGCATCTGGCACTGATCGACTACTTCGACGGCCGGCCCGACCGCGCGGAGAGCCGGGCCCTGGCCGCGACGGACGCGACGCGGCACTGCGGCGGACGCCCGTTCCCCGGCGCCGGGCTCGGACAGCTGGTGCTGGCCGCCGTGGCCGTCGACCGCGACGAGCTGGGGCGGGCCCGGGCCCTGCTGGCCGAGGCCGCCGAGTACGGCCCCGGCCCCGGCGTGCCCGACCCGGTGACCGAGGCGTACCGCGCCCTGGTGACGGGCCGGCTGCACCTTGCCCTCGGTGACCCGGCTGCCGCCGCGCACGCGGCCGACCCGGCCGTACGGACGCAGGTGCCCTCGCCCTGGGCCGAGGCCAACGCGGCCCTGGCCGCAGCGGCCGTCCTGCTCGCCGAGGGCCGGCCCGGCCGGGCCGCCGAGGTGCTGGACGGGATCGAGCGCCCCGGCGGACCCGTGTGCGCCGCGGAGGTCGCGTGGGCACGGCTCGCCGCCGGCCACCGTGAGGAAGCCGTCGAGACGGCCGGGCGGCTGTGCACGGAAGGCCGGACCGGCCCCGGGGTCACGGTCCGGGCCGCCCTGGTGCGGGCCCGCGCCGCGGCCGAGGCGGGGGACACCGGCACCGCCCGCAAGCTGCTCGCCAGAGCCCTCCTGGAGGCGCGCCGGGACCGGCTGCGGCGCCCGTTCCTCGACGCCGGGCCGGGGATCCGCCGCCTCCTGGACGCCCCGCCGCTGCACGGCCTGGCCGCGGCCTGGCTCTACGGCGACGGCCCCGGCGCCGACTCCCCGCCGCTGCTCGTCGAGGAGCTGAGCGGCCGTGAGCGCGAGGTGCTCGGCAGGCTGGCGCAGATGATGTCCACACAGGAGATCGCCGCCGATCTGTACGTCTCCGTGAACACGGTGAAGACGCACCTCAAGAGCATCTACCGGAAACTCGGCGTGGGCCGGCGCGGTGACGCGGTGCGCCGGGCCCGCGAGCGCGGGCTGCTGTGACCGCTGCCGGCATCGGCCCCGGTTCACCTGCGCCGGGTGAGGCCGGCGGGCGGCCGCGGGGGGCAGGATCACGGGACAGACCGCAGCAGACCCGCGGCGGGAGACGGCTCATGCGCTACGAGATCCGCGTCGAAGGGACCATGTCGGAGACGCTGACCCGGGCCTTCCCGGAGATGGAACACGTGACGATGTCCGGCGAGACGGTCCTGTTCGGCCCCGTCGTCGACGAGGCGCATCTGTACGGCCTGCTGAACCGCTGTCTGTCACTGGGGCTGCGGGTCGTGGAGATGCGGCGCCTGCCGGAGTGACAGGCGCGCGGTCGCAGGAGCGGCGCACGATCACCCGCACCGGGTGAGGAACCCCGGGGCTCGCCGTGCGCACGCTGGGACGGCAGGGCGCGGCCGACCGGCCGGCGCCGTGGACGGAGGACGTACATGAGCGCGCAGACCTACCTCGCATACGACTATCCGCTGCTGAGCGCCTTCTGGACGATGCTGTGGCTCTTCCTGTGGATCATGTGGCTCGTCCTGCTGTTCCGGGTCATCGTGGACATCTTCCGCGACGACTCGATGGGCGGCTGGGCCAAGGCCGGCTGGCTGGCCCTCTGCATCGTGGTCCCCTTCCTGGGCGTCCTCGTCTACGTGATCGCCCGCGGCAAGGGCATGGGGCAGCGGGAGATCGCCCAGGCCCGCGACCAGCAGAAGGCGTTCGAGTCGTACATCCGGCAGACCGCCACGGGCGGCCCCGGCCAGACCAGCAGCGTCGACGAACTGGCGAAGCTCTCCGAGATGAAGTCCCGCGGTGACATCTCGGACGAGGAGTTCCGCAAGGCCAAGGCACTCGTCCTGAGCGACTACGGGCCGGCCGAGCGCTCCGGCTCGGTGCCCACCGCCCACGGGCGCTGAGCACCCCCTCCGAGAACGAATCGAGGCAGCCCCATGACCGCGACACATCCCGCGCACCACCCGCACCAGCACACCGCCAAGATGGCGTGGGCCGGAGGACTGACCGCCTTCGCCGCCGTCATGCTCCTCATCGCCGGCCTGCTCGCGGTGTTCCGGGGCATCATGGCGATCGCCCAGGACGACGTCTTCGTCACGACCCCCAACTACGTGTTCAAGTTCGACCTCACCAGCTGGGGCTGGATCCATCTGGTCCTGGGCGTGATCGCCGTGGTCGTCAGCATCGGCCTCTTCCAGCCGGCCGCGTGGGCACGCGGCGCCGGTGTGGCCATCGCCGCGCTGGTGATCATCGCCAACTTCCTGTCCCTGCCGTACTACCCGGTCTGGTCCGTCGTGATGATCGCGCTGTCCGGGTTCATCATCTGGGCGCTGTGCGTGGCGCGCGGCGACGACTCGGCGGATACGGGCACGGACCTGGGCTGACGGGCCAGGCCCGTCCCTACCCCGCGTGCGGGACTCCGGTCACACCGGGTCCCGCACGTCCGGCACCAGATGGGCCTCGGCCGCGCGGCGGAACGCCGTGCCCAGGGGGTGGCGGTCGCCGGCGCGCGTGGCCAGCACGACCTGGACGGGGTCGGCGTCCTCGACCGGGACGGGGGTGATGTCGGGCCGCACGTTGCCGCGGAACCCGGCCGGCGCCAGGGACACCACCTCACCGCTCGCGACCAGCTCCAGCTTGTCCTCCAGCGTCTCCACCACGGGGCCCAGGTTGGTGTGGCCGGGGGGATTCGCCCCGATCCGGTCGGCGCCGGTGAAGCGGGGGAGCGGCTCGTCGGCGAAGTCGGCGAGGGTGACCGACTCCTTGCCGGCCAGCCGGTGGCCGAGCGGCACCAGGAGGACGCGCGGCTCGTCGTAGAGGACCGTGATGTCCAGGTCGTCGGCGGAGAACAGGAACCGGGTCACCACCACGTCGACCCGGTGGTCCAGCAGCGCGTCCCGAGGTTCGTTCCAGTCCACGTGCAGGGTACGGACGTCGGCCGCCGGGTGGCGGTGGCGCAGCTCGCGTACGGCCGGGGTGACGATCATGTTGGTGGTGTAGCCGACGGTGAACGTGCCGTGCGCGGCCGCCGAGCGCGTACTCGCGGCGGCCCGGCCCGCCGTCCGCAGCAGCTCCCTGGCCTGGGGAAGGAAGACCGCCCCGGCCTCGGTGAGCCGGGTCCCGCGCGGTGTGCGGTCGAGCAGCCGGGCGCCCAACTGGCGCTCCAGACGCCGGATCTGACGGCTCAGCGACGGCTGGGCGAGATGCAGTGCGTCGGCCGCGCGACCGAAGTGCAACTCCTCGGCGACCACGGTGAAGTAGCGCACCAGGCGCAGCTCCAGGTCCACCGGCGGTACGAGGGAATCGGGCACCCGTCGACTCTACTCCCGCCCCGTGATCTGCGGTCATGACCGGACAGGCATCACCGGGTGCGGAACAGGTCTTGGACCCGGGGCCCGGGCCGGGCGCACGCTGGAGTCATCCCAGCACATTCACTCTCGTGAGGTGATTCGTCATGCGTGTGTTCGTCACCGGCGCCACCGGGTTCATCGGCAGCGCGGTGGTCCGCGAACTGCTCGGCGCCGGCCACCAGGTGCTAGGCCTCGCCCGCTCGGACGCGGCCGAGGCGGCCCTGAAGGAGGTGGGGGCGGAGGTGCACCGGGGCGACCTGAACGACGTCGACGGGCTGCGGATCGCGGCGGATGCGACGGACGGGGTGGTCCACACGGGGTACAACCATGACTTCTCCGACATGCCCGGCGCTCTCCGTACCGAACTCGACGTGCTGAAGGCCCTCGGTGACGCGCTCGCCGAGTCCGGACGGCCCCTGGTCGTCACCTCCGTGACCGGCCTCCTCGCCCCGGGCCGCCTCGGCACCGAGGAGGACACGCCCGACCCCGCGGGCCCCGGCGCCCACCGGGCCGAGGCGGAACGCTCCGCCCTGGCCCTGGCCGACCGCGGGGTGCGGGTGTCGGTGATCCGGCTCCCTCAGGTGCATGGAGCAGGCGACCACGCCTTCGTCCCGTTCCTGATCGGCGCCGCCCGCGACAAGGGTGTCGCCGCCTACGTGGGGGACGGCACCAACCGCTGGTCGTCCGTGCACCGTCTCGACGCCGCCACCCTCTACCGCAAGGCCATGGAGACGGCTCCGGCCGGGGCCGTGCTGCACGCGGTCGCCGACGAGGGCGTCCCGCTCCGCGGCATCACCGAGGTCATCGGCCGCCGCCTCGACGTGCCGGTCGTGTCCCTCGCACGGGAGGAGGCGTCCGACCACTTCGGCTGGATGGCGGCCTTCGTCGGCAACGACAACCCCACATCCGGCGCCGCCACCCGCGAGCGGTACGACTGGCGGCCCGCGCAGCCGGGGCTGCTGACCGACCTCGACCAGGACCACTACTTCGGCTGAGCCCGCCCGGGCCTCAGGTCAGCCCACCTTCGTGTCGGATTTCCGCCAGCATCGGCCACACCCGGTGGCCGATGCTGGACCCATGCAGAAAGGGATGCACCTAGACCGCGAGCACTGCGTACGGGCCGTGCAGTCGAAGGACGCGCGGTTCGACGGCTGGTTCTTCACGGCCGTCCTGACCACCCGCATCTACTGCCGGCCCAGCTGCCCGGTGGTACCGCCCAAACCCGAGAACATGACGTTCTACCCGAGCGCGGCCGCCTGCCAGCAGGCCGGGTTCCGGGCCTGCAAGCGCTGCCGTCCCGACACCAGCCCCGGTTCCCCGGAGTGGAACCAGCGCGCCGACCTGGTCGCCCGCGCCATGCGGCTGATCTCCGACGGGGTCGTGGACCGCGAGGGCGTACCCGGCCTCGCCGCCCGCCTCGGCTACAGCCCCCGGCAGGTGGAGCGCCAGCTGCTCGCCGAACTCGGCGCCGGCCCGCTGGCCCTCGCCCGGGCCCAACGCGCCCAGACCGCCCGCCTGTTGATCGAGACGACCGCCCTGCCGATGGCGGAGATCGCCTTCGCGGCCGGCTTCTCCTCGATCCGCACCTTCAACGACACCGTCCGCGAGGTCTTCGCCCTCTCCCCGAGCGAACTGCGCGACCGCCGCCCCAAGTCGGCGCATCACGCCCCGGGCGCACTCACCCTCCGCCTGCCCTTCCGCGCCCCCCTCAACCCCGACAACCTCTTCGGCCACCTCGCGGCCACCGCCGTACCCGGCGTCGAGGAGTGGCGGGACGGCGCCTACCGGCGGACCCTGCGGCTGCCGTACGGCCACGGCATCGCCGCGCTCGCCCCGAAGCCCGACCACATCGCCTGCCGGCTCACCCTCAGCGACCTGCGCGACCTGCCCGTCGCCATCAGCCGGTGCCGGCGGATGCTCGACCTGGACGCCGACCCGGTCGCCGTCGACGACCGGCTGCGCACGGATCCCTTCCTGGCGCCGCTGGTCGACAAGGCGCCCGGGCGGCGGGTGCCGCGCACGGTCGACGAGGCGGAGTTCGCCGTCCGGGCCGTGCTCGGCCAGCAGGTCTCCACGGCGGCCGCCCGCACCCACGCGGCCCGCCTGGTCACCGCCCACGGCACCCCGGTGGACGACCCCGAGGGCGGCCTCACCCACCTCTTCCCGTCCCCCGAGGCGCTCGCGGAGGTGCCCCCGGACTCCCTGGCGATGCCCCGCACCCGCCGCACCACCTTCACCACCCTGGTCGGCCAACTCGCGGACGGCACCCTCCACCTGGGCGTGGAGAGCGACTGGGCGGAGGCCCGCGCCAAGCTCCTCGCCCTCCCCGGCTTCGGCCCCTGGACCGTCGACGTCATCGCGATGCGCGCCCTCGGCGACCCGGACGCCTTCCTCCCCACCGACCTCGGCATCCGGCGCGCCGCCCAGGAGTTGGGCCTGCCCGGCACCCCGGCCGCCCTCACCGCACGCGCGGCGGCCTGGCGCCCCTGGCGGGCCTACGCCGTCCAGTATCTGTGGGCGACCGACAGCCACCCGATCAACTTCCTGCCCGTATAAGGACATTGCCGTGAAGAACCACACCGTGACCGACAGCCCCTACGGCCCCCTCACCCTGGTCGCCGAGGACGGCACCCTCTGCGGCCTCTACATGGAGGACCAACGGCACCGCCCGCCCGAGGAGACCTTCGGCGACCGGGACGACGACCTCTTCGCCGAGGCCGAGGAACAGCTGACCGCCTACTTCGCGGGCGAGTTGAAGGAGTTCACCCTCGAACTGCGCCTGAACGGCACCCCGTTCCGGCGCGGCGTCTGGGAGCAGCTGCGCCTGATCCCCTACGGAGAGACCCGGTCGTACGGCGAACTGGCCGAAGCCCTGGGCAATCCGCAGGCTTCCCGCGCGGTCGGCCTCGCCAACGGGAAGAACCCGATCGGCATCATCGTGCCCTGCCATCGCGTCATCGGCGCCAACGGCAGCCTCACCGGCTACGGCGGCGGCCTGCCCCGCAAGCAGCGGCTGCTGGACTTCGAACGGGGAGCGGGCCTCTTCTGACAGCCCGGCGACCGGATCAGTCGCCGAGCACCCGGCGCAGATAGGCGTTGCTGAAGCGCCGGTCGGGGTCGAGCCGGTCGCGCAGCGCCCTGAACTCGTCGAATCGGGGATATACGCTCGCGAAGTGGGCGGCTTCCCGGGTATGGAGCTTTCCCCAGTGCGGGCGCCCCTCGTGCGCGACGAAGATGCGTTCCGCCTCGGCGAAATACCGCCGCCAAGGCGTGCCCCGGTACACGTGGACGGCAATGTAGGCGCTGTCGCGTCCGGATGCCGTGGAGAGGGTGATGTCGTCGGCGGGGGTGGTGCGGACCTCGACCGGGAAGCCGATGCGCAGATCCGAGCGCTCGACCATGGTCTTGAGTTCGCGGAGGGTGTCGAGGACGGCCGCGCGCGGGACGGCGTACTCCATCTCGATCATCCGGACCCGGCGCGGGCTGGTGAAGACCTTGTAGGGGATGTCCGTGTAGGTCCTGGCCGAGAGGCCCTGGCTGGTGATCCGCGCGATCGCCGGGACGGCGGCGGGAACGGCCCGGCCCACGGAACTGAGCGCCTGGAAGACGTTGTTGGAGAGGAACTCGTCCGCGAACCACGCCTTGAGCCGACCCAGCGGTGCATGCGGGCCCACGGTCCGGTTGTTGCGCAGGGTGGTGCAGTTGTCCGTGTGCGGGAACCAGTAGAACTCGAAGTGGTCGTTGTGGGCGTGGAGTTCGTCGAATGCCCCGGTGACCTCGTCGAACGTCATCGGTTCCTCGTGAGCGGCGAGGAGGAAGAGCGGCTCGACGGCGAAGGTGAGCGAGCTGACGACGCCCAGGGCGCCGAGTCCGACGCGCGCCGCCGCGAACACCTCCGGGTTCTCCGTCGCCGAGCACCTCACCAGCGAGCCGTCCGCCGTCACCAGCTCCAGGCCACGGATCTGTGCGGAGATGGCACCCGAGGTGCGCCCGGTGCCGTGGGTGCCCGTGCTGGTGGCGCCGGCCACGGTCTGTTCCATGATGTCGCCCATGTTCGTGAGCGACAGGCCCTGCCCGGCCAGAGCCGTGTTCAGCGTCCTGAGCCGGGTGCCCGCCTCCACGGTGACGGTGCCGGCCTTCCGGTCGATCGCCCGGATGCCGCTGAGCCGGTCGGGGCGGATCAGCACGCCGTCGGTGGCGGCGGCGGTGGCGAAGGAGTGGCCGCTGCCCACCGCTTTCACGGGCAGGCCGTCCTCGGCCGCCTGGCGTACGACGGCGCGCAGCTCCGCCACCGAGGTGGGGGAGACGACCCGGGCCGGGTGGGCGGTGACGTTCCCGGCCCAGTTCCGCCAGGTGTCCGGCTTCGGGTTCGCTCTGTGCCGGGGAGCGTCGGAGCGGAGGGTGTCCACGGCTTTCCTTCCTTCTTGGGGTGTCGGGTCGGGTGAGGAGTGGGCCGGCGCCGCTATCTGACGGACCGAACGCGGTACACGAGCAGGACCCCCACGCTCGCGGCCACGCCGACGCAGGAGAACAGGAGCGGATAGCCGCGGTCGGAGGTGATGACGAAGCTGGCGATCAGCGGGGCCAGGGCGGGCGGGACGATCGTGCCGATGTTCATGATCCCGAGGTCCTGGGCCCGGCTCTCGGCATCCGGCAGGACCTGGGTGATCAGAGCCTGGTCGACGGCCATGTAGGCGCCGAAACCGCCGCCCATGACGGCTGACGCGATCAGCGTGACGCCGAAGTCGGGAAAGCTCGCCAGCAGGAAACCCGCGGCCGCCTGGAGCAGCGCCGCCAGTGCCACGAAGATCCGTCGCCTGCCGAGGCGGTCGGAGAGCACCCCGACGACGGAGCTGGCCAGGACACCGGCCAGGAGGTACAGGGCCGTACAGGCGAGAAGGCTGCCGGCCGGATCGGGGACCTTCAGGTCGTCGGTGAGGAAGTAGAGGGTGTAACAGACGCCCAGCGAGTTCGCCAGGTTGACCAACAGCCGTCCGCCGAACGCCCAGGCGAAGTCCCGGTTCCTGAGCGAGCGGCCCATGGAGGTGAGCAGCGTGCGCAGCCGCAGCGCGGGCTCGGAGTCGTACGTGGTGTCACGGAAGCGCGCGAGGAACGGCACGGTGCAGACGACCAGCAGGGCCGCGACGACGAGGTAGCTGCTCGCGGGGGACAGCGCGAACGCGGAGACGAGGGCGATGCCGGTCACCACGCCGAGGGACTGGGGTCCGTAGATCGTGCTGGACACCACGCCGCGCTGGTCGACGGGGACGCGGTCGGCGATCATGGCGGTCAGCCCGGCGGTGGCGGCGCTGAGGCCGACCATGCTCGCCGACCACGCGAGGGTCACGCCGGTCACCGTCGTCTGCTCCCCGGTGATCGCCAGCCCGGCCGCGAAGGACAGCGCACCGCCCGCGAGCCAGAGCCTGCGTCGTCCGAAGCGGCTCCGGGAGCGGTCGCACAGCGCTCCGCACACCGGGAGGGCGATCAGTGAGACCAGTCCGGCGAGGGCGTTGACGACGGCGAAGCTCTGGACCTTGGAGGCCGGGTCGATGATCTCCAGCTGCTGGGGCAGCAGCAGTTGCAGGGGGACCAGACTCGCCATCCAGTAGCCGAACCAGACCAGGCCGAACAGGGTGATCCAGCCACGGGAGACGGGATCGGTCGGCGCATGGCCGGCATCGGTCGCGGCGGCGGCCGTCGGCACCGGGGCCGGTGGGTGGAATTCAGTGGGCATACGGCCTCCGGGGGATCCGGGGAGCGGAAACGGGCCTGTCCGGCAACGGCTCAGGAAGGGTTCAGGAACGGCTCACAGGAAGGCGTGTCCCTCGCCCCGGTAGGTCGCGACCTCGTCGACGATCTCCGCGCCGGACACCAGGTGCAGCGTGTTGACGCGTTCGCACAGTTCGCCGGCCTTGGCGTGCCGGAACCACACGTGGTCGCCGAGCCGCAGTCCGTGCGCGGCGGCGCCCAGGACCGGTGTCTGGACCTCGCCGGCCGCTTCCCTGGGGTTCAGGCGCAGGCCGTGCGGCCAGGTCAGGGTGGGCAGACGGTCGAGGCCGGGCGCGCCGGAGGCGATCCAGCCGCCGCCGAGCACGGTGGCGATCCTGGCGCTCGGGCGGCGCACGACGGACATGACGAAGAAGGCGGCGGGACGGGGGCGGAAACGCCGGTAGAAGTCGAAGAGCCCGGGCCCGTAGAGCCCTGATCCGGCACCGATCTCGGTGATGACGTGTTCGGCGGAGGTCTGTTCGATGGAGCCCGTACCGCCGCCGTTGACGAACTCCAGCGGTGCCACGGCCTCCACGGCGGCTATGACCGCCGCGCGCCGGTCGGCCAGTTCGGCGGCGGAGAGGCGCTGCATGGTGCGGATCGCGGCCCGCCTGAGCAGCGACCCGGGCTGGTTGTCGCCCAGGCCGGCGATCTGGCCCCCGTAGGACATGAGCCCGGCCAGCCGGAATCCGGGCCGGTCCTGGACGGCGCGGGCGAGTGCGGCGGCCTGCCGCGGGGAGTGCACGGGCGACCGGTACGGGCCCAGGTGGATGCGGCCTCCGGCCAGTTCCAGCGAGGCGTCCAGATCGATGCAGACGCGGATGTCGGGGCGGGAGGTGCCCACCACCTCGTCCACGAAGTCCAGCTGGCCGACCGAGTCGATCATGAGGGTGACGCGTGCGGCCGCGCGCTCGTCCGAGGCGAGCCGCCGCAGCGCGGTGCGGTCCGTCGTGGGATACCCGATCACCACGTCGTCGTGGTCCTCGGCCAGCCACAGGGCCTCCGGCAGCGTGAAGGCGAGGATTCCCCTGTACCCCGGACGCCGGACGGCACGCCCGATCAGCTCGCGGCTGCGGACCGACTTGCTGGCCAGCCGGATGGTCGCCCGGCCGGCCGCCCGATGGGCCAGATCGGCGGCGTTGCCCTCCAAGGCGTCCAGGTCCACCACGGCGAAAGGCGGGTCCAGGTGTTCCGTGGCCCGGTTCAGCTGGATCATCCGGTCCTGGTCCGGCCCGCTGACAGCGGCTGCGGCCCCTTTGACGTCCTGCCGGAACGTGACGTGCGTGCTCATATCCGCACCCTTTCTGGGAGGTTCGTTCGAAGAGCGGTCGGGGGAAAGCCCCCTCAGTTCCCGGATGACGGGATCCCCGGAGCGGAGAGCATCCGTGCCCGTTGCCGCCGGCCTCTGGCCTCGACGACGGGGATGACCCGGCGCATCAGCCCGGGGAGGACTCCGACGATCCGCTGCACCCGGCCGGCGAACGGCGGGAACACCACTTCGACCGGCCTGCTCGTGACCGCGTCGACGACGGCCTCGGCGATCTGCTCCGGGGCGTACGACTTCTCCGCGAAGGCGATGGCGGAGGTGGGGTCGGCCATCTCCTGGACGAGCATGCCGGTCCGGGTGGACGGCGGGTGGACGATCGTGAAGTCCACCGGTCCGTCGCGTTCCTCTATCGCGACGCTGTGGTGGAAGGCGCGAAGTCCGTGCTTCGTGCCGCCGTAGGTGGCGTATCCGGGCAGCGGCAGGAACGACGTCATGCTGCAGACGTTGATGATGTGACCGTGGCCCTGCGCGGTCATGCGCTCAAGCGCCGTGCAGACCCCTGTGACGGTCCCGAGCAGGTTGATCTCGACGATGTCGCGGTGCTGCTGGGGGCGGAGATCGCGGGCGTTCCCGGTGTGGGTGATGCCGGCGTTGTTGACCAGCACGTCGACGACCCCGAAGCGGGCCTGGGCCGCGTCGTAGGCCCGGCTCCACTCCTCGGGGGAGCGGATGTCCAGGGCGTGGGCGGCGGCGCGTTCGCCGAGGGCACGGGCCCGGCTCAGGACGGCGCCCTCGTCCACATCGGTCAGCATGACGCGATGGCCGCGCGCGATCGCCAGTTCCGCGATGGCGGCTCCGATGCCGCCGGCCGCGCCGGTCACGAGGATGACCCGGCTCTTCTCGGATGTTTGGGACATGGCCACAGGCTCTCCTGGTCAACTGTCCAAGTCAATTGTTCAGATCGGATTCACGCGAATTGTTACTTCGGGACTTCGGGGCTCACATCCGCACCAGCTCGACACGGCCGCCGTTGAGTTCGGCGGCGCGGACGGGGTCGTCCGTCGGGACGGTGGCGGCGAAGAGGGTGCGCCCGTCGGGCCCGGCCATCAGGCAGCTCAGGGTGTGCTGGCTCGTGGCGACCCGCTCGATGGCGCGGCCGCCGGGGGCGATGCGCACGCATTCGCCGCGCAGGGCGTTCGCGACCCATATCGACGTACCGTCGGCGTCCCATGCGATGCCGTCCGGGGCGATCGGGGACGAGGAGCGCTTCGAGACGGCGGGGTGGTCCAGGAGCGCCGAGACCCTGCGGGTGATGCGGCCGGCCGTCCCCGGGTGGTTCACGAGGCGCCACAGGAGCGGTGAGATCAGGGGCGCCCACGGTCGCGGATCCGTCAGGGAGCCGTCGGGGTTCCTGGAGAAGGCGGTCAGCCGCATGGCCAGGCTCTCGGCCACGATCACGCTTGTGCCGTCGGGACTGAGCAGTGTCCCGTTCGGGAAGAGCAGGGGCTCGGTCAGTGCGAGCAGGCTGCCGTCCGGTGCCAGGCAGGCGATCGGCGCTCTCGGCGGGCCGGGCGGCGCGTAGAGCATGGAGTTCGGGTGCTCGCGTGAGTGGGCGTGATAGTCGAAGCCGAAGTTGCCGACGTAGGCGCGCCCCTCGGGGTCGACGAGCATGTCGTTGACCGGACCGCCGACGATGTGGCGCAGGTCGGCGTGTTCGACCAGCTCGCCGTCGGCCTCCAGGCGGTACACGCAGCCACCGTCCATGGAGACGACGAGCAGGCGGCCGTCGGGCAGCCAGCCGAGTCCGCCCGCCCGGCCGGGGACCTTCAGCACCGTCTCCGGCTCTCCGGCGCCGTCCCATCGGTGCACCGTGCCGTGCGCGAGATCCGAGAACCACAGGGCTCCCTGATGCCAGCGCAGGGACTCGGGAACGCCCAGGCCGCTCAGTGCGACCGATGCCGTCCTTTTCATCCGACCGCTCCTTCAGGACGCGGGACCGAGAGGGTTCAGCGCCTCTCCCCACGACTTGGACGCTTGTACAAGACGCTTGACTTGTACGGGCGACCGTCTCATTCTGAGTGAAGAGAAGTCAACGTTCCGGTGGGGAGTTTTCGTGACCCAGAATCAATCCCTCGTCGCAGAAGGCCCTCCGGTGGGGGCGCGCATCGCGGTGGACGACCCCGCCACCGGAGCGGTGGTCGGCGAGGTGCCCGACACGTCCGCGGAAGAGGTGGCGCGGGCGGTGGAGCGCGCCCGGCGGGCGCAGCGGGGCTGGGCCGGGCTGGACACCCGGGCGCGCGCCGAGTTCTTCGTGCGCGCCCGCCGCTGGCTGCTGGCCCACCGGGAGGAGGTCGCCGACCGCATCGTCGAGGAGAACGGCAAGGCGCGGGAGGACGCGATCGTCGAGATCGTCTACTGCGCCGCCGCCTTCGCCTACTGGGCGAAGCAGGCCCGCGGCCTGCTCGCACCGACGAGGGTCCGCTCCCTCTCGCCCTTCGTCCTCGGCCGCAGCATGTACACGCGCAGGGTGCCGCGCGGGGTCGTCGGAGTCATCGGCCCGTGGAACAACCCGCTGCTCAACTCCTTCGGGGACGCCGTCCCCGCGCTCGCCGCAGGCAACGCGGTCGCCCTCAAGCCCTCCGAACAGCCCCCGCCCACCGCTTTGCCCATGGAGCGGATGGCCCGCGAGTGCGACTGGCCCGAGCGCGTCTTCCAGGTCGTCACCGGCGCGGGGGCCACCGGGCGCGCGGTCGTGGACACCGTGGACTTCGTCATGTTCACCGGATCGACCAGGACCGGCCGCCAGGTCGCGGCCCGGGCGGGCGAACGCCTCATCCCCTGCTCACTGGAGCTGGGCGGCAAGGACGCCCTGGTCGTCCTGTCCGACGCCGCCCTGGAGCGGGCCGTCAACGTCACGATCCAGGGGGCCCTGTCCAACGGCGGGCAGATGTGCACCTCGGTGGAGCGGGTCTACGTCGAGGCGCCGGTGTACGACGCGTACCTCACCCTGCTGCGGGAACGGTTCCAGCAGGTCACCTCGGGCCGGCCGGCCGGGCTCGGCAGCGTCGACGTGGGCGCCGTCACCTTCCCGCCCCAACTGGCGGTCATCAAGGACCACGTCGAGGACGCCGTGCGCAAGGGAGCCTGCGTACTCGTCGGCGGACGGGCCTCCGACGGACCCGGCCGGTTCTTCGAACCCACGCTGCTCGTCGACGTCGACCACACCATGAAGTGCATGCGGGAGGAGACCTTCGGCCCCACGCTGCCCGTGATGAAGGTCGCCGACGCCGAGGAGGCCCTCCGGCTGGTCAACGACAGCACGTACGGGCTCCAGGCCTCGATCATCGGGTCGGACATGAAACGCGCCCGCCGCCTCGCCGAACGGTTCGAGGCCGGATGCGTCACCATCAACGACGCCCAGACCAACTACATGGCCCTGGGCCTGCCGATGGGCGGCTGGAAGGAGTCGGGCCTCGGGGTCCGTCACGGGGCCGAGGGATTCCTCAAGTACACCCGGCTCCAGGCCATCAGCGCGAACCGGTTCCCGATGCGCCGGGACATGCACATGATCCCGTACGAGCCCTCGGCCTACCGGTTCCTCCTCCGCCTGGTGGACGTCATGTACGGCAGAGGCCTGCGCGGCCGCGCCGACTAGCGCTGCACGAACCCCCAGTTGACGAACCCGCAGTTCACGAGAGGGCCAGACCATGACCATGACCCCCGAAGCGACGTCACACGCTTCCGTCGCCACCCTGCCCGAAGGCGTCTCCCTGCCGCTGCCCCAGCAGAACCTGAGCTTCGAGCAGGAGCGCGAGGTGCGCAAGCAGGAACTCGCCGCCGCCTTCCGCCTGTTCGCCCGCTTCGGTTTCTCCGAGGGCGTGGCCGGCCACATCACGGCCCGTGACCCCGAGAACCCGTCGGCGTTCTGGGTCAACCCCTTCGGCATGTCGTTCAGCCAGATCCGCGTCTCCGACCTGATCCTCGTCGACCACGACGGCACGCTCCTGGAAGGCAGGCGCCCGGTCAACAACGCCGCGTTCTGCATCCACTCCGAGGTGCACCGGGCCAGGCCCGAGGTGGTCGCGGCGGCGCACACCCACTCCGTGCACGGCAAGGCCTTCTCCAGCCTCGGCGTCCCGCTGGCACCGATCACCCAGGACGCCTGCGCCTTCTACGAGGACCACGGCATCTACTCGGACTACCGGGGCGTGGTGAACGACACCGAGGAGGGCCGGCGCATCGGCGCGGCCCTGGGCGACGGCAAGGCCGTCGTGCTGCGCAACCACGGACTGCTCACGGTCGGCGCGTCCGTCGCCGAGGCGGCCTGGTACTTCATCACCATGGAACGGTCCTGCCAGGCCCAGCTGCTGGCCATGGCCGCCGGAGAGCCCACGCTCATCGACCCCGAGACGGCGCGGATGGTCCGCGACCAGATCTCCGGTCCGCTGCCGGGCTGGTTCCAGTTCCGTCCGCTCTGGGACCAGATCACCGCGGAACAGCCCGACCTGTTCGACTAGGCCGCTCGCGGGCGGGCCAGCGTCAGGAGGTGTTCGCCGGTCAGGCGCAGGACCTCGCGGCTGTGCTCGCTGTCGCGGTCGACCAGCCAGCTCAAAGTGATGCCGTCGAGCACCGCGTTGAGGTAGCGGGCCAGCACCGGAACGGGCACGGCCCACTCGATGCCCGCGGCCTCGGCGACCTCCTCCAGGAGCTCCTGGTGGACTTCCCGGTAGTGCTGGTACTGGCGCCGGGCCAGGTCCTCGAACCCGGCCTGGCGCAGGGCGTAGTGCGTGAGCTCGTAGCTGACCTGGTGCTCTCCCGGACTGAGCTCGACAGTGCCCCAGAAGGCGCTCAGGCTCTTGGTGATCCGCGAGCCGAGGTCGCCCTCCCCTTCGAACGTCTTCCGCGCGGTGGCCACCGTGGCGTCGGTGAAGCGGGTGAGGACCTCCTGAAGCAGTTCCTCGCGCGAGTTGAAGCAGTAGTGGAAGACGCCCAGCGGCATTTTCGCCTCGTTGACGATGGCCCGTGTGGTCGCCTTCGCGACTCCCTCGCGGATCATCACCCGAAACCCCGCCGCGATCAGCTCCTCGCGTCGGTCCTTCGCTGCCATCCGGGACATCTGGCTCGCCTTCTGTTTCGAGAACGAATGCGTGTGCCACCCATGCTATCGCAGCGTCTTGGACGGTTGACCAAAATCCGGTGTCAGCCGGTCTCGCCGCCCAGTTCACGCAGCCGTTTCGGCAGGGCGGTGCCGATGGGCTCGCGGAGGATCTCGTCGGCCCGGTCGTCGTACGGCGTCGGCTCCGCGTTGACGATGATCAGCCGTGCCCCGTGGTCGGCGGCGACACCGGCGAGGCCGGCGGCGGGCTGGACCTGGAGGCTGCTGCCGACGGCGATGAACACCGTGCACGCCTGGCTGATGGCGAGGGCCTCACCGAGGACGTCCGGGTCGAGGCGCTCGCCGAACATGACGGTCGCCGACTTGAGGATGCCCCCGCACTCCAGGCACGGCGGGTCCTCCTCCCCGGCCTCGACGCGGGCGATCGCGTCCGCCATCGGCCCCCGGGCATGGCACTTGGTGCACACCACACTGCGCGCCGAGCCGTGCAGTTCGAGCACCTTGCGGGCGGGCATCCCGGCGAGCTGGTGCAGCCCGTCCACGTTCTGCGTGATCACCCGTACGGGTGTCCCCGACTTCTCCAGCTCGGCGACGGCCCGGTGCGCGGTGTTCGGCTCGGCCTTCAGCGTCCGGTTCTTCCGCCGCATCTGCCAGGACCGGCGCCGGATCTCCGGGTCGCCCATGTAGTACTCGTACGTCACGAGCTTCTCGGCCTCGGGATCCTTCCGCCACAGCCCGTTCGGGCCGCGGTAGTCGGGGATCCCGGAGTCGGTCGAGATGCCGGCGCCGCTGAGGATGGCGACGAGGGGCTTGGTCATGTGTTCGAGGGTAGGGCGGGCCCGGTGCGGGCGGCGAGCGGATTTCGGCGGGCCGCTCAGTCCACCCGGTGGCCGTTCTCCAGCTCGGCGGTGCCCGAGCCCTCGGTCAGGACGTCCAGTGCGGCCAGGACGCGGCGGCCCAGCGAGCCCGGCAGATGGGCGGTGAGTTCCGCGCGGGGGACCAGCCGCCAGGACAGCAGCTCCTCCTCCTGGAGGCGGATCGCCTTCAGGTCGGCGGCGGAGACGACACCGCCGTCGTACAGATAGGCGACGATCGGCGGCCGGCCCGTGCCGTGCACCCAGTCCACGGCCAGCAGCCGGCCCATCTCGCGGTCCAGGCCGATCTCCTCCAGGGTCTCCCGGCGGGCGCCCTGGCGCGGGGTCTCCCCGTCGTCGGACTCGACGGTTCCACCCGGCAGGGCCCAGCCCTCCCGGTAGTTGGGCTCGACGAGCAGCACCCGTCCCTCGGCGTCCCGGATGAGCGCGGCGGCCCCGGCGAGGATCCGGGGAAGGCTCGCGATGTACTCGGCGTATGCGTCAGTCGTGGTCACTCGGGAAGAGTAGCCAGTGCGGACTCCGCGTTCGTCCGGGCGAGGCGCACAGTGCGCTCCGCCAGGTCGCTGATGCGGGCCCCGTCGAAGCCGAAGACGGCGCTGCGGACCGTGTCCTCAAGGGGGGCCTTCCACTGGTCCGGGACGGCCCTCGCGCCGGTCAGTACCCCGGCCACCGAGCCCGCCGTCGCGCCGTTGGAGTCGGTGTCCAGGCCGCCGCGCACGGTGAGGGCGATGGTCCGGGTGAAGTCGCCGTCGCCGTGGAGGAGCCCCGCGGTGAGGACGGCCACGTTCGGGACGACGTGGATCCAGCCGAGACCGGCCGTCTCGTCGGAGACGGTGGCGAGGGTCTCCTCCCAGCTCAGCCGGGTCTCGTACAGGGAGACCACCCGGCGCACGGTCCGGGCGAGGCGGCAGCCCGCCGGTACGACGGTGAGCGCGGTGTCGACCGCCTGCCGCACCGTCGGCGCGGTGAACGCCGCCGAGACCAGCGCGGCGGCCCACATCGCGCCGTACACCCCGTTTCCCGAATGGGAGAGCACCGCGTCGCGGCGGGCCAGGGCGGCGGCCCGGCGCGGGTCGCCGGGGCAGGTCCAGCCGAAGACGTCGGCACGGATCAGGGCGCCGATCCACTCCTGGTAGGGGTTGTCGTAAGTGGCGGTGAGGGGCGGTTTCAGCCCGTTGACGAGGTTGCGGTAGGCGGCCCGTTCCGCCGTGAAGGTCTGGAGGTACGGCAGCCGTTGCAGCCACAGCTCGCCGACCTGCTCGGTGCTGAAGCCGAAGCCGTGGGTCTCCAGGAGGTGCAGGCCGAGGATCGCGTAGTCGACGTCGTCGTCGCGGCAGCTGCCGTGGACGCGGCCGCGTACGCACTGCCGCCACTCGGGGCGCAGCGCGCCGGCGTCGCTCTCGTCGGCGGGCTCGGGGAGGTAGTCGCCGAGCGGCAGGGCGGCGGCCCGCCGCAGGTAGCCGTCGATGCGCTCACGCGTCCACAGATCGCCCCGCTCGACCGGTTTGCCGAGCATGTTGCCCGCGATCCGGCCGAGCCAGCCGCCCAGCACACGGTCGGCGAACTCGGGACCCAGACTGCTCATGGCTGAGGTCTACCCGTTTTCGGGCGCCCTGCCCTCCCAGCCTGTTCCCAGCCCCTTCCCAGGCTTCGGGCGGGGCATGACGGGGAGGCTGTCCTCCGGTTAAGGTCACAGCGGCGCGACTGGCCTTGACGTGCGCGAGGCCCGGAGAGCAAGGGGATACAGGTGACTCAGCGCGTGCTCATCGCCGCGGACAAGTTCAAGGGCTCGCTGACGGCCGTGCAGGTCGCCGAGCGGGTCACGGCGGGGCTCAGGCGGGTCGTGCCCGGCGTCGACGTCGAGGCGCTGCCCGTCGCGGACGGCGGGGACGGCACGGTGGCCGCGGCCGTCGCGGCCGGATTCGAACGGCACGAGCGGGAGGTCGCCGGGCCGCTGGGGCAGGAGGTCACCGCCGCGTTCGCGCTGCGCGGCGACACCGCGGTCGTGGAGATGGCCGAGGCGAGCGGCCTGCAGCGGCTGCCCCGCGGTGTCTTCGCGCCCCTGACGGCCTCCACGTACGGCTCAGGAGAGCTGCTGCGGGCCGCGCTGGACGCGGGTGCGCGCACCATCGTCTTCGGGGTCGGGGGAAGCGCCACGACCGACGGCGGCGCCGGGATGCTGTCGGCGCTCGGGGCGCGGTTCCTGGACGAGGAAGGCGAGCCGGTTCCGCCGGGCGGCGGCGGCCTCGCCGACCTGGCCCGCGTGGACCTGTCCGGCCTGGACCCGCGCCTGTCCGCCGTCGATCTCGTCCTCGCCAGCGACGTCGACAACCCGCTCACCGGCCCGAAGGGCGCACCTGCGGTGTACGGCCCGCAGAAGGGGGCCTCGCCGGACGACGTGGCGGCCCTGGACGAGGCGCTGACCCACTTCGCGAAGGTCCTGGAGGCCGAGGCCGGCCCGCGTGCCGTCGAGTACGCGACCGCGCCGGGTGCGGGGGCAGCCGGAGGCATCGGATACGGAGCCTTGCTGCTCGGTGCCCGCTTCCGGCCCGGTATCGAGGTGATGCTCGACGTCCTGGGCTTCGCGCCCGCGCTGGAGCGGGCGTCGCTGGTGATCACGGGCGAGGGTTCGCTGGACGAGCAGACCCTGCACGGGAAGGCGCCGGCCGGGGTGGCGGCCGCGGCGCGCGCCGCGGGCAAGGAGGTCGTGGCGGTGTGCGGCCGCCTCGCCCTGCCGCCGGCGGCGCTCGGCCGGGCCGGTATCCGCCGTGCCTACCCGCTGACCGAGGTCGAACCCGACGTGGTGAAGTGCATCGCGGACGCCGGGCCGATCCTGGAGCGGGTGGCCGAGCAGATCGCGCGGGATTTCCTGAGCTGAGCGGGGCTACTCCAGCTGGGTCAGCAGTCCGTCGTCGTCCCGGTAGAAGCTGCCGCTCGTCTGGTCCTCCACCCGGTGCTTGTCGAACCACTGCATCGACATGTGGTGGACGACCTTGGCGGGACGCTCCCAGACCACGGAGTGTCCCGCGTCGGCCAGCTCGAACATCAGCTTCTTCGGTCCCGGGATCGCCTTGTACAGGCCCGGGACGGAGAACGTCAGGATGTCCGGCAGCGGTGGGATCGGCGGGGTGTTGGCCGACCGGTCCGTCTCGCCGTAGACGATCATCACGGGCACCCGGTCACCGAGGATGTACTTGCCCGCGGCGTCCTTGAGCGGAACGGTGTGGTTGTTCCAGCCCCACCAGTAGGTGTTCCGGTACCGAAGGACGCCCTCGGCGGTGCCCCCCGGCGGTATCGGTCCCCAGGTGCTGCCCAGGGGGTCGTTGGCCATCATCGCGTCCCACACGATGTCTCCCATGTCGGGTTCCCGCTGGAGCGGGCTGGCCTGCTCCTTGTCCCAGCCGATCTTGAAACCGGTCTTGCTGGCGACGTGCATCGGGAAGCCGAACGTGAGGGCCGGCGTGGACATGGGCAGTGTCGCCGCTTCCGACGGACGTCCGAACGGATTCGTGGCGTCGCCTGACCAGCGGCCCTTGGGCGGGAAGATCGGGGCGAGCAGGAAGAGGCTCTTGACGTTCTCCGGGTGCTTGAGGGTGTAGGGGCCCATGACAAGGGCGCCGGCGGACCATGCGACGAAGTCGATCGGACCGGTCGTACCGGTCTGGGCCTTGATGAACTTGACCACCGTGTCGACCTCCGCCTCCTCGCTCTCGGAGTTGCCGAGCTGGTGCCCGTACGGGGGTGCGCATCTGGCCGAGAGCGGGTTGGGCACGAGGACCGACTCCTGCTGGGCCGGATTGGTATTGCAGGGTGTGTCCATCGGCAGCGGCCTTGGCGTCCGCCCGCTGCCCTGCAGGTCCATCATGAACACGTCGAAGCCGTGCTGGGCCAGCTGCTGTGCCCAGCTGTAGCGGATGTCGGAGCCGCCGGAACCGGGGATCACGAGGTCGAAGCCCGCGACCGCGGGCACGCTCCGGCCGTGGAGCATCAACACGGGAGGTGGCTGGGGTCCACCGTTCTTCCGGTACTCGCGCACGAACAGCTGCACCGTTTGGCCCGGGTTCGCGGGGATCATCGGGATCGTCGAGATGTGCGGCACGGAGTGGTCTTTGACCGTGAGTGAGGCCATGGGTGTCCTCCTGCCCGAAAAGAGAGGCAATCCCCATCCCCGAATAGGGACAAACCACCGTAAAATTCAGCCCAATTCCACCGTCCTCCCCTGTCTCGCCCTGCGCAACTCAGCCCCGGCCAGGGGTGGTTGACCGGTCAAAGGCCAAGGCCGTATGCCCTTGAACGCGAAACGGGTGTGGCCCGAGCCTTCGAGGCTCGGGCCACACCCGTTTCGCTTCGTGACGAGGGTCAGGGCAGCTGCGCCGCCCGCGCCTCGCGCCTGTTGTCGCGGAAGTTGTTCACCCGGCGGGCCGTGGCGAACAGCGGGATCACCGCGCCCATCACCAGCTGCAGCGCGCAGCCGGTCTGGAGGAGCAGCTGACCACCGGGGGCGTCGAAGGCCCAGGCGGCCAGGAGGCCCATCGAGAGCACGATCCAGGCCAGCATCGCCCCGGCGAGGCGGCCGCGCGGCTTCGGGTACTCGACCCGGCTCACCATCAGCCAGGCGGTGCCGAGGATCGCGAGGAGCGTGGCGAAGAACGGCAGCTCGAGGAGGACGATCGAGACGACGGTCAGCGCCCCGAAGGGGCTCGGCATGCCCTGGAACATGCCGTTCGTCGGCGTCACGCACGAGAAGCGCGCGAGTCTCAGCACCACCGCGAGCAGCACGACGACCGCTCCGACCGCGGCCACCTTCTGGTACGCGTCGTCGGCGACCATGCCGTAGACGAGCACGAAGTACGCCGGCGCGAGGCCGAAGCTGATCAGGTCGGAGAGGTTGTCCAGCTCGGCGCCCATGGGGGAGGAGCGCAGCTTCCGCGCGACCAGGCCGTCGAACAGGTCGAAGACCGCCGCGCAGAGCATGAGGATCACCGCGGTGGCGGCGCTGTGGCGCGCCATGCCGGCCGACTGGTCGTCCCCGGTGAGGTGCGGGATCAGGATGCCGGTGGTGGTGAAGTACACCGCCATGAAGCCGCACGTGGCGTTGCCGAGGGTCAGGGTGTCCGCTATCGAGAGGCGCAGAGAGAGGGGCATCTCCTCCTCGTCCTCGCCGATCTCGTCGGCCTCGGGCACCCAGCCCGCCTGGGTCTCAGGATCAATCACGGTCAATGCGAGTCACCCCAGCCACGGTCTTCTGGCCGACCTCGACCGCGACCTCCACGCCCTCGGGCAGGTAGATGTCGACGCGCGAGCCGAAGCGGATCAGCCCGATGCGGTCGCCCTGCTCGACCTTCGTGCCCTGCGGGACGTAGGGCACGATACGGCGGGCCACCGCGCCGGCGATCTGGATCATCTCGATGTCGCCGAGTTCGGTGTCGAAATGCCAGACTACGCGCTCGTTGTTCTCGCTCTCCTTGTTGAAGGCGGGAACGAAGCCACCGGGGATGTGCTCCACCGACGTCACCTGGCCCGAGAGGGGCGCGCGGTTGACGTGGACGTTGAGCGGGCTCATGAAGATGGCGACGCGGGTGCGTCCGTCCTTCCACGGCATGATGCTCTGCACCACACCGTCGGCAGGCGAGATGACACGGCCCTGGGCGATCTCACGCTCGGGGTCGCGGAAGAACCACAGCATGCCCGCCGCGAGCGCGGTGGCGGGTACGGCGACGGCCTTCGCGGCGCCGGAGCGACGGGCGCGGAGGAGGCTGACGGCTGCGGTGGCGACGGTCGGGAGAAGCCACGGCGATGCTCCGCGCGCGAGGCGTACGCCGGCCAGGCTGTCTCGATGTGCAGAGGTTTGGCTGTGGGGCATGGATGACCTTCGTAGCGGATGATGCCGCGCAGGAAATGGGGACGGCGGCTTTCCGGGATCGTACCGGTCGGGGGCCACAACTGGGCAAGCCAGGAAGACGAGTCGGCGGCCGAAGACCGTTGACGGGGTGTGATCTTCTTCTCGAAGAAAACACCCCGTACCCGGACAATCAGCCCTGGAATCGATACTCTTCGAGCAACCTTCGCCCGATGATCATTTTCTGGATCTCGGCGGTACCTTCGCCGATCAGCAACATGGGCGCCTCACGGTAGAGACGTTCGATCTCGTACTCCTTGGAGAAGCCGTAGCCGCCGTGGATGCGGAAGGCGTCTTCCACGACCTCCTTGCAGTACTCGGAGGCGAGGTACTTCGCCATCCCGGCCTCCAGGTCGTTTCGTTCCCCGGAGTCCTTTTTGCGTGCGGCGTTGACCATCATGGCATGCGCGGCCTCGACCTTGGTGGCCATCTCCGCCAGCTTGAACTGGATGGCCTGGTGCTGGGCGATCGCCTTGCCGAAAGTGTGACGCTGCTGGGCGTACCGGACGCCGAGCTCGAACGCGCGCTGGGCGACACCGCACCCACGTGCCGCCACGTTGACGCGGCCGACCTCGACCCCGTCCATCATTTGGTAAAAACCTCGGCCCGTGACGCCGCCGAGCACCCGATCGGCCGGAAGCCGCAGCCCGTCCATGATCATCTCGGTCGTGTCGACGCCCTTGTAGCCCATCTTCTCGATCTTGCCCGGGATGGTGAGGCCGGGGCGGACCTCGCCGAAGCCGGGCTCCTTCTCGATCAGGAAGGTCGTCATCGACTTGTGCGGGGCCGTGCCCTCGGGGTGTCCTTCGTCACTTCGCACGAGGACGGCCACCAGGGACGACGTACCGCCGTTCGTCAGCCACATCTTCTGGCCGTTCAGGACGTACTCGTCGCCGTCCTTGACCGCCTTCGAGGTGATCGCCGACACGTCCGAGCCGAGCCCCGGCTCCGACATCGAGAACGCGCCCCGGATGTCGCCGGCCGCCATCCGCGGCAGGAAGTGGTCCTTCTGCTCCTGCGTGCCGTGCTGCTTGAGCATGTACGCCACGATGAAGTGCGTGTTGATGATCCCGGAGACGGACATCCAGCCCCGGGCGATCTCCTCGACGCACAGCGCGTACGTCAGGAGGGACTCGCCCAGGCCGCCGTACTCCTCGGGGATCATCAGGCCGAAGAGGCCGAGTTCCTTGAGGCCGTCGACGATCGCTTGCGGGTACTCGTCGCGGTGCTCCAGCTCGGTGGCGACCGGGATGATCTCCTTGTCCACGAAGTCGCGGACGGTGGAGAGGATCTCCTGCTGGACGTCGGTCAGACCGGCGGTCTGGGCGAGACGGGCCATCGCTTACTTCCCCTGTTCCTTGAGCTCGGGGCGGCCCGGCTGCTCGCCGCCGCGCTCCTTGATGTACGTCTCGGTCGGCACCATCACCTTGCGGCGGAAGATGCACACCAGCGTGCCGTCCTGCTTGTAGCCCTTGGTCTCGACGTAGACGATCCCGCGGTCGTTCTTCGACTTCGAGGGCCACTTGTCGAGCACGGTCGTCTGGCCGTAGATCGTGTCGCCGTGGAAGGTCGGCGCCACGTGCTTGAGCGACTCGATCTCCAGGTTGGCGATCGCCTTGCCCGAGATGTCCGGTACGGACATGCCCAGCAGCAGCGAGTAGATGTAGTTCCCGACCACCACGTTCTTGCCGAAGTCCGTCGTCTTCTCGGCGTAGTTCGTGTCCATGTGGAGCGGGTGGTGGTTCATGGTGAGGAGACAGAACAGGTGGTCGTCGTACTCCGTGACCGTCTTTCCGGGCCAGTGCTTGTACGTCGCCCCGACCTCGAACTCCTCGTACGTGCGTCCGAACTGCATCGCGCTCAGGGCTCCTTATTCGCCGGGGATCTCGAACTTCGACGTGCGCTGCATGCCGGCGGCCCGGCCCTTGCCGGAGATGACCAGGGCCATCTTGCGGCTGGCCTCGTCGATCATCTCGTCGCCGAGCATCGCGGAGCCCTTCTTGCCGCCCGCCTCGGACGTGTAGTAGTCGTACGCGTCCAGGATCAGCTCGGCGTGGTCGTAGTCCTCCTGCGACGGCGAGAAGATCTCGTTGGACGCCTCGACCTGGCCCGGGTGCAGCACCCACTTGCCGTCGAAACCGAGGGCCGCGGCGCGCTGCGCGACCGCGCGGTAGCCCTCCACGTTGCGGATCTGGAGGTAGGGGCCGTCGATCGCCTGGAGGTTGTTGGCGCGGGCGGCCATCAGGATCTTCATCAGGATGTAGTGGTAGGCGTCCGCCGGGTAGCCGGGCGGCTGCTCGCCCACGACCAGCGACTTCATGTTGATGGACGCCATGAAGTCGGCCGGGCCGAAGATGATCGTCTCGACGCGCGGGGAGGCCTGCGCGATCTCGTTGACGTTGTTCAGACCCTGCGCGTTCTCGATCTGCGCCTCGATGCCGATCTTGCCGACCTCGAAGCCCATGGTCTTCTCGATCTGGGTGAGCAGCAGGTCCAGGGCGACGACCTGCTGGGCCGTCTGCACCTTCGGCAGCATGATGCAGTCGAGGTTCTGGCCGGCGCCCTCGACGACGGTGACGACGTCACGGTACGTCCACTCGGTCGTCCAGTCGTTGACCCGGACCACGCGCGTCTTGCCGGTCCAGTCGCCCTCGTTGAGGAACTTGACGATGGTGTGCCGCGCCTCGGGCTTGGCGAGCGGCGCGCACGCGTCCTCCAGGTCGAGGAAGACCTGGTCCGCCGGGAGACCCTGCGCCTTCTCCAGGAAGCGGGGGTTCGAACCGGGTACTGCCAGGCACGAGCGCCGCGGGCGGAGACGGTTGACGGTCATGCGGGGACCTCCAGGGGGTCGAGCTTGTTCGCTTTCCGGATCTCGTCGACGATGCGGCCGATGATTCCGGTGATGTCGAAGTCCTTCGGGGTGAAGACCGCGGCCACTCCGGCTTCCCTGAGCTTCGCGGCATCTCCATTCGGGATGATGCCACCGGCGATCACCGGTATATCTGTGGCACCGGCCACACGGAGTCGTTCCAGGACGTCCGGGACCAGCTGGGCGTGCGAGCCGGAGAGGATCGACAGGCCGACCGCGTGCACGTCCTCGGCGAGGGCCGCGTCCACGATCTGCTCGGGGGTGAGCCGGATGCCCTGGTAGACCACCTCGAAGCCGGCGTCACGCGCGCGCACGGCGATCTGCTCGGCGCCGTTGGAGTGCCCGTCAAGACCGGGCTTGCCAACGAGAAACCTCAGCTTGCCGCTGCCCAGATCGCGGGCGGTGGCGTCCACCTTGGCCCGCACCTCGGCGAGCGCCGAGCCTGCCTCCACCGGGACGGTGACGGGCGCGGAGGAGACTCCGGTGGGTGCCCGGAACTCGCCGAACACCTCTCGCAGGGCCCCGGCCCACTCACCGGTCGTCACGCCCGCGCGGGCGCACTCCAGGGTGGCCTCCATGAGGTTGTCGGTGCCCTTGGCGGCCTCCTTCAGCCGCTCCAGGGCCTTGCAGGGCCGCGGGTGGTTGAACGGCGGCTGGTAGCGCGTGTCGCGCCAGTGCCCGATCGCCGCCACCACCCTCGCCTCGACCGCCGGGTCGACCGTCTGGATGGCCGTGTCCAGGTCGGCGGTCAGCGGGTTCGGCTCGGTCGTCTCGAAGATGTTGACGCCGACGATCTTCTCCTGGCCGGACTCGATCCGGGCCCGCCGCTCGGCGTGCGAGGAGACCAGCTGCGACTTCAGGTAGCCGGACTCGACGGCGGCCATCGCGCCGCCCATCTCCTGGATCCGGTCGATCTCAGCGAGGGAGTCCTCGACCAGCTGGGCGACCTTCGCCTCGATGACGTGCGAGCCCTCGAAGATGTCCTCGTACTCCAGCAGGTCGCTCTCATGGGCGAGCACCTGCTGGATGCGCAGCGACCACTGCTGGTCCCAGGGTGTCGGCAGGCCGAGGGCCTCGTTCCACGCCGGCAACTGCACGGCACGCGCGCGGGCGTCCTTCGACAGCGTCACGGCGAGCATCTCGAGGACGATCCGCTGGACGTTGTTCTCCGGCTGCGCCTCGGTCAGGCCGAGGGAGTTGACCTGGACGCCGTACCGGAACCGCCGCTGCTTGGGGTCCTCGATGCCGTACCGCTCACGCGTGACCTTGTCCCAGATGCGGCCGAACGCCCGCATCTTGCACATCTCCTCGACGAACCGGACGCCCGCGTTCACGAAGAAGGAGATACGGGCGACGACGTCACCCATCCGCTCCTGCGGCACCTGGCCGCCGTCGCGGACCGCGTCCAGCACGGCGATGGCGGTGGACATCGCGTACGCGATCTCCTGGACCGGTGTGGCGCCCGCCTCCTGCAGGTGGTAGCTGCAGATGTTGATCGGGTTCCACTTCGGGATGTGGGAGACCGTGTACGCGATCATGTCCGTCGTCAGCCGGAGGCTCGGCCCCGGCGGGAAGACGTGCGTCCCCCGGGACAGGTACTCCTTGACGATGTCGTTCTGGGTCGTGCCCTGGAGCTTGGTGATGTCCGCGCCCTGCTCCTCGGCGACCACCTGGTAGAGCGCCAGCAGCCACATCGCCGTGGCGTTGATCGTCATCGAGGTGTTCATCTGATCCAGGGGGATGTCCTGGAAAAGCCGGCGCATGTCACCGAGGTGCGAGACGGGCACGCCCACCCGGCCGACCTCGCCGCGGGCGAGGATGTGGTCGGGGTCGTAGCCGGTCTGCGTCGGCAGGTCGAACGCCACCGACAGGCCGGTCTGGCCCTTGGCGAGGTTGCGCCGGTACAGCTCGTTGGACGCCTCGGCCGTGGAGTGCCCGGCGTACGTGCGCATGAGCCACGGCCGGTCCTTCTCCCGCTTGCCTTCGGCGATCTGACGCTCAGTCATCTATGACCTCGGGTGTCTCAGATGTTGCGGAAGCGGTTGATGGCGTCGAGGTGCTTGGCACGCATCTCCCCGTCGCGCACGCCGAGGCCCTCCTCGGGGGCGAGGCAGAGGACGCCGACCTTGCCCTGGTGGAGGTTGCGGTGCACGTCGTAGGCGGCCTGGCCGGTCTCCTCCAGGGAGTAGACCTTCGACAGGGTGGGGTGGATCTTGCCCTTCGCGATCAGCCGGTTGGCCTCCCAGGCCTCGCGGTAGTTGGCGAAGTGCGAGCCGATGATCCGCTTCAGGGACATCCACAGGTAGCGGTTGTCGTACTCGTGGTTGTAGCCCGAGGTGGAGGCGCAGGTGACGATCGTGCCGCCCTTGCGGGTCACGTAGACCGAGGCGCCGAAGGTCTCGCGGCCGGGGTGCTCGAAGACGATGTCGACGTCCTCGCCGCCGGTGAGTTCACGGATGCGCTTGCCGAAGCGCTTCCACTCGCGCGGGTCCTGCTCGTGCTCGTCCTTCCAGAACTTGTAGCCCTCGGCGTTGCGGTCGATGATCGCCTCGGCGCCCATGGCCCGGCAGATCTCCGCCTTCTGCGGCGAGGACACGACACAGATCGGGTTGGCGCCGCCGGCCAGCGCGAACTGCGTGGCGTACGAGCCGAGTCCACCGCTCGCGCCCCAGATCAGCACGTTGTCGCCCTGCTTCATGCCGGCGCCGTTGCGGGAGACCAGCTGCCGGTAGGCGGTGGAGTTGACCAGGCCCGGGGCGGCGGCCTCCTCCCAGCTGAGGTGGTTCGGCTTCGGCATCAGCTGGTTGGACTTGACGAGCGCGATCTCGGCGAGGCCGCCGAAGTTGGTCTCGAAGCCCCAGATGCGCTGCTCGGGGTCGAGCATGGTGTCGTTGTGGCCGTCGCTGGACTCCAGCTCCACGCTCAGGCAGTGCGCGACGACCTCGTCCCCCGGCTTCCAGGCGTTGACGCCCGGGCCGGTGCGCAGGACGACGCCCGCGAGGTCGGAGCCGATGATGTGGTACGGCAGGTCGTGCCGCTTGGTCAGCTCGCTGAGGCGGCCGTAGCGCTCCAGGAAGCCGAAGGTCGACAGCGGCTCGAAGATCGAGGTCCACACCGAGTTGTAGTTGACACTCGATGCCATGACGGCGACGAGGGCCTCGCCCGGGCCCAGCTCGGGCAGGGGGACCTCGTCGAGGTGGATCGACTTGCGCGGGTCCTTGTCGCGGGTCTCCAGGCCCGCGAACATGTCCGTCTCGTCCTTGTGGACGGTGATCGCGCGGTACGACTCGGGGAGCGGCAGGGCGGCGAAGTCGGCCGGCGTCGATTCCGGCGACTGGATCGCGTCCAGAATGGCCTGAGTGGTCACGGTGTTGCCTCCGGCGATGCGCGCCCCTGAGGGAAGGGGCGTCGAGGGTTACGTCGGTGCTGCTGAGGGTTTTGGGAAAGGTGCCGTCGGTTCGGCGGGGGTGGTGCTTCGGCAGCGCTTTGTGGCGCGGGAGGTTGCCTGTGACGCAGGCGTCCGGCGGGCGAACTGATGGGTTCGCCGGGACAGGCCGGACACCATCAACGTATGACACCGCGTGTCAGGTGGCAAGGCACTGAGTGCCAGGAATCGCTCTCAGATGAAATCTTTACGTAACAAATGAGCGATGATCGATCAGACTTACTGGCGGGTAGGGGAGAATGACCTGTCTTGCGGGAGTCGTCCGAATGTCGGAGGCGGGCCGTGAGGTGTGGCTCACACGAGCGGCGTGACGCACGCGTCAGGGCGCGGTCGGGCCTGTTTCGGGCGGGCCGCGGTTACCCACTCAGCCCGTCCGGCGTTTGAGGACGAGCGGCGGAGCCGCGGTTCGGTGACCGCGGCCCGCCACTACCGTCGCTTTACGACCGCTCCTTCAGCGCCTGCTCAATCGTGCGCATCACCTCGTCCAGCGGCGCATCCGTGCGCGCCACCGTCACCAGCACCTCACCCTGCGACGCGACCGAGGCCGACGCCGGGCGAGGCGCGGCCTCCCGGCCCGCCCCGATCCCGTTCCCGAACGTCTTGCGGACGATCGCGAAGGCATGGTCCAGCTGGGTCTCCACGTCCCCCTGCCCGCCGGCCCGCAGCCAGCGCCGCAGCACGTGGTTGTGGGCGGTGACCACCGCCGACGCCGCGACCTCGGCCAGCAACGGGTCGTCGTTCGCGTCGTCCGCGTGGGCGTGCTCGTCGAAGTGGCCGAGGAGATAGCGGGTGAAGAGCCGCTCGTAACGGGCCACCGACGCGATCTCGGCCTCGCGGAGGGTGGGTACCTCGCGGGTGAGCTTGTAGCGGGCTACCGAGATCTCCGGCCGGGCCGCGTACATCTTCATGACTTCCTTGATGCCGCGGCACACCGTGTCGAGCGGATGCTCATGGGCCGGGGCCGCGTTCAGCACGGCCTCGGCGCGGATCAGGGTGTCGTCGTGATCGGGGAAGATCGCCTCTTCCTTGGAGCGGAAGTGACGGAAGAAGGTGCGGCGGGCGACCCCGGCCGCGGCCGCGATCTCGTCGACGGTGGTCGCCTCGTACCCCTTCGTCGCGAAGAGCTCCATCGCGGCGGCCGCCAGTTCTCGGCGCATCTTGAGCCGCTGGGCCGCCGCGCGGCTGCCCGCGGCACTCTCCGGCGCGTCGGACGTGGCGGGGGTACGTGAGGACTTGGCGGGCTGGGGCATGACCCGAACGTACTGCATGTGCGCAGCTTGATGCGCAGGTCCGGGGTTTCCCCCGCCCGTGAAGGGCGGGGGACCGTCGGCGGGGTCGAGCAGTCCGCCCCAGTCCTTCTCGTCCCGGAACCAGTCGCCGACGCCGTCAGCGGCGGGCATATTCGCGGAAGCCACGGCCGGTCTTGCGGCCGAGGCAGCCCGCGGCCACCAGGTGCTCCAGGAGCGGCGCGGGCGCGAGGCCCGGGTCGCGGAACTCCCGGTGCAGCACCTTCTCGATGGCGAGCGAGACGTCCAGGCCGACCACGTCGAGGAGCTCGAACGGACCCATCGGGTAGCCGCCGCCGAGCTTCATCGCCGCGTCGATGTCGTCGAGGGACGCGTAGTGCTCCTCGACCATCTTGATCGCGTTGTTGAGATACGGGAACAGCAGCGCGTTGACGATGAATCCGGCCCGGTCGCCGCAGTCGACCGCATGCTTGCGGATCTTCGCGCAGACCTCGCGGACGGTGGCGTGGACGTCCTCCGCCGTCAGCACGGTACGGACGACCTCGACCAGCTTCATCGCCGGCGCCGGGTTGAAGAAGTGCATGCCGATCACGTCCTGCGGACGCGAGGTGGCGCGGGCGCAGGCGACGACCGGCAGCGAGGAGGTGGTGGTGGCGAGGACCGCGCCCGGCTTGCACACCTTGTCCAGGGTCGCGAACAGCTGCCGCTTGACCTCCAGGTCCTCGGCGACCGCCTCGACGGCCAGGTCGACGTCCGCGAAGGCGTCGTACGAGCCGGCCGGGGTGATCAGGTCCAGGGTCTGCGCGGCCGCCTCGGCGGTCATCCGGCCCTTGCCGACGGAGCGGTCCAGGGACTTGCCGATGCGGGCCTTGGCGGCCTGTGCCTTCTCCTCGCTGCGGGCGGCGAGGACGACCTCGTACCCGGCCTTGGCGAAGACCTCGGCGATCCCGGAGGCCATGGTGCCGGAGCCTGCGACGCCGACCGAGCGGACCGTACGGCCCGGGGTGAGCGCGGCGCCGTCCAGCGGGGTGAGCGCGTCCCGGACGACGACGGCGCTGCCCGGCGCCTCGTAGGTGTAGAAGCCGCGGCCCGACTTGCGGCCGGTCAGGCCCGCCTCGCTGAGCTGCTTGAGGATGGGCGCCGGGGCGTGCAGGCGGTCGCGGGACTCGGCGTACATGGCCTCCAGGACCGTACGCGCCGTGTCGACGCCGATCAGGTCGAGCAGGGCCAGCGGGCCCATCGGCAGGCCGCAGCCGAGCCGCATGGCCGCGTCGATGTCCTCGCGGGAGGCGTACTTCGCCTCGTACATCGCGGCGGCCTGGTTGAGGTAGCCGAACAGCAGCCCGTCCGCGACGAACCCGGGACGGTCGCCGACCGCGACCGGCTCCTTGCCCAGCTCGATCGCCAGGTCGGTGACGGCGGCGACGGCGCTCGGCGCGGTCAGGACCGAGGAGACGACCTCGACCAGCTTCATCGCCGGGGCCGGGTTGAAGAAGTGCAGGCCGAGGACGCGCTCGGGGCGGGCCGAGTCCGCGGCCAGCCGGGTCACGGAGAGCGCGTTGGTGCCGGTCGCCAGGATGGTCTCCGGGCGGACGATGCCGTCCAGCTCCCGGAACACCTGGTGCTTGATGTCGTACGACTCCGGGACCACCTCGATGACGAGGTCGGCGTCGGCCGCCGCCGTCAGGTCGGTGCCGGTACGGACCCGGCCGAGGACGTCGGCGCGCTCCTGCTCGGTCAGCCTGCCGCGCGCCACGGCACGGGCGGTGGAGGTCTCCAGCGCGGCGACGGACCTGGCGGCCTGGGCCTCGCTGACGTCGATACCGATCACCTCGCGGCCGGCCTTCGCGAGGACCTCGGTGATACCGGTGCCCATGGTGCCGAGGCCGACGACGGCGATCGTCTTGAGCGGGGACAGAGAAGGGTCGGACTGGGGAGTGGCCATCGCGGGACTCCAGGAATGAGGGTGACGACTGGAAACGCGCCCGGGTGCGCCGAGGGGGCGCACCGGGTGCGGAGAGAGCTGCGTGAATGTGGGTGTCGCCGGGCTGCGAGCGCACACGCCCGGTGCTGCTGCCGCGGGCGTGCACACGCCCGGGAGCGGCGGATTCCGACCGGCCCTGTCCCGGAGCCGGGTCGTACTGCGGTACCGAGGTACCGAACCGACCTGATACTCACGCGGCCGCGTCACCAGACCGGCGTGAGCATTACTGCGAGTGGGTGACTCGCTCGATTGAGCTTAACCGGCGGGTAACGAGCGCGCCAGCCCCCCGACTTTGTGATGTACGTCCCCCCGCCCCCGCGACCCCTCTACGCTGGGCTTCGTGGACGAAGAGTTGCGATCACTCACGGAGCGTTTGCGGCAGGAGTCGCAGGGAACGGCCGCCTACGACCGGCTCCTGGCCACCGAGGACCACGACGAACTGGCGGAGGTGCTCACCGCCGCCGGACAGCCCCTGTGGGCCAGGGAGCTGGCGGCGTTCCGCCTGGGGACGGCCGGCGACCGGCGGGCCTTCGAGACCCTGGTCCTCCTCCTCAACCACCGTGACCCACCCCGCTGCGCCTCCGCCGCCTACGCCCTCGCCCGACTCCAGGACCCGCGCACCGCCCGCGCTGCCGCCGCCCTTGCCACCAACGAACTCCGCGTCGCCTACGCCCTGCACCCCGTCCGCCTCCTGGTCGAACTCCGGGCCCCGGAGTCCGTCCCCGCCCTGATCACCACCCTGGAGCGCCGGCTGCGCCCGCACGATCCCTACCGCAAGGTCGCCCTCGCCTGCGTGGACGGCCTCGGCTCCCTCGGTGACACCCGCGCCCGCCGCGTCCTGAACGAGGCACTGGCCCACCCCACCCTCGCCGAAGCGGCGGTGCAGGCCCTGGCCCGCATCCCTAGGCCGAGGTGACGCCGAGCTCCCTGACGTACCGCACCTCAGGCACCGCTACTCCGTCGACCTCGTACGGCTCCTCGACACCGTCGGCCGCGAAGCCCGCGATCTCGTAGAACCGCCGGGCGCGCGCATTGCCCTTCAGCACCCACAGGTACACGCGCGCGTGCCCGGCGCACTGCTCAAGGACCGTCGCGAGCAGCGCCCGCCCGGCGCCGGTGCCGAGGTGCGCCGCGTCCACGTAGACGGCGTACAACTCGGCGTCACCGGTGCGCACTTCATCCTCCCGGTACGGCCCGTGCGCCGCCCACCCCACGATGGTGCCGCCCCGCTCGGCGACCAGCTCCGTCACCCCGTCCCCGCCATCCAGGAACCGGGCCCGGCGCCGTTCGGCGTCCCGCTCGACACTGAGCCCGTCCAGGAACGGCTGCGGCATGAGGCCCCGGTAGGCGTACTGCCAGCCCCGGACGCGTATCTCCGAGACCCGGTCGCAGTCGTCGAGCGTCATCGGGCGGACATGGAGGGAGGGGTCGTCGGGGGAGGGGCCGTGGAGCGGGTTTTCGGCGTTCATGACGGCACCCTAGGGAGCGGACGGCCCCGCCCGCCCGGATTTCGCGTCAGCCGGCCACCACCGCCAGGGCCTCGATCTCCATCAGGAACCGCGGGCCGACCAGCGCGGCCACCTGGACGGCGGAGGCGGCCGGGAGGCGGTCGTCGGGTATGTGGGCGGTGCGGGCGGCACGGATCGCCGGCAGGTGGGCCATGTCCGTGACGAAGTAGGTGAGTTTGACGACGTCGTCGAAGGTCGCTCCGGCCGCCGCCAGGCAGCGGCGCAGGTTCTCGAAGACCTGGCGGGCCTGGGCCGCCGGATCGCCCTCGCCGACCAGCTTGCCGTCCTCGTCCAGCGGCAGCTGGCCGGAGACGGCGACGAACCGGCCGGTCGCCGCCACCACGTGCGTGTACTGGGCGGCGGGGGCGACGCCGTCGGGGGCGGTGATGCGGGTCAGATCACTCATGCGTCCATGCTGGACCACGGGTCTGACAACGCCCCCGACGGGACGTCAGGACCGGCTCAGCCGCGGAAGCCCAGCAGACCGTGCAGAGACGAGCTGCGCGACGACGTCGAGGCCGCCTTGGCGGTGAGGGGCTTGGGGTCGGGGGTCTTCCGGCAGACCGCGTCCGCGGTGCCGTCGCCGTGCGGGACCGTGCCGTCGGTGAGGTAGGCGGCGAGGTAGGAGTCCAGGCAGGTGTTGCCGCTGAGCGTGATGCCGTGGTTGCCGCCGCCCTGCTCCACGACCAGGCTGGAGCCGGCCAGCAGCCGGTGGACCGTGACGCCGCCCTGATAGGGGGTGGCCGCGTCGTCCGTCGCCTGGAAGAGGAGGGCCGGCGGGAGCTTGCCGTTGGCGATGTTCGGCGGCTTCAGTGTCTTCGTCGGCCAGTACGCGCACACCGCGTTGTACCAGGCGTTGTTCCAGGCCATGAACGGCGCCTTCTCGTACGCCGCCCAGTTGTCCTTGCGCCACTGGTCCCAGTCCCGCGGCCAGGAGGAGTCCCGGCACTGGACGGCCGCGTAGACGCTGTAGCCGTTGTCGCCGGACGCGTCGACGGCGGCGAAGTTCTCGTACGCCTCGACCAGCGCCGCCGTCCTCTTGCCGTTGACGTAGGCGGAGAACGCGTCGGCCAGGTAGGGCCAGTAGCCGTTGTAGTAGCCGCCGGGGATGAAGGTGTCCTCCAGCTCGGCGGCGCCCACCTTGCCGCCCGCCGGCTTCTTCGCCAGCGCGGCCCGCATGGCGTACCACTTGGCCTCGACCTTCTCCGGGTCGGTGCCGAGCTTGTATGTCGAGTCGTACTTCGCGATCCACGTCATCAGGGCGCGCTGGCGCTGGTTGAACGCGTAGTCCTGGCTCAGGTTGTCCTCGTACCAGATGCCCGTGGGGTCGACGATCGAGTCCAGGACCAGGCGGCGGACCCGGTCCGGGTGCAGCTTCGCGTAGACCGCGCCCAGGTAGGTGCCGTAGGAGTAGCCGAAGTAGCTGATCTGACGGGCCCCGAGGGCCTGGCGGACCGAGTCCATGTCCTGTGCGGCGCTGACCGTGTCGAGGTACGGCAGCAGGCTCGGGTACTTCTTGCCGCAGGCCGCCGCGAACGACTGCACCCGCTTGAGGTTCGCCTGTTCGAGAGCGGGGGTGGCCGGGACCGAGTCGGGGCGCACCGGCTTGAAGTAGCCGGGCGCGCAGTCGATCGCCGGGCCGCTCTTTCCGACCCCGCGCGGGTCGAAGCCGATGACGTCGTACTGGGCCGCCACCTTCTTGGGCAGCGCGGACGCCACGAAGCCCGCGAGGGCCAGCCCGCTGCCGCCGGGGCCGCCCGGGTTGACCAGCAGCGGGCCCTGAGAGGCCGACGCGGTGTGCGGGACGCGGGAGAGGGCGAGCGTGATCTGCTTCCCGCGCGGGTTCCGGTAGTCGAGGGGCACCTTGACCGAGCCGCACTGGAGCGTCGGGTAGTCGGTGGTGCCGCACTTCTTCCAGGTCACCGGGGACACCTGGACGGGGGTTCGGGCGGCGGCGCTCGCGGGCAGGACGGTGACCGAACCGGCCACGACAGCGGCGGCGGCGCACAGCACGGCTGCGCGTGTTCGCATGGGGTCCTCCCAGGACGGAGGGTCGCGGACCGCACGTGTCACGGTCCTCGCCGCATCGTCCCGGAAAAAGGACCCGGAAGAACGCATTCTGACGATTAATAACCCAATTGGTCCGAGGCTTGCGCCCGAACGCCCCCCAGGCACAAACGCCCTGAGTGGGTGTTCTGCGAGAGTCCGGCGGTCCTCGTTGCGCTTCAGGGCGGGGCTGCGTTCGCACAGTTCGTCAAAGCACTCGCGTTCGGTCTCGGTGACCCGGCGGACGGTCAGACGGGGCAGCGGAGCATCCGCCGGGATCGTCCTGTGCGACAGGGCCGTAGGTGGCGACAGACAGTGTTGACGTCACCGCGACAGCCCAGCTGTTGGATCTGCCGGGCAAGCGCGGCGGCGTCGGTACAGCCCTAACCGATCCGCTGGACGGACGTCTCGTCGCCACTCCATTGCGGCCATGCGACTTCGGCGGTGCTCGGCGATCCGTACCGCGCGAAATGTGCCCAGCTCTGCCGGAGGGTCTTGCCTTTGGCCTCGACGGTGGCCCAGTCGGTGCTGCCCAGCACCGGGCTCCCGGCCCACGCGTCCCGTGTCCCCAGCAGGAAGGGCATCTCGGCGCCGTGCACGGCGCCGAGGCCCCCTTCCGTCGGTGCCCAGCCGAACTCGTACAGGAAGGCTGCTCCGCCGGCGTCGAGGACCTGTTGTGCGATCGCGTGCGCCGGCTCGACGAAGACCTTGCGGGACATCGCCGCGACGGCTTCCTCGGGTACCGGGGACGGGGCGCTGAGGGCGAACGCCCTGCCCTCGTCGGAGGTATAGCCGATGAGGAGGTCCGGCATGGGCTCGGACTGGAAGGTGCGTCGGTTCGTACGAGGGTCTCCGAGTGGATCCATCAGCGCGGGCCGGAACGGCACCGTCCCCCTCCTCGACGACATGTCCGCATTCCACTGTGCGGTCCGGGCTTGGGCGTCGAGGATCCGCCGCACCGGGAGTGTCGTCAGATCGCCACGGGCTGCCTCGGCGAAGTAGGGCCCGGCCGCGAATGCCTCGTCGCGGGTGGGGAGCGTCGCGAGAGTCGGTGCGCTCTGTGCGATCACCCGTCGGATCAGTCGTCGGCTGCGTGGGACCGACAGGAGCGTGATGGCCGAGCTTGCGCCGGCGGACTGGCCGAAGACGGTGATGTTCGCCGGATCGCCGCCGTACGCGGCGATGTTGTCGTGCACCCATTCCAGCGCGAGGATCTGGTCGTACAGGCCGAGGTTGCCGTTGCTGACCCCTTTGTGGACCAGGTAGCCCAGCGCACCCAGCCGGTAGTTGACGGACACGACGACGACATCGCCGTCCGCGGCGAGCCGCCCACCGTCGTACATGGGGAGGGTGCCGCCACCGGTCATGTATCCGCCGCCGTGCACCCATACCATCACCGGTCGGCTGCCGGCGAGATCCGGTGTCGTGATCGCCAGGTAGAGGCAGTCCTCGGACTGCGGCGGCTCGTTCCACTGCGCGCCGTAGACCGGTTCCAGGCGGGACGGCAGCTGCGGGCAGATCGGGCCTGGCCGGGTCGCGTCGACGGTGTCGGCGTGCCGATCGGCCCGGACCGGCTGTGCGAAACGTTCGGCCGTTCCGTAGCGGATCCCGGGGAACCGCAGTAACTGGTCCGCTCCACGGATGCCGGTGACGGGCCCGGACTCCGGGCGAGCGAGAACGGATCCGGTGTCGCTGATCATCGTTTGGCTCCTTGTCGTTGAGGGCGGTTCAGCTGCACAGGACACGGGGCGGTAGCGGGATCCCGGCGCCATGCGCGGTCCACGCGCAGCCGCCGCGGAGATTCAGCGTGGTCCGGAGCAGTGAGGGGAATCGACGTCGGCCATCGCTTGCCCACACCGTCGCGAACTGGCGGGTGTCGATGTCGTCGGCGGCCACCACAACGTCCGTGGCGGAGCCGAGGCCGTCCCGGCATTGGTGCGGTCATGCGAGTGCGGCGCGCCGGCGACCGGCCAGCAGCAGGACGGCCGGCCCGATCACCGGCAGCGCCACGAGCACGAGGAACACCGTGGACAGGCTCGCCACCCCGCCGAGACCGCCGACCAGGGCGGCGCCGACGCTGGCACCGATGAGGAACACCAGCGTCGCAGCCCCGATGGCGACGCCGCGATCGGCGGCGGCCACGGCCTCGTCGGCGGCCGACATCATGGCGGGCTGCCCCAGCCCGAAGGCCACCGTGATGAGCCCCACGCCCAGCGCGAGCAACGCCGGGGAGTCCGTGGCCGCGCCGGCCGCGGCGACGAGCAGTGCGAGGACCGCGATGGAGCACGCCACGGCGATGGCGCGCCGTGCACCCAGCCGGGCGAGCGCCCTTCGGCAGAACCACGGCGCTACCAGCCCGACGGCCGCCGCGGGGAGCATCAGCAGACCGGTGGCCAGCGGTGTCCAGCCCCAGCCCGCGGCCACGCTGGGCACCCCGACGAGCAGTGCGAACCAGCCGGCCGGGATGGCGGCGGCCGCGAACGAGCTGCGCAGCACCACCGGGTTGGTCACGACGGAGCGGGGCAGGAACCCGTGTGGCCGCGCCCGCACCCAGGCGACGACGGCCGGCGCGCCCGCGGCGAGCAGCACCGCGCCGACGATCGCCGTGACCGCGCCCGACGACGGCGACTGCAGCAGCAGCACGAGCCCGGACGCGGCCATCGCGATGAGCACGGCACCGGTGCGGTCGATGCGTTCGCGGGACCCTCCGGACGGCGTGAGCCGGGCCAGGTACGGGAGGGCGAGCAGCCCGAGCGCGGGCAGCGTCATGGCCAGCCGCCAACCGCCGGCATCCTCCAGCGCGCCGCCCATCAGAGGGCCCAGTGCACTGAACGTGGCCCCCACCCCAGCCACCCGGCCGAGCGCCGCGCCACGCTGCGGGCCGTCCCACATCGCCGAGACCAGCGCGGTGACCAGCACCGCGATGCTCGCCCCGCCGAAGCCCTGCACGACCCGGGCGACGATCAGGAGGGGGAAGGCCGGGGCCAGTGCGGACCCGGCCGCGCCGACCGCCATCGCGACCACCCCGAAGACCAGCGGCGCCCGCAGCCCGTACGCGTCGGCCAGCCGCCCGTGCAGCGGGGTCGCGACGGCAAGCACCACCGTGTACACGCTGATCGTCCAGGCGGCGCTGCTTGCGCCGATGCCGAGCTCGCCCGCCAGCCGGGGCAGGCTCACCGTGACCGCGGACGTGCCGGTCGTGGCGAGTCCGTAGAGGATTCCGAGGAGGGCGGCGATCCACCCAGGGGAGCGCACGCCACGGGGCGTGCCATTGCGGCTGCTCACGCTGTTCCCAGTTCGTTGCGGGGGCTGAGTGGGCCGACTTCGCCGATGCGGGCGCGGAGGCGGCGGGTGTCGCGGGGCAGGTTCCAGCCGAGCACGCCGGTGATCCGGCCGTCGCGTGCGTACACGGCCGCGAACCGGCCCTCGCGGATGTCGCCGGCGGCCAACGACGGTACGGCGCCTGCCGGGAAGTCGCCGTACGCCTGGATCCGCACGTCGTACTGGTCGGTCCAGAAGTACGAGATCGCCGCGTACGGCTCGCCCTTGCCGAGCAGGGTGCGGGCGGCGGCCATGCCCTGCTCGGTGGCATTCATCCGGTGCTCGACCCGAGTCCGCCTGCCGTGCACGGGATGCGTCCACGACGCGACATCGCCGGCGGCGGCGACGTCCGGCGCGGCCCGGCACAACGAGTCGCAGTCGACGCCGTGGGTCAGCGACAGTCCACTGCCCACGAGCCAGTCGGTGTTGGGTACGGACCCGATGGCGACGAGCACGACGTCGGCCGGCAGTACGGTGCCGTCGGCGAGTTCCACACCGTCGACACGAGAGTCACCGGACAGCCCGGTCACCCCGACGCCCAGCCGCATCCGCACGCCGTGGCCGGCGTGCAGCTGCGCGACCAGGCCACCGAGCCACGGTCCGAACTGGCGGATCATGGGCGTCGGCAGAGGATCGACGACGGTGACGTCCGCGCCCGTACCCGAGGCCACGGCGGCCACCTCGCAGCCCATGAAGCCGGCTCCGACGATCACCACCGACCGAGCCGACGCGAGATCCTCCTTGAACGCCACCGTGTCCGGCAGGGTCCGCAGCGTGTGCACGCCGGCCAGTTCCTGCCCGAACGGCAGCCGCCGCGGCGTGACCCCCGTGGCGATGACCAGCTTGTCGTAGGCCAGATCGTCGCCAGGGGACAGTGTGAGCCGTCGGCCCTCGACATCCAGACCTGTGGCCCGCACCCCCAGCATCCACTCGACGCCCTCCACGCCGCACGGCAGGGCGATCTTCGACGGTTCCCATGCGCCGGACAGGATCTGCTTGGACAGCGGCGGCCGGTCGTACGGCATCACCTCTTCGTCGCCGATGACCGTGAGCGGCCCGTCGTAGCCCTCGCGCCGGAGCGTCTGGGCCGCGGTGAGCCCCGCGGCCGACGCGCCGACAACGGCTATCACGACTCGTCCAGCTCGATGGCCAGCGCCGGGCACACCCGGGCCGCCTGGCGCACGTCGTCGTACAGCTCGACCGGCGGAAACTCGTTGCGCAGCACGACGATGCCGTCCTCGTCGCGCTGGCCGAACACGTCGGGGGCCATCAGCACGCACTGCCCGGAGCCGACGCACCTGTCCTGATCGACAGCAGCCTTCATGGCGAGAAGTCCTTACCAGGTGACGGGAAGCGAGTGGACGCCGTACACGAAGTTGTCGTGCTTGAACTGCACGTCCTCGAAGGGGATCGCCGGCTCCAGCGTCGGGATCCGGCGGTACAGCGTGCTGTAGACGACCTGCAGCTCCACGCGGGCCAGAGGCTGGCCGAGGCACTGGTGCACGCCGTAGCCGAAGGCGATGTGGTGCCGGGCCCGGCGGTGGATGTCCAGCCGGTCCGGCTCCGGGAACTGACCCTCGTCACGGTTGCCGGCCTCGTTGGCCAGGATGATGCCCTCGCCCGCGCGAACCAGCCGGCCGGCGACCTCGATGTCCTCGGTGGCCACGCGCCGCCGTCCGCCGGTCGTGATGTTGAGGTACCGCAGCAGTTCTTCGACGGCGTCGGCGATCAGGTTCGGGTCGTCGGTGTCGCGGATCTCGGCCAGCTGCGCGGGGTTGCGCAGCAGCGCGAGTGTGCCCAGGGCGATCATGTTGGCGGTGGTCTCGTGGCCCGCGCTGAGCATCAGTGCCGCCATGGCGGCGATCTCGTCGCGGGTCAGCGCGCCGGTGGCGAGCTGGTCGGTGACCAGTCGGCCGATCATGTCGTCGGTCGGCTGCTTCTCCTTGGCCGCCACCAGGTCCAACAGGTACGCCTTGAGCTCGTCGTTGGCCTTGATCGCCTCGTCCATCGTCGTGTTCCGGGCGGCCAGCTTGGTGCTGCGGGACTGGACGAAGTCGTGGGCGGAGCACGGCACGCCGCGCAGGTCGCAGATCACCAGCGACGGGACCGGCCGCGCGAACGCGGTCACCAGGTCGACGGGCTTGGAACCGGCGAGCATGTCGTCGATCAGGCCGTCCGTGATCTGCTGAATACGCGGCCGCATCGCCTCCATCCGCTTGATCGTGAAGTTGCGGGTGAGCATCCTGCGCTGCTTGTCGTGCTCCGGGTCGTCCATGCTGATGAACGCCTTCGACTTCTCGCGCTGGACCAGGATCGCCTCGGTCTGGGCGGGATAGCCGGGCTTGCCGCTGTCGGCGCTGAACCGCTGGTCGGCCAGTACCGCGCGTTGCACGTCGTAGTCGGTGACCAGCCACGGCGTGCTGCCGTCCTAGATTCTCACCCGGCTGATCGGCCCGGCCTCACGCAGTTGCGGGGACGGGTCGAAGGGGCACTGGGCGGCCCGGGCCATGGGGAAGGCGGGTATCGCATCGGACATGGCTACCCTCCGTGATTGAACGTTCGTTTAGTTATGGAGGGTAGCCCATGCCTCCTGCCGGTGCGCAACTTGTGCTCCGGCAGCGTGTGGCCGAGGGCGTCGGGTGACGAGCCGGACGGCCTCGTCGACGAAGTCGCCGATGACTCGGTCGCCCTGGGGACCGGTTACAGTGCCTCGTGGCCGAGACATCGCAGCGCGCACGCAACCCGCGAGGGCAAGGTGACCGGCTCCGCCTGGAAATCCTGGAGGGGGCCGCGCGCCTGCTGTCCGAGTTGGGCGGCGAGGAGGGGCTGACGATCCGCGGCGTCGCACGCGCCGCGGGCATCTCGCCGGCCGCTTTCTACCAGCACTTCGCCGACAAGTCCGCGCTGGTCGAAGGGCTGATCGAGTACGACTACGAGCAGATCTCGCGGGCCATGGCCAAGGCCGATGAGTCGTGCGAGCAGGACGCCGTGCTGGAGCGGGTGCGGGCCCAGGTGCGGACCTACTGCCAGTTCGTGGTGGACAACCCCGGCCACTACCGCCTGCTGATCAACCATCAGCCGATGACGGCGCCCCGGACCGGGCCGATGGTCGACCTCGTGACCAAGGTGGCCACGGCGTTCGATCGCTGCGAGCAGGCCGGTGTGCGGCTGCGGATGCCGCCACGGCGAGCCGCGGTCCTGGTCTTCACGGCTGCCCATGGCCGGGTCGCGCTCTGGCACGCCTCAGGTGACTCCGCGGCGGTCGAAGCCCTCGTCGACTTCGTCGACGAGGTGGTCTGGCTCGTCACCCAATGACCTCGGTCACATGCCGCCGGTGTGCAAGCTGCGCACGCCGGCGGGCGGCGTACCCTACCCTCCATAACTAAACAAACGTTTAGTCACGGAGCGTTGCCCTGTCCGAAGCGCTACGCGCCTTCCCGTTCAAGCACGGCAACTTCGTGTACGGCGTCCACTCGCTTTCCGTCACCTGGTAAGGATTTCTCGCCATGCAATACCTCCGATTGGGCAAGAGCGGGCTGTCGATCTCCAAGGTCGTGCTGGGCTGCATGAGCTTCGGCGACCCGGCCGGCGGCACCCATCAGTGGTCCTTCGGCATCGACGAGTCCCGTCCGTACTTCAAGCAGGCCATCGAGTCCGGCATCACCACATTCGACACCGCCAACATGTACAGCCTCGGCGCCAGCGAGGAGATCACCGGCCGGCTGCTGCGCGAGTTCGCCAAGCGGGACGAGGTGGTCATCGCCACCAAGGTGAACGCCACGATGGGCCCCGGCCCCAAGGGCGGTGGTCTGTCCCGGGCGGCGATCCTCACCCAGGTGGACGAGAGTCTGCGCCGGCTGGGCACCGACTACATCGACCTGTACCAGATCCACCGGCTCGACCCGAATGTGCCGGCCGAGGAGATCATGGAGGCGCTGCACGATGTGGTGAAGGCCGGCAAGGCCCGTTACATCGGCGCGTCCTCGATGTGGACCTGGCAGTTCGCCAAGCTCCAGCACACCGCGGACCTGCACGGCTGGACCCGGTTCGTGTCCATGCAGGACCAGTACAACCTGCTTCAGCGCGAGGAGGAGCGGGAGATGCTGCCGTACTGCCTGGACCAGGGCATCGGCGTGATGCCCTGGAGCCCGCTGGCGCGCGGCCGGCTGACCCGCGACCTGGACGAGCAGACCACGCGCAACAGCACCGACGGCGCCGAGGAGATCCTCTACGGCCAGACCGCCAAGGCCGACCGGGGAATCATCGACGCGGTCGCCGCCATCGCCGCGGAGCGCGGCGTCAGCCGCGCCCAGGTGGCGCTGGCCTGGGTGATGCACAAGCCGGCGGTCACGGCGCCGTTCGTCGGCACCACCAAGCCGCACCACCTCACCGACGCCGTCGCCGCCACCGAACTCAAGCTCGGCGCCGAAGAGCTGACCCGGCTGGAGGAGCACTACACCACGCGCCCCGCCTCCGGCTTCTGACCCGCGCCCGCTCGATCACGCCCGCTCGGAACAGGACGGTCACCCGGCCGCGGTTCCGAGCGGGTCCGCCCCGCCGTGCACCGCTACGGCTGGAGGACCGAGATCTCCAGCTCAGGATCGAATCCGGAGTCCGAGGCAACCCTGCGAGCGAACTCGCGAACACCCGCCAACTGGCGTTCGCCGAACGAGAAGTCCAGAGCCTCGGTGTAGTAGCGGCGCAACGCCTGCTCGTCGAACGCCTCCCACCGGGCGGCCTGCTCGCACACCTTGTCAATTTCGGCCATCGAGAGGTCCCGGGACTCCAGGAAGGCCTGGTGCACCTCGCGCACGATGCGAGGGTTCCGCGCCAAGTAGTCCTTGCGGACGGCCCAGGCCGCGAAGACGAACGGCAGACCGGTCCACGCCTTCCACATCTCGCCCAGGTCGTACACCAGCAGTCCCAGATCCTCGGCCTGGTGAAGGTAGGCGCGTAGCGCGGCGTCACCGATGACGACGGCGGCGTCCGCGTCCTGCATCATCACCGGCAGGTCCGGCGGGCAGGTGAAGTACTCCGGGCGGACCCCTTCCCGCTCCTCCAGCAGAAGTCGAGCCAGGCGTACCGACGAGCGCGAGGTGGAACCCAGGGCGACCCGGCGCCCGTCCAACTCGCGCAGTGGGACCTGGCTGACGATCAGGCAGGAGGTCACCGCGCCATCGCTGCCCACCGCGATGTCCGGGAGCAGCACCAGGTCATCGGCATGCTTGAGGTACTCCATGCAGGCGATCGGACCGATGTCCAGGGTCCCGTCGACCAGCAGACTGCTCAGCCGGTCCGGAGTGTCCTTGGTCAACTCCAGGTCGAGCAAGGTGCCTGTGCGGGCCAGTCCCCAGTAAATCGGCAGACAGTTGAGAAACTGGATGTGCCCGACCCTGGGACGCTTCCCCGGTTCATGCAGGACGCGAGCTACGTGTGAGATATCCACGTCCGCAGGCTAGTACTTCAGAGTCCGCCCGGTGCCAGGGGTACCCGGTCAGGATCAGGCGGGCCAAGGGCGGTTGTGGGGCGGCGGAACACGACTGAGTCAGGGCGCCTGCTCGGCGGCGGTGGTTTCGCAGCCCCACCCACTCAGAGCAGCGTGAGCTGGGTCGGTTCCGGCAGTGCGGGCTCCTCGGAAGCCGCCGGTACCGGGATCCGGCGGGGGGTGCCCGCGCGGTTCGGCCCGATGCCGTACTCCTGGGCCAGCTCGTGCACCTGACGGGTGACCCGGCGCTGGTACCACTTGGGCGCGTAGGCGCCCTCCGCGTACAGCCGCTCGTAGCGCCGCACCAGATGCGGGTGATGCGCCGCGAGCCAGCTCATGAACCACTCGCGGGCGCCGGGCCGCAGATGCAGCACCAGGGGTGTCACCGAGGTGGCCCCGGCCGCCGCGATCGCCCGCACGGTGGCCCGGAGCTGGGCCGGGTGGTCGCCGAGGAAGGGGATCACCGGCGCCATCAGGACCCCGCAGCCGATACCGGCCTCGGTGAGGGCGCGTACGACGTCCAGGCGGCGCTCGGGGGCCGGGGTGCCCGGCTCCACGGTGCGCCACAGCTCGGGGTCGACGAAGCCGACCGAGACCGAGATGCCGATGTCCGTGACGTCCGCCGCCCGGCGCAGCAGGTCGAGGTCGCGCAGGATCAGGGTGCCCTTGGTCAGGATCGAGAACGGGTTCGCGTGCTCGGTGAGGGCGGAGATGATCCCCGGCATCAGCCGGTAGCGGCCCTCGGCCCGCTGGTAGCAGTCGACGTTGGTGCCCATCGCGATGTGGTCGCCGAGCCAGCGGCGTGAGCCCAGCTGGCGGCGGAGCAGCTCCGGCGCGTTCACCTTGACCACGATCTGGCTGTCGAAGCCGATCCCGGTGTCCAGGTCCAGATAGCTGTGGGTCTTGCGGGCGAAGCAGTACACGCATGCGTGCGTGCAGCCCCGGTACGGGTTCACCGTCCATTCGAACGGCATCCGCGAGGCGCCCGGCACCCGGTTGATGATCGACCGCGCCCGCACCTCGTGAAAGGTGATTCCGCGAAATTCAGGCGTGTCGAAGGTCCGGGTCGTGACCACGTCCGCGCCGAACAGCGCGGTGCCGGCCCGGCCGGGTCCGGTCTCCTCGGTGAGGTTCTCCCAGCGCATGACGCCTCCTCGGTAGCACTGCCCAGAGAATAGAACATCTGTTCCCATGATCGTGCGAACGATCTGTGGAGACCGCGCGGACACCGATTCCGATCGCTTCCGGCACCCCGATTTGGGCGGCCGGGTGCCGGGGTGATTGGCTTGGCGCAACCCCGAGAACTCAGGTGCTGGAGGAAAGCGATGGCGCAGGTCGAGGCCACTACGGAGCGGGTCGTCTCCGCGGACGCGGAGACGGTGTTCGACGCGATCGCCGACTACAGCGGCACGCGCGCGAAGCTGCTGTCCGAGCACTTCAGCGAATACGAGGTGCGTGAGGGCGGCGACGGCGAGGGCACCCTGGTCCACTGGAAGCTCCAGGCCACCAGCAAGCGCGTCCGCGACTGCCTCCTGGAGGTCAGCGAGCCCACCGACGGAGAGCTGGTCGAGAAGGACCGCAACTCCTCCATGGTCACCACCTGGCGCGTCACCCCGGCCGGCGAGGGCCAGTCCAAGGTCGTCGTGCACACCACCTGGCAGGGTGCCGGCGGTATCGGCGGCTTCTTCGAGAAGACCTTCGCGCCCAAGGGCCTCGGCCGGATCTACGACGCGGTGCTCGACAAGCTCGCCGCCGAGGTCGGGAAGTAACCGCCCGGGGACCCAGGCCTGTTGGCCCCTCACCGGTTCGAGTGGATCTCCGGCCCGGCCGGTCTCGTGCCGTAACTCGTCGTGCTTGCTCACAGTTGTCGCCCTACGGGAAATAAGGCGGGAATTGTGCGCAGGCGCGACGAGGGGAGCGGTACGTGGGCGGAACGACGCTGGTGCAGTACGAGGAACCGGCCGCGGCGCCCGCGGACGCCCCCGTGCCGGAACCCGCCCCGGCCTCCGGACTCGGGCCGCGCCGCACCCGGTTGGTGTTCTGCGGGCTGATGCTCGCCCTGCTCCTCGCCGCGCTGGACCAGATGATCGTGGCCACCGCGCTGCCGAAGATCGTCGGCGAGCTGCACGGCCTCGACAAGATGTCCTGGGCGATCACCGCCTATCTGCTCACCGCCACCGTCGGCCTCCCCGTCTACGGCAAACTCGGCGACCTCATCGGCCGCAAGGGCGTCTTCCAGTTCGCGATCCTGGTCTTCGCCGTCGGCTCCGCGCTGGCCGGACGGGCGCAGAGCATGGACCAGCTGATCGCCTTCCGCGCCGTCCAGGGCGTCGGCGCGGGCGGGTTGATGATCGGGGTGCAGGCGATCATCGCCGACATCGTGCCGCCCCGGCAGCGCGGCCGCTTCATGGGCCTGATCGGCGCCGCCTTCGGCCTCGCCTCCGTCGCCGGGCCGCTGCTCGGCGGCTACTTCACCGACCACCTCTCCTGGCGCTGGTGCTTCTACGTCAACGTGCCCTTCGGGCTGGTCACCCTGGCCGTCATCAGCGTCGTACTGAAGCTGCCGAAGCCCCGGGCCCGCGGCCGTTTCGACGTGCTGGGCGCGCTGTTGCTCGCCGCCGCCTCCACCTGCCTTGTTCTGCTGACCAGTTGGGGCGGCACGGAGGACGCGTGGGGCTCACGCGTCATCATCGGGCTGGGGGCCGGCGCGGTGGTCGCCACCGGGCTGTTTCTCGTCGTCGAGCACCACGCGGTCGAACCCCTCATCCCGCTCCGGCTGTTCCGGGACTCCGTCTTCAACGTGAGCGGCCTGGTCGGACTGATCATCGGCGTCGCCCTGTTCGGTGCCGCCAGCTATCTGCCGACCTTCCTGCAGATGGTCGACGGCGCCTCGGCGACCGAGTCCGGGCTGCTGATGCTGCCCATGATGGGCGGGATCGTCGGTGCCTCGATCGTCGCGGGACAGCTCATCAGCCACACCGGCCGCTACCGGATCTACCCGGTGCTCGGCGGGGGGCTGTCGGTGGTCGGCATGTGGCTGCTCTCCCGGCTCGAAGTCGGCACCCCGCGCTGGCAGTACAGCATCTGGATGGCAGTGCTCGGCGCCGGGATCGGCATGGTGATGCCGGTGCTCGTCCTCGCCGTGCAGAACTCCGTACGGCCCGCCGACCTCGGCACCGCCACCAGCGCCAACAACTACTTCCGGCAGATCGGCGGCAGCGTCGGCGCCGCCGTCTTCGGCACCCTCTTCGCCGACCGGCTCACCGACGCCCTGTACAAACGTCTCCCCGCCCACGCCGGCGCCCGCCTGCCCGACCCCGAGTCCCTCACCCCGCAGCTCGTCCACGCGCTGCCCCCGGCGCTGCGCGACGCCTACATCCGCGCCTACGCCGACGCGATGCCCCGGATCTTCCTCTACCTGGTCCCGGTGCTCGTCCTCGGGCTGCTCGTCACCTGCTTCCTCAAGGAGAAACCGCTGGTGTCCCACCCCACCGCCGAAACGGAGTCCGAAGCCGTGAACGCCCCGATCCCGCAGGCCCGGTCGCCGCACACCGGCGCCGGGATCCCCGTCTGCGGCACGGTGCAGCATCCCGACGGGACCGTGGTGCCGCGCGCCGCGCTCACCCTCATCGACGCCGTCGGCCGGCAGGTCGGCCGGGGCGCCAGCGGCGAGGACGGCCGGTACGCCCTGGCCACGCCCGGCTCCGGGCCGTACGTCCTGATCGCCGCCGCCGGCGGACACCAGCCGCAGGCCGTCTCCGTGACGGTCGGCGAGCGGCCCGTCGAGCTGGATGTCGTCCTCGGCGGTGCCGGGCGGCTCGCGGGCAGCGTGCTCACCGCCGACGGCACTCCGGTACGGGACGCCACCGTCACTCTCACCAACGTGCACGGCGAGGTCGTCGCGAGCGTCCGCAGCGGCCGCGAGGGCGGCTATGTGATCACCGAGCTGGTGGCCGGCGAGTACACCCTCGCCGCCAGCGCCCCCGCCTTCCGCCCGGCCGCCCTCCCGGTCACCGTCCAGGCCTCCCGGGAGACCCGGCAGAACGTCGAACTCGCGGGCGGCGCCGTGCTGAAGGGCACGGTCCGGGCCGGGGGAGGCCGGCCCGTGGAGGACGCGCGGGTGACCCTGCTCGACGCCGCCGGGAACGTCGTGGACACACTCACCACCGGTGCCGACGGAACGTTCCGGTTCGTGGACCTGTCCTCCGGCGAGTACACGGTCATCGCCGCCGGTTACCCGCCGGTCGCCACGGTCCTCCAGGTCGCGGGCGGCGGCCGCACCGAACGCGATCTCCAGCTCGGCCACGAGGACTGAGCGAGGACAGAGCGAGGACCGAGCCAGGGGTGATCACCGACGCGGTGAACACGGTTCGCGCACCGCATACGGGCGCCGACCTGCGCGCCGGTGCGATCCGGTGAAACCAATTCCAGGATTGCCACACATCGCAACCGGCGGCCACCGTACGGTAGTGACGGGCGGCACAGATCTTTTGCGGAGCCGTGGGGAGAGAGGGCCTGGGTCATGGACCGTGGCAGCGAGCGGGACGCACCTCCCGGCCTCGGTGCTGGGGACGGCGCTCCGGGCCGCATCCCCCTGGCCGTGGTCGTCGTCGACCGTGACGGCCAGGTCTCCCACTGGAGCACCGGCGCCCGGCGGTTGTTCGGCGCGGCCAAGGAGGACGCCATCGGCCGCTCCGTCCTCGACCTGCTGCCCGTCTCCGGCGCGCTCCCCGAGGACGACGAGATCACCCCGTACGGCGCCTACGCGGCCTACGACGGACTCGGCCCCGACCTGGAGTCCTCCCTCGACGGACGGCTGAACTTCCCGGCCGCCGGCCGCGCCCGGCTCACCGTCGCCGACCGCGACCGCGCCGATGTGCTCTGGTGGGCCTACCCGCTGGTCGGCCCCGGGAACGAACGACTGCTGGTGCTCGCCGCCGACGCCGAGCGCCTGCGCCAGGCCGAACGCGACGAGGGCATCGCCTTCGAGCGCATCGCGCCCGGCTTCGCCCTGCACACCGACTTCCCCGGCGCCGAGGAACTGGCCCGCAGGCTCCCCGAGATCCTGCCCAGCATGAGCGTCGACGAGAGCGCCCGGATCGTCGCCCAGGTCCTCGAACTCGGCTACCCCATCCTGGAGTTCAGCCAGAACGACCGGGTGCCCGTGACCCCCGACTGGGGCGTCGCCCGGCGCACCGAGCGGATGGCCCGCCGCGAGCGTGCCGCCCGGGTGGCCGCCCAGGGCCTGCCGGTACCCGTCGAACTCGCCGACGACGAGGGCGAGGACCTGGAGTACGCGGCCGTCCGTGAACGCCTCGAATTCCTCAACGAGGTCAGCGGGAAGATCGGCACCTCGCTCGACCTGTCCCGCACCATCATCGAGGTCAGCAGAGCCGTCGTACCCCGCTTCACCGATGTCGCCGGCACCTATCTGCGCGAACAGGTCGTCGCCGGCGAGGAGTTCCCGGACGGCGTGCCCGACACCACCACCATGTGGCACCGGGTCGCCGTCGAGCACACCGACGAACCCGGCCGCTGGGACGACGTCATCCCGGTCGGCGAGGCGATGCCGTTCCCGGCGCACACCCCGTTCTTCCAGTGCATGACCACCGGCGAGCCGGTCCTGGTGCCGCGGATCAGCGAGGAGATGGGCCACGCCATCGCCTCCCAGTTCGAGAAGCGCGACATCCGGCCGCTGATCACCGGCCGCTCGATGCTGGTCGTACCGCTCAAGGCGCGCACGGTCGTGCTCGGCTTCATGATCCTGCTGCGCCACCCCGAGCGCGAGCTGTTCAACGACATGGACCGGGTCACCGGCGCCGAACTCGCCGCCCGCGCCGGGCTCGTGCTCGACAACGCGCGCATGTACACGTTCCAGGAGAGCGTCGCCGAGACCCTCCAGGACAGCATGCTGCCGCACATCCCGCCGCGCATGGCGGGCTGCGACATCGCCACCCGGTACCTGCCGGGCACCCTGCTCGGCCGCGTCGGCGGCGACTGGTTCGACTCCGTGAAACTCCCCGGCGCCCGCACCGCCCTGGTCGTCGGCGACGTGATGGGCCACGGCCTCAACTCGGCGGCGATGATGGGCCAGTTGCGGACCGCGGTCCAGACGATGGCGGCCATGGACCTGCCGCCCGCCCAGCTCCTGCGCAACCTCGACGACCTGGCGCAACGCCTCGGCGACGGCTACCTCGCCACCTGCCTCTACGCCGTCTACGACCCGATCGAGGGCGAACTGCACCTCGCCAACGCCGGCCACATCCCGCCGGTGCTGGTGCGGGCCGTCGACGGGCGCAGTGAACTCCTCGACCTGCCCACCGGGGCGCCCATCGGCGTCGGCGGGGTCGCCTTCGAGTCGCTGCGGGTGCGCGTCGACCCCGGCGACCGGCTGGTCATGTGCACCGACGGACTGGTCGAGATGCGCGGCGAGGACATCGGCGTCGGCCTCGCCACCCTCTGCGAGTCCGCCGCCCACCCGGCCGCCTCCATGGACGACGCCTGCGACACCATCATCCGCGCCCTCAACACTCGCGGCGGCCGCAAGGACGACGTCGCCCTGCTGATGGCCCGCCTCAACGGCATCGGGCCGGAGGACGTCGCCGAATGGCGGCTCGCCCTCGACCCGGCCGAGGTCCGCCGCGCCCGCGCCGTCGTCCGCGAGCAACTCCACGACTGGGGCCTGGCCCGGCTCGCCGACCCCGCCGAACTCATGGTCAGCGAACTCGTCACCAACGCCGTACGGCACTCCCACAGCCGCCCCGTCCAGCTCCGGCTGATACGCGGCGAGACCCTGCTGTGCGAGGTCGATGACGACGACCACACCCTGCCGACCCTGCTCAGCGCGGGGCCCGGCGACGAGGCGGGACGCGGACTGCGGGTGGTCTCCACCCTCGCCCGGGAGTGGGGCACCAGCCGTACGGCCGCCGGGAAGACCGTCTGGTTCGAACTCACCGCACGGCGCCGCTGACCCGGGCGCGCCGCCGGCCCGGGGGCGCACGTCCGTCGAACGCGGGGTGAAGGAACGCGCCGGGCGCTTGTGGCCGTAACCGGCGCAGGGTAGACCGTACTGGCCCGTCACTTACGACGGGTCACATGCGGCTGCATCCTGGGGAGTTGGGCCATGAGCGTGACGAGTCGGTACCGCAGTGCCTGGGAGGGTTTCTGGCGCGAGGCGCCCGACGAACCGGGGGCGGTGTTCTGGGACGCCGAGCCGGTTGTGACCGCCGCCGTCCACGTCGCCCTCTTCGAACCCCACCTCACCGACCCCGGCCTGCCCCTGGTCGACCTCGGCTGCGGCAACGGCACCCAGACCCGCTTCCTCGCCGGCCGCTTCCCCCGCGTCCTGGGCACCGACATCGCCGAGGCCGCCCTGGACCACGCCCGGCACGCCGACCCCGCGGGACAGGCCCGCTACCGGCTCCTCGACGCGGCCGAGAAGAGCGAGGCCGAGGCCCTGCACGCGGAGCTCGGCGACGCCAACGTCTACATGCGGGGCGTCCTGCACCAGTGCGAACCCGACGACCGGCAGCCGGTGATCGACGCCGTCGCCACCCTCGTCGGCAGCCGCGGCCGGGCCTTTCTCGTCGAGCTCTCCGAGGCCGCCCGCCCCGTCCTCGGCGGCCTCGCCCAGAGCCCGTCGGGACCGCCGCCCAAGCTCGCCCCGGTCTTCCGCCACGGCATCGCCCCCGGCGAGGTCCCCGACGCCGCGGTCCCCGAGTACCTGCGCAACGCCGGCCTCACCGTCCTCGCGAGCGGTGACCTTCCTCTGACCACGACCGAGTCCACACCTGACGGCGAACTGATCGTGCTGCCGTCGAAGTGGGTGCTGGCGGGACGCGAGAGCTGAGGGACGCGACCGGGCGGCGGAGCCGGGCCACCGGACGCCGTCCGACCCGCCGGGCGCACCGTGGCCCGTGGCCCCTCCGACGCGTAACGTGACCGACCATGAAGATCCTCATCAGCGCCGACATGGAGGGCGCCACCGGGGTGACCTGGCCCGGCGACGTGCTGCCCGGCGCGCCGCAGTGGGAGCGGTGCCGGCCGATGTTCACCTCCGACGTCAACGCCGCCGTCCTCGGCTTCTACGACGGCGGCGCCGACGAGGTCCTCATCAACGAGGCCCACTGGAGCATGCGCAACCTGCTCCTGGAACAGCTCGACGACCGCGCCGAGATGATCACCGGCCGCCACAAGACGCTGTCCATGGTCGAGGGCGTCCAGCACGGCGACGTCGACGGCATCGCCTTCGTCGGCTACCACACCGGCGCCGGCATGGAAGGCGTCCTCGCCCACACCTACCTGCCCAACTCCGTCACCGGTGTCTGGCTGGGCGACGTCCGCGCCAGCGAGGGCCTGCTCAACGCGCACGTCGTCGCCGAGTACGGCGTCCCGGTCATCCTCGTCACCGGCGACGACCTGGCCTGCGAGGACGCCCTCGGCTACGCGCCCGAGGCCCTCAAGGTCGCGGTCAAGGACCATGTGTCGAGGTACGCGGCCGTGTGCCGGACGCCCGCCCGGACCGCCGCCGACATCCGCGCCGCCGCCAAGGACGCGGCCAGGCTCGCGGTGCGCCACGAACCGGTGACCGGCGGACCGTTCACCATCGCCCTGGAGTTCGACGCCGAGCACCTCGCCCTGGCCGCCACCGTCGTCCCCGGCGTGGAGCAGGTCGGCGAGCGGAAGGTGGCGTACACCGAGGGGACCATGTACGACGGCATCCGCACCTTCAAGGCGGTCACCACGATCGTCTCGGCCGCGGTGGAGGAGCAGTATGGCTGACCAGCAGGCACTCGACGAGGTCGTCCGGTTCACCTCCGAGCTGATCCGGATCGACACCAGCAACTTCGGCGGCGGCGACTGCCGGGAGCGGCCCGCCGCCGAGTACGCGGCCGAGCGGCTCGCCGGGGCGGGACTGGAGCCGATCCTTCTTGAGCGGACCGCGGGACGCACCAATGTCGTCGCCCGCATCGAGGGCACCGACCCCGCCGCCGACGCGCTCCTCGTCCACGGCCACCTCGACGTCGTACCCGCGCAGGCCGCCGACTGGAGCGTCGACCCGTTCTCCGGGGAGATCCGCGACGGGGTCGTGTGGGGGCGGGGCGCCGTCGACATGAAGAACATGGACGCGATGATCCTGGCGGTGGTGCGGGCCTGGGCCCGGGACGGGGTACGGCCGCGGCGGGACATCGTCGTCGCGTTCACCGCCGACGAGGAGGCCAGCGCGGTCGACGGCTCCGGGTTCCTCGCCGACCACCACCCCGAACTGTTCGAGGGCTGCACCGAGGGCGTCGGCGAGTCCGGCGCCTTCACCTTCCACGACGGCACCGGACGGCACCTCTACCCGGTCGCCGCCGGCGAGCGCGGCACGGCCTGGCTCAAGCTCACCGCGCGCGGCCGGGCCGGACACGGCTCCAAGGTCAACAGGGAGAACGCGGTCACCCGCCTCGCCGCCGCCGTCACCCGCATCGGCGAGCACCAGTGGCCGCTCCGGCTCACCCCCACGGTCACCGCCGCCCTGACCGAACTCGCCGCCCTCTACGGCATCGAACCCGACCTCACCGAGATCGACCTGCTCCTCGACAAGCTCGGCCCGGCCGCCAGGCTGGTCGAGGCGACCATCCGCAACAGCGCCAACCCGACCATGCTGAACGCCGGTTACAAGGTCAACGTCATCCCCGGCGAGGCCGTCGCCTTCGTCGACGGACGCTATCTGTACGGCACCGAGGACGAGTTCCGGGCCACCCTCGACCGCCTCACCGGCCCCGACGTCGACTGGGAGTTCCACCACCGAGAGGTCGCCCTCCAGGCACCGCTGGACTCACCGACGTACGCCCGGATGCGGGCCGCCGTCGAGGAGTTCGCCCCCGACGGGCACGTGGTGCCGTACTGCATGTCGGGCGGCACCGACGCCAAGCAGTTCTCCCGGCTCGGCATCACCGGCTACGGCTTCGCCCCGCTCAAGCTCCCCGAGGACCTGGACTACCAGGCCCTGTTCCACGGCGTCGACGAACGCGTCCCCGTCGAGGCCCTGCACTTCGGCGTCCAGGTCCTGGACCGCTTCCTGCGCACGGCATAGCACGGAGTAGCACGGCATCGGCGAGTAGGAGAGAACGTGGAGACGAAGGCGTACGGCTCGTGGCCCTCACCCGTCGACGCGGCCCTGGCGGCCGCGCACGACGGCTCCGCCGAGTGGGTGGGCTTCGTCGGCGACGAGCCCTGGTGGACCGAGCCCCGGCCCGTGGAGGGCGGCCGCAGGACCCTGGTACGCGGCAGCACCGGGGAATCCGTGCTGCCCGCGCCGTGGAACGTCCGCAGCCGGGTCATCGAGTACGGCGGACGGCCCTGGGCCGGTGCGGTACCCGACGACGGCGGTCAACCCCTGCTCGTCTTCGTCCACTTCGACGACCAGCGGCTGTACCTGTACCGGCCCGGCGAAACACCCCGGCCGCTGACCCCGCCCGGACCCCGGTGGGCCGACCCGCGGTTGCTGCTCGACCGGGGCGAAGTCTGGTGCGTCCTGGAGGAGTTCACGGGCACCGCACCCACCGACGTACGGCGGGTGCTCGCCGCCGTACCGCTGGACGGCTCGGCCGCCGACGACCGGGCCGCCGTACGCGAACTCACCGACGGACGGCACCGGTTCGTCACCGGACCGCGCCTGACGCACGACGGGCGCCGGGCCGCCTGGCTCGCCTGGGACCATCCGCGGATGCCCTGGGACGGCACCGAACTGCTGGTCGGCGAGGTCGGCGCGGACGGTGTCCTGCACTCGGTCCGCACCGTGGCCGGCGGTCCCACGGAGGCCGTCGCACAGGTGGAGTGGTCCGCGGACGACCGGCTGCTGTACACCAGCGACCGCAGCGGTTGGTGGAACCTCTACCGCGACCACGAGCCCCTGTGCCCGCGCGCGGAGGAGTTCGCGGGGCCGCTCTGGCGGCTCGGCCAGAACTGGTTCGCGCCGCTGGACAACGGCTTGATCGCCGTCCTCCACGGGCGCGGGCCGCTGGCACTCGGGATACTCGATCCGGAAACCGGCGAGACCGCCGACGCCGCCGGACCGTGGACCGAGTTCTCCGCCACCCTCGCCGTGGACGGCACCCGTGTGCTCGCCGTCGGCGCCGGCCCGCGCACCGCCCACGAGGTCGTCGAACTCGACACCTCCTCCGGCCGCACCCGGGTCGTCGGCGCCCCGCACCAGGACCCGGTCGACCCCGCCCACTACCCCGAGCCGCAGGTCCGCACCTTCGCCGGTCCCGGCGGCCGCGAGGTGCACGCCCACATCTACCCGCCCCACCACCCCGGCCACACCGCCCCCGAGGGCGAGCTGCCGCCGTTCGTCGTCTGGGCGCACGGCGGCCCCACCAGCAGGACTCCGCTCGTCCTCGACCTCGCGATCGCCTACTTCACCTCCCGGGGCATCGGGGTCGCCGAGGTCAACTACGGCGGCTCCACCGGATACGGGCGGGAGTACCGGGAGCGGCTGCGCGAGCAGTGGGGCGTGGTCGACGTCGAGGACTGCGCGGCCGTCGCGCTCGCCCTCGCCGAGGAGGGCACCGCCGACCGGGCCCGGCTCGCGATCCGCGGCGGCAGCGCCGGCGGCTGGACCGCCGCCGCCTCTCTGACCGGCACCGACGTCTACGCCTGCGGCACCATCTCCTACCCCGTCCTCGACCTCACCAGCTGGGGCGCGGGGGAGACCCACGACTTCGAGTCCCAGTACCTGGAGTCCCTGATCGGACCGCTGGCCGAGGTGCCCGAGCGGTACGCCGAGCGGTCGCCCAGCGAGCACGCCGACCGGCTCACCGCGCCCTTCCTGCTGCTCCAGGGGCTGGACGACGTGATCTGCCCGCCCGCGCAGTGCGAACGCTTCCTCGCCCGGCTCGACGGCCGCCCGGTGCCGCACGCCTACCTCACCTTCGCGGGCGAGGGCCACGGCTTCCGGCGCGCCGACACCCTGGTCCGTGCGCTGGAGTCGGAGCTCGCCCTCTACGCTCAGGTGTTCGGGCTGGACGTGCCCGGAATCCCCGAGCTGGAACTGGTGAAGTGACCGAAGTGGCGGAAGTGACCGAAGTGACCGCGCTGACCAGGCCGCCGAGGCTCTCCGCCGGAGCGCGGGTCGCCGTCGTGGCGCCGAGCGGGCCGGTGGTGGAGGAGCGGCTCCAGGCCGGCCTCGACATCCTGCGCGGCTGGGACCTCGACCCGGTCGTGGCACCCCATGTGCTCGCCACGGACGGCGAGCTGGGGTATCTCGCGGGCTCCGACGCGGACCGCGCGGCCGACCTCCAGCAGGCCTGGTGCGACCCGTCGGTGTCCGCCGTGCTCTGCGCGCGCGGCGGCTACGGCGCCCACCGCCTCGTCGACCTGCTCGACTGGGCGGCGATGCGGGCGGCCGGCCCGAAGGTGTTCGTCGGCTTCAGCGACGCCACCGTGCTGCACGAGGCGTTCGCGACCCGGCTCGGGCTCGCCACTCTGTACGGGCCGGTGGCCGCGGGCGCCGACTTCGTCAAGAGCACCGAGGCACAGGACCATCTGCGGGCCACCCTCTTCGCCCCGGAGACGGTCCGCACGATCCCCTCCCGGGGCGCCGCGCTGGTGAGCGGCCGGGCCGAGGGCGTCACCGTCGGCGGCTGCCTGCGGCTGCTCGCGTCCGGCCTCGGCACCCCGCACACCCACACCGGCGCCCGCGGCGGACTGCTCGTCCTGGAGGACGTCGGCGAGCGGCCGTACAGCCTCGACCGGAGCATCACCCAGCTGCTGCGGTCCGGCTGGCTCGACGGCGTCGCCGGGATCCTGCTCGGCTCCTGGGACCGGTGCGGACCCTACGAGGAGGTACGGCCGATGCTCGCCGACCGGCTCGGCGGCCTTGGTGTGCCGGTGGTGGAGGAGTTCGGGTTCGGGCACTGCGAGGCGGCCCTGACCATCCCGCTCGGGGTGGCCGCGGAGCTGGACGCGGGCGCGGGCACGCTGACCCTGCGGGAACCGGCGCTGCGCTGAGAGCTCACCCGGAGGGCCGCGTCCGGCGGGCGCGGCGGCGGCCCCGGGACCACCCTGGTCGCATGAGCCCGAAGACCTCGGCGAAGCGGGATCGGACCGGCAGCCGGCGCGGTGTGCTGCTGACCCCCGGCAGGATCGCCGTGCTGCTGCTCGGCGTCCTCGGCCTGGTCTTCGTCTTCGAGAACACCCGCGCCACCGAGATCCGGTTCCTGGTCCCCGTGGTCACCACACCCCTGTGGATCGCCCTGCTCGCCACCGGGCTCATCGGCGCGCTCTGCGGGGCGTATTTCATGAAACGCCGGAGCTAGCTCCGCGTAGGGTGACTGGATGCCGCACACCGCTTCCCGCTATCTCGCCGAGGGCCCCCGCGTGGGCATCCGCCACTTCACCTACGAGGACGGCGCCGAGTTCATCGCCCGGGCCAGGGAGAGCAAGGACCTCCACCAGCCCTGGCTGTTCCCGCCCGCCACGGACGCGGCCTACGCCGGCTACGCGGGGCGGCTGATCGAGGACCGCAGCAAGGCCGGGTTCCTGGTCTGCGAGAAGGGGGCCGGGGAGCGCGACGGGGCGATCGCCGGGTTCATCAACATCAACAACATCGTCGAGGGCGGCTTCCAGTGCGGAGCGCTCGGCTACGGCGTGTTCGCGCACGCCGCCGGGCGCGGGCTGATGCGCGAGGCGATGGGCCTGGTCGTGGACTACGCCTTCGGGCCGATGCGGCTGCACCGGCTGGAGATCAACGCCCAGCCCGGCAACGCCGCGTCCATCGCGCTCGCCCGCGGTGCCGGGTTCCGGCTGGAGGGCTTCTCGCCGAACATGATCTACATCGACGGGGCCTGGCGGGACCACGAACGCTGGGCGATCACGGCGGAGATGCGGTCCACCGGCTGACCTTTGCGCAATCCTGACCGGCGGCTCCCCTGGCCAGCTCACCCGGTGCCGGGTTCCATGGTGATCGTGACGAGGATCCGACGTGAGGTACTGACCCTGCCCGCGGCGGAGTTGGGCCCGGACAACCCGCTGCCGCCGCTCCGCCCCCTTGAGGAGATCCACCGCGTCGACGAGCGGGACCGGGAGGAGCTGCCGCGGGACATGGCCCGGCAGCTCGGCTACGAACCGCTGCACAGTCTCCTCCCGGTACGGGTCCGCGACGGCTACGGCAGAGCCCGCACGCCCCGTGAGCTCGACGCCCTCGTGATCGAGAACGACCGGCTGCGCGCCACCGTCCTGCCCGGCCTCGGCGGCCGCGTCGCCTCCCTCGTCCACCTGCCCACCGGCCGCGAACTCCTCCACCGCAACCCGGTGTTCCAGCCCGCCAACCTCGCCCTCAACGGCGCCTGGTACGCCGGTGGCATCGAGTGGAACATCGGCGCCACCGGCCACACCACCCTCTCCTGCGCCCCGCTCCACGCGGCCCGCGTGCCCGCCCCCGACGGCGGGGAGATGCTCCGGCTGTGGGAGTGGGAACGGCTGCGCGACCTGCCCTTCCAGGTGGACCTGTGGCTGCCGGACGGCTCCGACTTCCTGTACGCCGGCGTCCGCGTCCGCAACCCGCACGAACACCCGGTGCCGCTCTACTGGTGGTCCAACACGGCCGTGCCCGAGGACCACCGGATCGTGGTCCCGGCCGAGGAGGCCTGGGAGTTCGGGCCCGAGCGCCGACTGCACCGGGTGCCCGTTCCGGCGCACGTCGCCCAACACCCCTACCCCGCCGACTGGTTCTACGACATCCAGGACGGGCGGCGCCGCTGGATCGCCGCACTCGACGCCGACGGACACGGCCTGGTGCAGACCTCCACCGACGAACTGCGCGGCCGGACACAGTTCGTGTGGGGCTCGGGGCCCGGTGGCCGGCGCTGGCAGGAGTGGCTCGGCGGACCCGGCACCGGCGGCTACCGCGAGATCCAGGCCGGACTGGCCCGCACCCAGCTGGAACACGTCCGCCTCGACGCGGAGAGCGAGGTCTGCTGGCTGGAGGCGTACGGCCCGCTGCCGGCGGCACCGCAGGACGTCGAGGAGCGGCTGGAACTCGCCCTGCCACGCGCCGAGTTCGACGCCGCGCACGCCGCCTGGAAGCCGTACGCCGACACCGAACCCGGCGAACTCCTCGCCACCGGCTCCGGCTGGGGCGCCCTCGAAGTGCTCCGCGCCGACTGGAAACTGCCCGGCACGCCCTTCACCGAGCCGACGCTGACCGAGGAACAGGCCCCCTGGCGGGAACTGCTGCGCACCGGCACCCTGCCCGAACCCCGCCGGGTACGGCCGCCCGGACCGACCCTGGTCGCCCCGCACTGGCGCGACATGCTGGAGACGGCCCCCGCCACCCCGCACACCGAGTACCACCTCGGCGTCGCCCAGTGGCACGCCGGCGACCGTGCCCAGGCCGTCCGCAGCTGGGAACGGGCCCTCCCGCTCGCCCCGTCCCTCTGGCCGCTGCTGCGCTGTCTCGCCGTCGCCGACCAGGAGCACGGGCACCACGAGCGGGCCGCCGAGCGGTACGCCGACGCCTTCGACGACCTGTGCCGGGAGCGCCGCGACGACGGCGAGACGTGGACCGCGGCCTGCGCGGCGCTCGGCCGCGAGGCCGTCGAGGCACTGCTACGGGTACGGCGGGTCGCGGACGCCCGCGCCGTGTGGGAGGCCCTGCTGCCCGCGACCCGGGAGCGCGGCCGCTTCCGGCTCCTGGAGGCGGAGCTGCTCCTCGCGGAGGGCCGGCGGACGGCGGCCCGGGCCGTGTTCGACGCCGGGTTCGAGGTCGCCGACCTGCGGGAGGGGTCGGAGGCGATCGGCCGGCTGTGGGCGCGGCTCGGTGACGAGCCGCTGCCCGCCCGGTACGACTTCCGGATGCGGCCGCAGGGCCTTTGATCAGTCCTGGTGCTGGTCGACGTACTCGAACACCGAGCCGTCCGGGTGCATCGCGAGCAGATTGCGGCCGACGGGCGTGGCCACCGGCCCCGCGATGATCCGGGCGCCGAGGTCGTCCAGCAGGCGGCGGGCCGCGTCGACGTCCTTCACCGCGATCGTCGCGGCCACCTTGCGCAGCACCTCCAGCTCCGCCTCGGGTCCGCTCATCAGAAGGAAGGAGCCGACCGCGGCGACCTGGACGCCGCCGCGCTCGAAACGAGCGGCTCTGCCGCCGGAGAGGCGTTCGTAGAACGGGATCGCGGTATCGAGGTCGTCGACGCAGATGCGCAGGGAGGCGCCCAGAATCTCCATGCCCACGAGCCTAGTTGCCGGGGGCCGGGACGGCGTCATGTCCGGTGATCTCCTGGTACGGCCTTTCCGGGTCGGCGGGGTGGCCCAGGATGTCGCTGCCAGCTGCGGGCCGGTGGGGGCTGGTCGCGCCCACGCGGCGGCAGCCGCATATGGACACAGTCCCGCGCCTCTACGGGGGCGCGCTTGCGCCGTGGGGAGGGGGAGCTTCGACGCGCGGTGTTTGGGGCCCCCGCCTAGGGTTACCTGGTACGGCCTGGATCTCGCCGTGTCCTTGGAGGCGCACCGTGAGGCGTCGACCCCGGAACGTGACCGCACCGAGATCGCCCTGCCGACCCCACCGGCCGCCCCGGTGCCCCCGATCCGGCACGGACCGTCCCCGGAAGGAGCCTCATGAACACCGCCGAACTCGTCGAACTCGCCCAGCAGTTGCGCGTGGACAGCGTGCGGGCGGCCGCCGCGGCCGAGTCCGGGCATCCCACCTCGTCGATGTCCGCCGCCGATCTGATGGCGGTCCTGCTCGCCCGCCATCTGCGCTACGACTTCGAGCGGCCCGGCCACCCCGGCAACGACCGCTTCGTCCTCTCCAAGGGCCACGCCTCGCCGCTGCTGTACGCCGCCTACAAGGCGGCCGGCGCCATCGACGACGCCGAACTGCTCACCTTCCGGCAGCTCGGCAGCCATCTGGAGGGGCACCCCACCCCGCGCCGGCTGCCGTGGGTGGAGACCGCCACCGGCTCCCTCGGCCAGGGCCTGCCGGTCGGTGTCGGCATCGCGCTGTCCGGGAAGCGGCTGGAGCACGCCCGCTACCGGGTCTGGGTGCTGTGCGGGGACAGCGAGCTGGCGGAGGGCTCCGTGTGGGAGGCCGTCGAGCACGCCGGGTACGAGCACCTGGACAACCTCACCACGATCGTGGACGTCAACCGGCTCGGCCAGCGCGGACCCACCCGGCACGGCCATGACCTCGATGCCTACGCCCGCCGCTTCCAGGCCTTCGGCTGGCACACCGTGGAGATCGACGGGCACGACGTGGACGCCGTCGACCGCGCCTGCGGCGAGGCCGAGGCCACCGCCGGACAGCCCACCGTGATCCTCGCCCGCACCCGCAAGGGCAGGGGCGTCGCCGCCGTCGAGGACCGCGAGGGCATGCACGGCAAGCCGTTGCCGCACGCCGAGGAGGCCATCGCCGAACTCGGCGGAGTGCGGGACCTGCACGTTCATGTGGAGGAGCCGCCGGCGGCCCGTGCGCTGCACTCGGTGCCCACGGGACCGATCGAACTCCCGCGCTACGACAGGGGTGACGAGGTCCCCACCCGCGATGCCTTCGGGAAGGCGCTCGTCGCGCTCGGCCACGCCCGCGCCGACGTCGTCGCGCTGGACGGCGAGGTCGGCGACTCCACCCGCACCGAGCTGTTCGGCAAGGAACACCCCGACCGCTACTTCGAGTTCTACATCGCCGAACAGCAACTGGTGGCCGCCGCCGTCGGTATGGCCACCCGAGGCTGGGTGCCGTACGCCGCCACCTTCGCCGCCTTCCTCACCCGGGCCTACGACTTCGTCCGCATGGCCGCCGTCAGCGGCAGCGGGATCAACCTGGTCGGCTCGCACGCGGGCGTGGCCATCGGGCAGGACGGGCCGTCCCAGATGGGCCTGGAGGACCTGGCGATGTTCCGCGCGGTGTACGGCTCGACCGTGCTCTATCCGTGCGACGCCAACCAGACCGCCAAGCTCGTCGCGGCCATGGCCGGGCTCGACGGCATCCGCTATCTGCGCACCTCGCGCGGTGCGAGCCCGGTGATCTACGGCCCGGACGAGGAGTTCCCGGTGGGCGGCAGCAAGGTGCTGCGCTCCTCCGAGGAGGACCGGCTGACCGTGGTCGCCGCCGGGGTCACCCTGCACGAGGCGCTGAAGGCCGCCGACCTGCTCGCCGAGGACGGCATCCGGATCCGGGTCGTCGACCTGTACTCCGTCAAGCCCGTCGACCGGCGGACGCTGCGCCGCGCCGCCGCGGAGACCGGCTGTCTGCTCACCGTCGAGGACCACCACGAGGAGGGCGGGCTCGGCGACGCGGTCGTGGAGGCGTTCACCGACGGCAGGCCCGTACCGCGGCTGGTCCGGCTAGGCGTGCGCACCATGCCTGGTTCGGCCGCGCCCGACCAGCAGCTGCACGCCGCCGGGATCGACGCCGATGCGATCGCGGAGGCCGGGCGGCTGCTGGTCGGGGAGGCGGTCGTGCGCTGAGATGCGGACTCCGGCCGCGCTCGGTGCCAGACGGAGGACCATGAGGAGGCCCAGGAAAAGGGCCGGGAGAAGGGCCGGGGAAGGGCCAGGAGGAGGACAGATGACAGCACAGGGCGGACTCCGGTACGTGTACGCCGTCTGCCGTCCGTTCGCGGCGGCCCTGCAGGCCCAGCTCACCGGCGTGGCCGGCGCCCCGCCGGGACTCCTCAGGCACCATGGCCTGGTCGCCGTCGTCAGTACCGTCCCGGAGGGGGACTTCGCCGACGAGCCGCTGCGGGACCATCTGGCGGACCCGGAGTGGCTGGCCGCGACCGCCCGTGCCCACCAGGGCGTGATCGACGCGCTCACCACGGTCACCACGCCGCTGCCGCTCGGGCCGGCCACGGTCTTCCGGGACGACAGCGGCGTACGGACCATGATGGAGGCCCGCGAGGCCTACTTCCTGCAGACCCTCGACCGGCTCGAAGGGCGGGTCGAGTGGGGTGTGCGGGTGTACATCCCCGTCGGCCCGCCCGAGACGGCACGGGCCACCGAGGAATTCGCCCGTATTCTGCACGAGCGGCTTTCCGGGCGCGCCGAGGATTCCAGGCTTTTCGGGACGTCCGCGCAGAGACTGCTCGACGCTGCCTATCTGGTGCCGCGCGCGGATTCCGAGGAGTTCGTGGAACTGGTCGACCGCGCGAAGGACACGGCACCGGAAATACGGGTGGAACTCACCGGGCCCTGGGCGGCCTATTCCTTCACGGAACCGACCGCCGAGTCGACGGGGCCGGCAGCGCGTAACTGATTCCGGCCCCGTCGGCCGGTGACGTCACCACCGGTACCAGCGGCCCCTGCCGCCGGCGCCGGTCGTGCCGTGGACCAGGAATCCGAGGAGCCACAGCACGAGCACGACGAGCGCGATCCACCAGAGCAGTTTCACCGCGAATCCGGCACCGAAGAGAACCAGAACCAGAAGCAGTACCAGCAGGATGGGAACCATGGTGTGAACCTCCTGCAAAGCGGGTTTCCTGGAATCCGCGGATCAGGCTCACTTACGGCAGAGAATTTCTCCGTGCAGTACGGCGAACCAGCCGTCCTCCTGCCCCGCCCACGCCCGCCAGGCCGCCGCGATCGCCTGCAGCTGCTCCGTGGTCGCGTGGCCGCCCTCGATGGCCCGCTCGGCGTAGGATGAGGCGACCGTGCGGTCCGCCCACAGCCCGCCCCACCAGGCCCGCTCCTCGGCCGTGCTGTACGTCCAGGTGCCTGAGGTGGCCGTGATGTCGGTGAGCCCCGCCGCCAGTGCCCAGGACTTCAGCCGCCGCCCGGCGTCCGGTTCGCCCCCGTTGGCGCGGGCCACCCGCCGGTACAGCTCCAGCCAGTCGTCCAGCCCGGGCACCGCCGGGTACCAGGTCATCGCCGCGTAGTCGCCGTCGCGCGCGGCGATGAAGCCGCCGGGCTTGGTGACCCGGCGCATCTCGCGCAGCGCCTGCACCGGGTCGCCCACGTGCTGGAGCACCTGGTGGGCGTGGACCACGCAGAACGTGTCGTCCGGGTAGTCCAGCGCGTGGACGTCGGCGACCGCGAAGTCCACGTTCGTCAGCCCGCGCCCGGCGGCGGTCGCCCGGGCCTGCTCCAGGATGCCCGGCACGTAGTCGACGCCGGTGACATGGCCGTCGGGGACCAGTGCGGCCAGGTCGGCGGTGATGGTGCCGGGGCCGCAGCCGATGTCCAGGATCTTCATGTGGGGCTTGAGCGAACCGGCCAGATAGGCGGCCGAGTTGGCGACGGTTCGCGAGGTGTGGGAACGGAGCACCGACTCGTGGTGCCCGTGCGTGTAGACAGCGGTCTCCTGCGGCTTCGACATGGCTCGACCCCTTCGCGTCACACCGGCGGACGGGGCCGGACGACCCCGCCTCGCGGTATCCGCAACGCTACGCTCGCATGCCGAATGATGAGACCCGCGTTTCGAGATGTGGACTGACGGCTCGTCATGACGGCTGGGTGGGTGTGTCAGGGCAGCGGCCGGTGCACGGTCAGTGCCTCCGGTAGCTTCTTCACGGTCATCTCGCCCGCCACATCGGTGACTTCACCGTCGTACGCGAGCGGTGTGCGGGCCGCCGTGCACCACGCGTACGTCGAGCTGCCCGTCCGCCAGGTCGGTGCGGCGGCCCGGGGTCATGGCCAGTCGGTGGTACAGGCAGTTGCCGACGAACCGCAGCCACAACGGGTGGGTCTCGCCCCGCAGTTCGACCCGGAACGGATGACGGTCCGTGCGCAGCACGCGCAGCACGGCCGGCGCCTCGGCGGGCCAGGCGCCGATGCGGTGCGACCAGCGTTCACGCTCCCGAACCAGCTCCGGATAGACGCCCAAACTCGGCGTGTTGAGGAAGACGCCCTCCCGGTCGCCGGAGGTGAAGCGGCCGACGTCCACCCGGACCGCCTCGCCCTCGCGCACCGCCCGGCCGAGGTCCCGGCCGTCCGCCAGGCAGCAGCCGAACCGGTAGACCTCAAGCCATGCCGATCTGCCCTGGCCGGCTGGTCAGCTGCTCACGCACAGCGGGGGAACCCAACTGAACCAGTCAGGTCAAGGGAGTTCCGCCGAGGCGTCCCGGCTGGCCAGGGCGGCTTGGCGGGCCTGGAACAGGGCCCGGAGCGCTTCCTGTGCGCCGCCGCGGTCCAGTTCGGGCTCCTGGGCGAGGAGCAGACGGGCCTTGGCCTCGACGTCGCCCCAGGCGCGGCGGCTGCGCCGGTTGGCCGCGCACCTCACGTCACTGCGGAGGAAGCCCGAGCCGGCCGAGAGCCCGGCCGAGACCAGCGCCAGTAGGGCCGCGGGGACGCGGGCTTCCGCCGACGCGAGTCCGGCGGCCCCGGAGACGCCGGCGAGGACGGCAGCCGGGAAGCCGAGCCCGATGTCGACGACGGTCCAGAAGCCCACGCGCCGGTCCGCGTTGCGCAGTTCGCGCCGCGCCTCTTCCAGGAGGCGCTCCGCCTCGGCCCGCAGGCGTGTCGGTGCGCTCGGTGGGACTCCGTTCTGCTGCGGCATGTCGGCATCGGTCACTGCCCAAGGATTCCAGCCGGGCGGCCGGTGCGACAGCCGAACATCATTCCCTTGAGGGAACGGAACACCTCCACCGGCGCCACCGCCGCGCCCCCTGCCGGGGACTCCAGGGCGACCCCGGTCGCGAAGGCGGCCGTCGGCACAGCCGGGAGTCGAGGGCGAGCAGCCGGTCGCGCAGCGCGTGTCGGCCGGGCTTCGGGACGGTGAGGTCGACGTCTGGGCTCATGCGGGTGCGGTTACCCTGAGGTGGCACTTTCCTGCCGGCACGCGGTGCGGTCGAGTGAGAGGAACCCTGGATGCGCCTGCTCCTCATACGTCACGGGCAGACCCCGACCAACGTCGACTTCCTGCTCGACACCGCGGTACCGGGTCCCGGTCTGACCGTCCTCGGCGAGCAGCAGGCGGCGGCCCTCCCCGGGGCTCTCGCCGGCGAGGACATCGCGGCCCTCTACGTCTCCACCCTGACCCGCACTCAGCTCACCGCCGCCCCGCTGGCCGCCGCCCGTGGTCTCGAACCGGTCGTCCGCGACGGCATCCGGGAGGTCTCCGCCGGCGACCTGGAGCTGCTGCCCGGCCACTCCGAGCGGGGCGAGGAGTACATGCGGACCGTGTTCGCCTGGGCGGCCGGGGACACCGCGCTGCGTATGCCCGGCGGGGAGACCGGGGACGAGGCGCTGGGCCGCTACGACGCCGTGATCGCCGAGGCCGCCGCGAGCGGCGCCGGGACGGTCGCCATGATCAGCCACGGCGCCGCGATCCGCCTCTGGACCGCGGCCCGCGCCGACAACGTCGACGTCCCCTACGCGGCCTCCCGCCCCCTCGACAACACCGGCGTGGTGATCCTGGAGGGCTCCCCGGCGGACGGCTGGAAGGCCCTGTCGTGGGAGGGCGCGGTGGTGGAGCCGGCGGGGGCGAGTGGGCCGACGGGGGAGCCGGTGGAGTAGGGGCGGCGAGGAGTTCCGGGTGCGGCCCGGTGGGGGCTGGTCGCGCAGTTCCCCGCGCCCCTGAAGGGGCGCTCGCCGTGGCGCCCTTCTTTCGGGGGCGCGGGGAACTGCGCGAGCAACCACGACGCACCCGCAGCCGACGACGTCGGGCCCATAACGGTTTGCCCCAGGGCGTGGGTGCCCCGCAGAATCCCTGACCATGGGACATCTGGAAGCCGCACACCTCGAGTACTACCTCCCCGACGGGAGGGCGCTGCTCGGCGATGTGTCGTTCCGGGTGGGCGAGGGGGCTGCCGTCGCCCTCGTCGGACCCAACGGCGCCGGCAAGACCACCCTCCTGCGGCTGATCTCCGGCGAGCTGAAACCGCACGGCGGGACGGTGGCCGTGAGCGGCGGTCTCGGGGTGATGCGCCAGTTCGTGGGTTCCGTACGGGACGAGACGACCGTGCGTGACCTGCTGGTGTCCGTCGCACCGCCCGGGATCCGGGAGGCCGCGCAGACCGTCGACCGGGCCGAGCACGGCATCATGACCGTCGACGACGAGGCGGCCCAGCTGCGGTACGCGCAGGCCCTCGCCGACTGGGCCGAGGTGCGCGGGTACGAGCACGAGACCCTCTGGGACATGTGCACCACGGCCGCGCTCGGGGTGCCGTACGAGAAGGCCCAGTGGCGGCAGGTGCGCACGCTCTCCGGCGGTGAGCAGAAGCGGCTGGTGCTGGAGGCGCTGTTCCGGGGCACCGACCAGGTGCTGCTGCTCGACGAGCCGGACAACTACCTGGACGTGCCCGGCAAACGCTGGCTGGAACAGCAGCTGAAGGAGACCCGCAAGACGGTCCTGTTCGTCTCCCATGACCGCGAACTCCTCGCCCGCTCCGCCGAGAAGATCATCTCCGTGGAGCCCTCGCCGACCGGCGCCGACGCCTGGGTGCACGGCGGCGGCTTCGCCACCTACCACGAGGCCCGGCGTGAACGCTTCGCCCGCTTCGAGGAGTTGCGCCGCCGCTGGGACGAGAAGCACGCCCAGCTGAAGAAGCTGGTGCTGAACCTCCGCCAGGCCGCCTCGATCTCCCACGAGCTGGCGTCCCGGTACGCGGCCGCCCAGACCCGCCTGCGCAAGTTCGAGGAGGCCGGCCCGCCGCCCGAGCCGCCGCGCGAGCAGGACATCAGGATGCGCATCAAGGGCGGCCGTACCGGCGTCCGCGCCGTCACCTGCGCGCAGCTCGAACTCACCGGCCTGATGAAACCCTTCGACCTGGAGGTCTTCTACGGCGAACGGGTCGCCGTCCTCGGCTCCAACGGCTCCGGCAAGTCGCACTTCCTGCGGCTGCTGGCCGGCGAGGACGTGGCGCACACGGGGGCGTGGAAGCTGGGCGCGCGAGTGGTGCCCGGGCACTTCGCGCAGACCCACGCCCACCCCGAGCTGGAGCGCCGCACGCTGCTGGACATCCTGTGGACGGAGCACTCCCAGGACCGCGGCGCGGCGATGTCCCGGCTGCGCCGCTACGAACTCACCCAGCAGTCCGAACAGAACTTCGAGCGGCTGTCGGGCGGCCAGCAGGCCCGGTTCCAGATCCTCTTGCTGGAGCTACAGGGTGTAACAGCACTGCTCCTGGACGAGCCGACCGACAACCTCGACCTGGAGTCCGCCGAGGCCCTCCAGGAGGGTCTGGAGGCGTTCGACGGCACGGTGCTCGCCGTCACCCACGACCGCTGGTTCGCCCGCTCCTTCGACCGCTACCTGGTCTTCGGCAGCGACGGCCGGGTCCGTGAGACCCCGGAACCGGTGTGGGACGAGCGCCGGGTGGAACGGGTGCGGTAGATGGGGCGCGGCAGCGAGGCGCGGTAGGGAGGCCCGCGCGCCCGGATGTTCGTACAGTGGAGGCAGGAATCCGGACCGCCGGGACCCACACGACGAGCGGGGTACCACCATGACCGGAGTCGACCCCAGCCGGCTGGACGACCAGCAGCTCATGAAGGAGCTGGAGACCATCCACCGGACGCGCCACGACACCCTGCTGTACGGCTCGAACGACGCGCTGCGGGCCCACAACGAGCGCATGGCCCAGCTGGAGGGCGAGTACCTGCGCCGTCATCCGCGCCGTCTCGTCGCCGCCGGCCGCACCCGGGAGGGCGCCCGCGAGCGGAACTGCGCCGAGGCGGCCGCGCCGGGCGCCTCCGCGAGCTGAGGCCGCAGTACCGGAGCACCGAACGACTCCGCCGACGTCTCGCCGACCACCTCGTACACCGGTGTGGTCTCCGCCTTGCCCGGTGCCGTACCCGACTCGCCGGAACCGGACCATGGCGTCACTCGAAAGAGGGCGCATGTCCTGCGAATGGGGTCCGGCCGCGCGCGGCCGGGCGTGGGGCGGGCTGTGATGGCTGCGGGGGTACGGGCCCCGTGCCTCCGAGTCGTCCGTGCAAGGAGCTCCTCCCATGCGCCGCACCGTTCGCGCCCTGTCCGTCGCCGTCCTGACGGGTGCCGCGTTCGGCGCCACCGGTACGGCCGTCGCGGCCGCCGATCCCGCCGCCGAGGTCAGCCCCGGCAGCGCCCGGCCCGGCGCCACCGTCATCGTCTCCGTGACCTGCGAGAAGGCCGACGGCCGGGGCACCGGGCAGGTCCCCTCGGCCATCGACGCCACGTCGTCGGCGTTCGCCGGGCGCACCGTGCGGCTGGCCAGGGTCGACCAGGGCGGCGGACTCCTCTACCGGGGCACCGCCCAGGTCGTCTCCGGGGACAAGCCAGGGAGCTACACGGAGGGCGACGCGGCGGCTGGTGACGTGGCCGGGGGCGCGGCGGGTGCCGGGCACGCCGGCACCTGGACCGTCGACGGGACCTGCCCGGCGGCGAGCGGAGCGCGGGCACGGCCCTGGAGCACGCACCTGGCGGTCGCCCGGGAGGACGTGGGCACGGCTGTCGCCGGCGACGGCGGCACGCCTTTCACGGGCGACGGCGGCACGGCTTCGGTGGGCGGCGGCGGCACGGTTCTCCAGGGCGGCGGTGGCGCCATGCCGCAGGTCGGCGGCGGCACGGCGGCCCAGGGGGACGGAGGAACGGTCGCTCACGGGGACGACGGCACGGTCACCGGCGGGGACTACGGAATGGCCGCGCGCGGCGACGACGGCATGTTCACCCGTGGTGACGAGGGCACGGCTCCTCGTGGTGACGAGGGCACGGCTCCTCGTGGTGACGAGGGCACGGCTCCTCGTGGTGACGAGGGCACCGCTCCTCGTGGTGACGAGGGCACCGCTCCTCGTGGTGACGAGGGCACCGCTGCCCGCGGAGACGACGGAGGGGCCTCGCGCGGGAACGGCGGAATGACCCCTCGCGGTGACGACGGCGCGGCCTCCCGCGGCGACGGGGATGCCGTGGATCCTCCGGGCGAGGGCGGTGACGTCCCCCGGGGGAACGGTGAACGGCCCTGCGCCGGGGGACAGCAGTCGTGCGGCGGCGGCGACCGGCAGGAGTGCGGCGGGGCGCACGGCGGTGACGGCTCCTGTGCGGTGGCGGGAGTGCAGCACGGGGTGGAGGCAGGGGACGGGGGCGCCTACGACACGTCCGTACCGGCGCTGGTCGCGGGCGGGATGCTGATCGCGGCCGCCTGCTGCGGCGCCGCCTACCGGGTGTGGGGCGGCAGGCCGGACCGGCTGTGGGGCGGAAGGTCCGGCGCGGACGGGTGACCGGACCGCCACCGGGTACCCCGGCCGAACACTCCGGCACCGTACGCACGACCCGACGACGGAGCACGGCCCGGCCCGGACAGCACACGGCACCACGGACTGCGCGGAGGCGGACATGCGGCGGACGGATCCCGGGGGCCACCGACCGGCGAACGGCACCTCCCCCGAGGAGAGCGAGCCGGCGGCGCCCGAGGGCCACGGGCCCGTCCGCTACGGGCCGCCCCTGCCCGACGACGGGCTGCCCGTCCTGCCCGAGCTCTCCGCCGTACTGGCCGCCGCGGCGAACCGGGGCGCGGAGGAGCCCGTCGGCGGCGGACCGGCGCTGCTGGACGCGGCCTGCGGCTACTGGGAACGCCGCGGACTGCCCGCCCCGCCCGACCGGGTGACCGCAGGCCCCGGTGCCCCCGCCCTGCTGCTGGCGCTCACCGCCGCGCTCGGCGGTGACGTCATGGTGCCGCGCCCCTGCGCCGCCTGGTGGGCGCCGTACGCCAGACTCCTCGGCCGGCCCGTCTTCCACGTGCCCACCCCGGCCGAGTCCGGAGGCGCGCCCGACCCGTACGCGCTGCTGGAGACCGTGCGCCGGGTCCGGGACGAGGGCGGCGACCCCCGGCTGCTCGTGCTCTCCGTCGCCGACGACCCCACCGCCACCGTCGCCCCGCCCGAACTGCTGCACGAGACCGTGGAGGCCGCGACCGGCGCGGGACTGCACCTGGTCAGCGACGAGACCTGGCGCGACACCCTGCACGCCCCCCACGCCACCGTGCTGCTCAGCCCCGCCGAGATGCTCCCGGACCGGGTCACCGTCGTCACCGACCTGGCCGGTGCCCTGCTGCCGGCCGGCTGGCCCGCCGCCGTCGCTAGGTTCCCCGAGGGCGCCACCGGTACCGCCCTGCACGCGCGCGTGCTCGACATCCTCACGGCACTGGGCGCCCGCCTCGCGGGGCCGGTCGCGGTCGCCGCGGGCTACGCGCTCGACGAGCCAGGGCCCGTCACCGCCCGCCGGGAGGCCGTCGTACGGCTGCACGCGCGCGTGGCCGCCGCCGCGCACACCGCGGTCGTCGCCGGCGGCGCCCTGGCCCGGCCCCCGCAGGCCGGCCGTCACCTGTACGCCGACCTGGAGCCGCTGCGCGCCGGGCTCGGCATCCACGGGGTCGGCGACGCACAGGAGTTGGAGGACTTCCTGACCGCCCGGCTCGGCCTGCCCGCACCCGGCGGCCACCGTTTCGGCGACGACCTCGGCGCGCTGCGCGTCCGGCTCGCCACCGGGCCGCTGCTGGGCGCCACCGACGCGGAACGCCTGGAATGCCTCACGTCACCCACACCGTTGGAACTGCCACATGTGCAACGCGCGTTGATGTCGTTGAGGTCCGTACTCGACGATCTCCGCGACGACGCTCAGCGATGGGAGCCTCCTCGATGACGCAGCAGACGCATGAGTCAGGGTCCGCGACGACGACTGCCACCACAACGCCTGCCACCACGACGACTGCCCTCACGACGCCTGCCACGACGACCAGAGAAGCCGGTACCTCCGCGGCCCCGTTTCCCCCGCTCGCCGAACCCCGCCCGCTGGGCGAACTCCGGGTCTGGCCGCGGACCTTCCACGACCGTCTGACCGCCCCGCTGCCCGGCCTCAAGGCCATGGCCCGGTTCGCCCGCGAGGGCTCCGTCCGCCCCGGCCGCGAGGGCCTCGCCGACGTCCGCCGGCTGCCCTTCGAACCCGGCCCGTTGCCCCGCGTGGACGCCGGCACCGTCTCCGTCACCTGGGCGGGACACGCCAGTTGGGTCCTCCGGATCGGCGGCCTGACCGTCCTCACCGACCCGGTGTGGTCCCGCCGTATCCTCGGCACGCCCGCCCGCATCACCCCGGTCGGCGTCCCCTGGGAGACCCTGCCGCGCGTCGACGCGGTCGTCATCAGCCACAACCACTACGACCATCTCGACGCCCCCACCCTGCGCCGCCTGCCGCGCGACACCCCGGTGTTCGTGCCGGCCGGGCTCGGCCGCTGGTTCCGGCGCCGCCGTTTCACCACCGTCACCGAGCTGGACTGGTGGGAGGCGGCCGAACTGTCCGGGGTCCGCTTCGACTTCGTCCCCGCCCACCACTGGTCCAAGCGCACCCTCACCGACACCTGTCACAGCCTCTGGGGCGGCTGGGTCCTCACCGCCCCCGACGGCGGGCGCGTCTACTTCGCCGGCGACACGGGCTACGGCCACTGGTTCTCCCGCATCGGCCGCCGCTACCCCGGCATCGACCTCGCCCTGATGCCCATCGGCGCCTACGACCCCCGCTGGTGGCTCAGCGACGTCCACCTGGACCCGGAGGAGGCGGTACGGGCGACGGAGGACCTGGGCGCGAGGCACATGGCCCCCATGCACTGGGGCACCTTCATCCTCTCCGCGGAGCCGGTACTGGAGCCGCTGACGCGGGTACGGGCGGCCTGGGAGAAGGCGGGGCGGGAGCGGGAGGATCTGTGGGACCTGCCGGTGGGGGGATCAAGGGTTCTGGAGCGGACTTCAGTCCAAAGCGCCCTCGACTAGAGCGCCCCTTAAGGGGCGTGGGGCTGTGTCAATTTGCGGCTCCGCCGCGTGGGCGCGACCAGCCACAACGCCACCCGCACTCCGCAACGCACCCTCACCCGGCAGACCGAACCCGCCGCCACACACTCGGCGTCACACTGATGACCACCGTCAGCCCCACCGCCGCCACCACCCCTTCCCACGGCTCCGGAAACAACGACCCACCCAGAATCCCGATCACCTGATACGTCACCGCCCACGCCAGACACGCAGGCAGATTCCCCCGCGCGAACCGGCGCAACGGCCAGTCGGCCAGCAGACAGGCCAGCATCACCGGGATGCGCCCGGCCGGCACCAGCCGTGACAGCACCAGCACGGCAACCCCATGCTCGGCCAGCTTCGCCTGCGCCTGCTCCAGCCGCTCCTCCGGCGCCCGCGCCCGGATCGCCGCCAGCCACCGCGACCCGTTCTTCGACCCCATCCCGCGCCGCCCCAGCCAGTACAGCGCCGCATCCCCCAGGAAGGCCGCCAGCGACGCCGTCACGAACACCAGCGCCAGCGCGAACGGCGCCGTCTGATGGAACGCCACCACCGCCGCCGAGCTCACCAGCGCCCCCGTCGGCACCACCGGCACCAACGCCCCGATCAGCACCAGCAGGAACAGCGTCGGATACCCGATCGCCTGCTGCGTGGACTCGGTAGAGGTGGAGGTCGCCGCCGTGGAGCCGGCGGCGGCCGCCAGGACCACCAGCAGTCTCACCGTGCGACCTCCAGCCGCACGCTCTCCCCGTGGCCGAGCCTGTGCACCGCCACCTGCGGCGCGTACTCGGCGGCCAGGCGCACGAACTCCTCGCCCGGCGCATGGAATTCATGCGGGCGCACCGCGTCCATGCCGATCGGCCAGTAAGTCCCGTAGTGCACCGGCACCGCACTGCGCGGCGACAGCAGCGCCAGCGCCCGCGCCGCCCGGCCCGCGTCCAGATGCCCCTCGCCGAGATGCGGCCCCCACCCGCCGACCGGCAGCAGGGCCACGTCCACCGGCCCGACCGCCTCGGCCATCTCCTCGAACAGCCCGGTGTCCCCGGCGAAGTACGTCCGCGCCGCGCCCTCGACGACATATCCGAGGGCGGGGGAGCGGTGCGGGCCGACCGGCAGCCGACGCCCGTCGTGCCGCGCGGGCACCGCTCGTACGACGAGCGGGCCGACGTGTATCTCGTCGCCGACGTCCACCTCGGTGATCCGCAGCTGACGGAGCCGACGGAGCGCGGGGACCGCCCGTGGTGCGCCCCGGGGCACGAGCAGGCGCGTGCCCGGGGCGAGCCCGGCGAGCGAGGGCACGTGCAGATGGTCCGCGTGCAGGTGGGAGACGAGCGCGAGGTCCGCGCGACGGGCCTCGGGCGGCGGCGGGGCACCCCGGCGGCGCCGCAGGTGCGCGAGCCGGCGCGCGAACAGAGGATCGGTGAGCAGGCGTATGCCCGAATCCTCGATCGTGCAGGTGGCGTGACCCCACCAGGTGATCTCCACCGGCACCTCTTTGCCTCCTTCGCGCGACTCCCCGAAGCCTACGTGCAGGAGTAGGGTCGGCGGCGAAACCCGGAGGTGAGGGGGGACGCCATGGGACAGGTGCGGGGTGCCTCCGTCGGGCTGGTGCGGGTGACCGCGATCGCGAGTCTGACGCCCCTGGAGGAACTGGAGATCGACCCCTTCCTGGTCGACTCCCGCAGCCAGCACGCGATGTGCGCGCGCTGGGCCGTGGAACACGGGTACGTCATCGCCCGCGAACTCCTGGTCCGCGGCCTGCGCCACGACCACAGCGCCCTGTGGACGGGCGTCCGCCCGGGCCTCGACGTCTTTGTCGCCCCGAGCAGACGGGTCCTGGAGAGCGCGCTGTCGTCGGTCGAGGACTTCATGGCGGAGTGCGCGAGACGCGGGGTCCGGGTGGAGACGGTGGGCCGCGCGGAACCCCGTTACGACGCCCGGATGAAGGCCATGGTCCACCGCCGCCTGTCGATGCCGACGGCGGGCTACGACGGCAGGTAGGCCCCCCGCTCCCGCATTGATCGACGCTCACCCGTATCCGGCCCACAGCCGTGTGACAGTGTGGACGGCGGCAGACCCGCGGCCGGTGCGGGTCGCGGACGTGAGGTCGGTGGGGCGTGCGGTGGCGGCGGGTCGTCAGTCAGGTCGGACGGAGCGTCACGGTGTGGGCGGTCTCCACCGTCACCATGCTGGTCCTCGCCGGCATCCTGCCCGACTTCCAGCTCCAGTCCGCCGACGGTGACAGCGCCACCCGCATCGCCATGACCGCGGCCCTCGGCGCCGGCGCCTTCGGTGTGCTCTCGGCCGTGGTCTGGCCCCTTCTCGTACGGCTCCTGCTGCTCGTGCCGGCCCTCGTCCTCGGCCTGCTCGTCTTCTTCCTCAACGGCTCCCTCCTCCTCGTCGCCCTGCGCATCAACCCCTCCGGGCAGAGCGAGGCGGCGCCGGAGACCGCCGTGATCGTGGCCGCCGTGATGTCCGCCGTCGCCTCCGCCACCGGCGGTGCCCTCGCCGTCCGCGACGACGACGCCTACCGCCGCCGGCTCTCCCGCCTCGCCACCCGCCGCCGCAGATCCCGCCCGCCCTGTGCGGCCACCCCCGGCACCGTCTTCCTCCAGCTCGACGGAGTCGGCCACGACGTCCTCACCGCCGCGGTCGCCAAGGGCCTGATGCCGACCGTGGCCGGCTGGCTGGGCGCGGCGGAACAGCAGCCCGACAACCAGCCCACCCACCAGCCCACCCACCGGCTCACCCCCTGGCGCACCGACTGGTCCAGCCAGACCGGTGCCAGCCAGCTCGGCATCCTGCACGGCTCCAATTTCGACGTCCCCGCCTTCCGCTGGTACGAGAAGGAGCACCGGGAGGTGATGGTCTGCAACCGGCCGACCAGCGCCGCCGAACTCCAGCGCCGGGCGATCGAGCGCACCGCCGACGGAGGACTGCTCACCCTGGACGGTGCCAGCCGCGGCAACCTGTTCAGCGGCGGCGCCGACGAACAGGCCCTCGTCCTGTCGATAGCCACCCGCCGCCGCGGCCGGGAGAACCGTTCCCGCGCAGGCTACTTCGCGTACTTCTCCGACCCCGCCAACGCCGTCCGCACCGCGCTCTCCTTCTTCGCCGAGGTCGCCCGCGAGATCGGCCAGTCCGCCACGGCCCGGCTCCGCCGGCAGCGCCCGCGCGTCAAACGCGGCGGCCTCTACCCCTTCGTCCGCGCCTTCGCGACCGTCGTCGAACGCGACGTCGTGGTCGCCGCGGTCATGGGCGACCTGCTCGTCGGGCGCAGCGCCGTCTACGCTGACCTGGTCGCCTACGACGAGGTCGCCCACCACTCCGGCCCGCACAGCCGTGACGCCGAGAAGGTGCTGCAACGCCTGGACCGCGCCCTCGCCCTGATCGAGAAGGCCGCGGAGCACGCCCCCCGGCAGTACCGGATCGTCGTCCTCTCCGACCACGGCCAGAGCCCCGGCGAGACCTTCCACACCCGCTACGGCCTCAGCCTCGGTGATTTGGTCCGCGCCGGGTGCGGACTGCACGTGCCGCGGCGCGCCGAGCGCACGCACAGCGGCACGGAGGCACGGGCCGCCGTCCGCGCGGCGCTGCGCAGGCCGGTCGAGGAGGGCGGCGAGAAGCACCGGCCGACCCGGCGCTCGGAGCCGATCGTGCTCGCCTCCGGCAACCTCGGCCTGGTCTCCTTCCCGGACGTGCCGCACCGTATGACCAAGGAGGAACTGGACGCCCGCCACCCGGCGCTGCTCACCACCCTCGCCAACCATCCCGGCATCGGGTTCCTGCTCGTCCGCAGCGAGGAGCACGGCGGGGTGGTGCTCGGCGCGTACGGCGCGGAGATCCCGCTCGACCGGCTCGACGGCCCTGCGGGGCCGCTGGCCGTGTTCGGGGCGGGCGCCGCCGATGCCGTGCGGCGGACGCACGCCTTTCCGCACACCGCCGACATCATGGTGAACTCGTGGTACGACCCGGAGAGCGGCGAGGTGCTCGCGTTCGAGGAGCAGATCGGGTCGCACGGGGGACTGGGGGGTGCGCAGGGGCGGCCGTTCCTGTTGTCGCCGGTCTGCGTCTCCGCACCGGTGGAGGAGGGGGAGGAGCTGGTGGGGGCCGAGGCCGTGCACGGGGTGCTGCGGCGGTGGCTTCGGGAGGCGGACGGGCCGCAGGTTCCGTTGTCTGCGGAGGAGGAGAGGGCCGCGTAGTCGGTCGGGTGCGGGTGAGTGGGGGCTGGTCGCGCAGTTCCCCGCGCCCCTGAAGGGGCGCTTGCGCTCGGCTGCGGATAAATCGGCTGCGTTCCTTTCGCTCCCGGCTCACACTGTTCGGGTCGCAAGCCTCTCGAACACCCCCAAGGAGCAGCCTCTTGCAGGCAGCCGTGACCGTCACGCCCTCTCGTATTCCCGAACTCCTTCTCGGGCTCGCCACCGTGCGGCCCGTGTTCATCTGGGGCGCGCCCGGTATCGGGAAGTCCTCCCTGGTGCGGGAGTTCGCCGAGTCGCTCGGGCTGGAGTGTGTGAGCCTGCTGGGTACGCAGCTCGCGCCCGAGGACCTGATCGGTGTGCCACAGATCCGGGACGGGCGATCCGTCTTCTGTCCGCCCGAGTCGATCGCCCGGGACGAGCCGTACTGCCTGTTCCTGGACGAGCTGAACGCGGCCACCCCTGATGTGCAGAAGGCGTTCTACTCGCTGATCCTCGACCGGCGCATCGGGAACTACGAGCTGCCCAAGGGGTCGATCGTGATCGGTGCCGGCAACCGGGCCACCGACAACGCGCTCGCCCGGCCCATCGCCTCCGCGCTCGTCAACCGGCTGGCCCACGTCCACCTGGAGGCCTCCGCGCACGACTGGCTCGCCTGGGCCGCGGGCAACGGCATCCACCCGTGGATCCTGGACCACCTCACCGACCGGCCCGACCACCTGTGGTCCAAGCCACCGAAGACCGAGGAGCCGTTCTCCACGCCGCGCTCCTGGCACATGCTCTCCGACGCCCTGCACTCCTTCGGGCGTGAGCTGGACGAGGAGACGCTGAAGGTCCTGGCGCACGGCACGCTGACGCCCGCCCACGCCACCGCCTTCTGCGGATACGTCAAGATCGTGCGCAGCCGGTTCGGGATCGAGGCGATCCTGAAGGGGGACGCGGGGTGGCCGAACCGGATCGAGGACCGCGACCTGCTGTACTACCTGGCCGAGTCGTTCCGGGGACGGCTGGTCAAGGAACTGCCCGCCGACAAGGAGCACATGTCGGCGAACGGCCGGCAGACCGCGTACCGCGCCAAGTCGCTGCTGGTGCAGCTCGCCGAGATCTCCGTCGAGGTCGCCCAGACCGTCATCGCCTCCGACGCCGACGGCAACCCGGTCCTGCCCGCCTGGTTCCTGATCGAGGCGGCCCGGGACATGCCCCGGCTGGTGGAGGCCCGGCGATGAGCCGAGCCGCCGCCCGCAAGGAACAGCCGAAGAAGAAGGACCCCGCCGCCGAGAACTTCGCGGCCGGAGTCGAACTGCTGCGCGCCAACCCCGCCCTGCGCGCCGTCGAGTTCACCATCTGCCGGCACGAGAAGTGCGAACTGGCTCCCCACGAGGGGCTGGTGCGCGCCGACTCGGACGGCGTGCTGCACGCGCACTCCACCCGGCGTGCCGAACCCGCCGAGTGGGCCTGGGCGTTGGCGCACTGCACCATCCATCTCGGCTTCGGACACCTCCCGGCCGCCACCGGGCCGCGCACCCAGCCCGACCGCTACGACCTCGCCGCCCGCTGCGCCGTCGTCAACCGCTTCCTGCAGACCTTCCCAGTCGGCGAGGCCCCCGACCATCTGCCCGCCTCCTACCCGGAGGGCGACGAGGAGCGGCTCGCCGCGGGCTGGCGCCGGACCGGCGGCATCCCGGCCGCCTACGAGCGCGGTGGAACGAGCGGCGGTGAGCCCGACCAGCTCCTGCTCTCCTGGAACCAGTGGGCCGGCCAGGTCCCCGACTGGCAGGTGGGGTTCGCCCACGCGCTGACCCGCACCATGTCCCGCGCGATGGACCTGGCAGGCGGCCGCCGTACCTCCATGTCAGGGCCGCCGACCCCGCTGCGCCCCTGGGAACAGGCGCTGAGCTGGTTCGTCTCCTCCTATCCACTGCTCGGCGGCATCGCGGCCGGGATCAAACTGGTCGCCGACGCCGAACTGGCCCGCGCCCACGACATCGCGATCGCCGCCGTCAACCCCGAGGCCGGCGAGATCTACGTCAACCCGCTCCGCACGATGGACGACGAGGAGTGGCGGTTCGTCCTCGCCCACGAGATGCTGCACGCCGCCCTGCGCCACGGCGACCGCCTCGGCGCCCGCGACCCCTACCTCTTCAACATCGCCTGCGACTACGTCATCAACGGCTGGCTGGTCGAGATGCGCGTCGGCACCATGCCCGAAGGACTGTTGTACGACACGGAGTTGAAGGACCTGTCGGCGGAGGAGGTGTACGACCGGATCGCCGGCGACCTGAGACGGATGCGGCGTCTCGCCACGTTGCGCGGCAAGGGGCGCGGTGACGTGCTGGGCGCACCGATCGGGCCGCCGGGCGCCAGTGTCGACCTCGACGAGTTCTACCGCCGGGGCCTGGGACATGGCCTGGATCTGCACCGGTCGCAGGGCCGGGGTCTGCTGCCCGGCGGCCTGGTCGAGGAGATCCGCGCGCTCAGCCATCCGCCGCTGCCGTGGGACGCCCGACTCGCCCGGTGGTTCGACGAGTTCGTGCCGCGCCCTGAGGCCGTACGGTCGTACGCCCGCCCCTCGCGCCGGCAGTCGTCCACCCCGGACATCCCGCGCGCGGGCCGGTACTTCCCGCCCGAGGAGGTCGCCCGCTGCACCTTCGGGGTGGTCCTGGACACCTCCGGCTCCATGGACCGCACCCTGCTCGGCAAGGCCCTCGGCGCGATCGCCTCCTACGCCGAGGCCCGTGACGTACCGGCCGCACGCGTCGTCTTCTGCGACGCGGCACCGCACGACGCCGGCTATCTCCCGACCACCGAGATCGCCGGCCGGGTCCGGGTGCACGGCCGCGGCGGTACCGTCCTGCAGCCCGGCATCGACCTGCTCCAGCGCGCGGACGACTTCCCGCCCACCGCGCCGGTCCTGGTGATCACCGACGGCTGGTGCGACGTCCTGCGGGTCCGCCGCGAGCACGCGTATCTGATTCCGGACGGCCGTCGCCTGCCGTTCACTCCCCGGGGGCCGGTCTTCCGGGTGCGGTGAACGGCCGGCGGCGACCTGTCTCACCAGCGGGGCGAGTACCCCGAGCGCATCCGGCCGAACTCGTTCATCCCATGGATCGCGGGAGCGAATCCGCCGCCGTGCGCGTGATCGCTGAAGGACATCACGGTGCCGAGACTGTCGGCGAGCGTCATGAACTTGCGCAGGGTGACCGAGTCGTCCCTGAACTCGGGGGCCGGCACATGGCGGTGGGCGATCTGCAGCGTGTTCAGATGGCGCTCCAGCCGTTTCTTCGCCGCCTCCTTGTCGCGGTCGTACAGGTCGTCCAGGGCGTAGAAGGTGACCTCGCTGGTCCACAGGCCGACACCGTGCACCAGTACCGTCTCCTCCGCGAGGGCGTGCCCCAGGGCCAGGTCGAGGGTGCGGCTGCGGCTCTCGCGGGCCTGTGTGTCCACGTACTGCACCACCGCCGTTCCCAGGCCGGCCAGATCTCGATCCGGGGGCACCCGGACTTCGAGGACCACCCAGTACGTCTCCTCGAAGGCCAGGTCCGGGGCGAAGATCCGGATGCCGCTCTCGCCGGTGATGATGTCGGGCAGCGCCTCCGTGCCGTAGTCCTCCCGGGCCCGGGCGGCCGCCTGCCCGGCCGCCCGGATCACCTCGGCCCGGGCTCTGGGGTCGGTGACCAGGTCGTGCCCGTACACGTGCCAGATCTCGACGGCCGGATCGATGTCCAGCCGGAGCTGGATGTCGATGGCCGCCAGATGATCACGCCGGTTCAGGTCCCCGAGGAGGTCGGCCTTGACCTGCTCGGGCCGGGTCACGAAGGTCGAGTGGCCGCCGGCCAGCCCGGCCAGGGCGGCGAGCTCGGGCATCCGGGCGTCGGAGCCGAAGCCGAAGCAGGACAGGGTGAGATCGCCGCGCAGCCGGGCCGCGATGTTGGTGCGGATCTTGATCCAGTCGCGTTCGCCGGAGGTCGGGTCGCCGTCCGAGAAGAGGTACAGGCAGTTGACCGTGCGGCCGTTCACGGCGTTCCGGCTGATCTCGTCGATGCCGTAGCTCACGCCGAGGTTGATGTCGGTGCCGCCCTCGGCTCTCAGCGCGGAGAGGGCCGCGGTGAACTTGCCGGACCGTTCCAGGTCCTCCTTCGTCGCGGCGGGCAGCACGGTGCGCACCCCGTGGTCGAAGGTGATGATGCCCAGACAGTCCGTGGGGCGGAGCCGGCCGTAGATGGTGTGCAGGGCGGACCTGACCGTGTCGAGTTTCTCCCCGTACATCGAACTGCTGGTGTCCACGACGAAGACGAAGTTGACGGGGAGCGGCTGGGCGGCGGGGCCGGGATCGGACGGGGTCGAGCCCGCCTTGAGCGCGATCTCCACGAAGTGGGTGGTCGCCTCGTTGGCCTTGAACTCACCGGAGACGGCGGCGAGCCCGTGACTCACGGCGACCGCCTCACCGGCTCCCGGCCCGGGTACCTGGCCGTCCCGGGACACCACGAAGTCGTCGAACCGGATGTGCTCCTGACCGATGATGACCCCCTGCTCGATCAGCTCCTTCGCCCCGAGCACGGAACGCGTCCCGAAGGCGTTGTTACGGCGGACGTAGAGACCGTCGTGAGGGAGGGGGCGGGTGGTGTCACGGGGGGTGTGGAAGGGGCCGCTCGGGGGTGAGAAGGAGTAGGGGCCGCGGTGGGGTGCGAGGTAGTTGTAGCTCCTGGTGTCCGGGGCGCTCGGCGGCGCGGATGGGGGGTACGCCGCGGACCTCGGTGCAGCTGGGAAGGGCCGTCCTTCCCGCAACGCTGGGGGAGATTCAGGCAGGAGGTCCTGGTTGGCCTCGTCCGGGGCGAGACGATCTTGCGGGGCGCTGATATTGATGGTGTCTATGTTCTTCGCCGCTATGAGCTCCCCGTCCCCGTCCCCGTGCTGGTGGATGGATTGCACGTACCCGGCCGCCGAGCCCCTGAGACTCCAGGAGACGATCGGCACCCCTCGTCGCAGCCAAGGCCACAACTGCGCGTCCGGAACGAACGGCTCCGGGGCGATCACGTCCGGGTGGACGAGGAACGTCAATGCACGGGCAAAACCACGCGCGCCGGCCCTTCGGGCGGCTGCCCGCCACGCCTCGTCGCTGCCGTCAACCGTGAGTTCGACGTGCAGGCCGAGCGCGTCCGCGACAGTGCGGCAGTCACTCGCCTGCGCCCCGCCGGTCAGGACGACCGCCGAGTGCCCGAGAAGCGGCCGGAGCTTCCGCCCCGTCTCCAGCGTGTCCTGCCCGGGAGAGCACATCCACAGCACCGCCCCTACGCCCAGTAAGCTCCACAGCGCCGCGCCCCTCTCCGGCTGCTGTGCGAACGATCCCGGCTCGGCACGGACCACCAGTACGGCATCGGGATGCTCCGCGAGCAGCGCGTCGACGACCTCCGGCGTCCGTGCGACCGGCTCCAGCAGGGTCAGCCCGAGCGCGGCCGCTCGCTGGCGTGTTTCGGTTATGCGATAGGTCGGCCACTCATGCGTTCCGGCGTCGTAAAGGATCGCCGGCCGCACAGTCGTCCCCGTCGTGTCTTCACTCGGCTCTTCACTCGGCATGAGTTCTCTCCGTCGTACGCGTGGGCAGCGGACACCGGGCCTGCAGCTGCGTCCGGGTGCGCATACCGTCGTCGAACATGTTTTCCGCCCGCAGGCGCCTCAGCCAGGCGTCGAGGTCGGGGCTGAGCCCCGTGCTCTCCTCGGCCAGACGGGAGGCCCGGTCCCGTCCGGCCATGTCGTTGCCGAGCAGCAGGAGCATGATCTTCAGGGCGAGGCTGTACGGGTTCGTCCGGTCGAGCTTCAGGGCCTCCTCGACGTACCCGGAGGCGACCGTGAGATTTCCCCGGGTCAGGGCGATCCGGGCCTTCCAGTACCAGAACTCCTCGGATTCCCGGTCGAGACGCGAAGCCTCCAGGGCGCGTTCCGCCGCGTCGGGCTCGTCGGCCTCCACATGGCGGCGCACCGTCGCCGTCGACCGCCCGGCGCCGGTCCCGGTGCCGTCCGGGCGAGGCGCGCGCGGGCCCGTGGCCACTCGTACCACGATGAGCAGGGCCGCCAGCAGGAACAGCAGCAGCATCCCCACCAGTACCAGGAACTGGAGTACGCCCTTGCTCTCGGCGAGCGTGGCGTAGACGCCGAGGACGGCGACGACGAACGCGAGGACGACCACCGTGCCGAACAGTGCGGAGGCCTGCCCGGAGCTGAGAGTCCGGAACATCCGGTTGCGGATGATGTCGCGTACGAGGTCCCGGTAGAGCAGGTACAGAACGCCGAGGGCTATCCCGCCAAATCCAGCTATTCCCCCGAGGACTTGGAAGAGTTCCACCATGGGAGGGACTGTAGGGCCTCCGATAAGCGTCCGGGACGGGATTCACAGACCTTTCCCGGCAGGTCGACGCCCCGATCGGGGGGTGGAGGCGAGATGAATGTGATCGGATGGGATCCCAAGGACCAGAGTTCGGAAGGATCCATCGTGGCAACCACGCGCACCGCACACACCGTCTGGGAAGGCAACCTCCTCGAGGGCAACGGTGTCATCACCTTCGACTCCTCCGGTATCGGCGAGCAGCCCGTCACGTGGGCCTCGCGCTCCCAGGAGGCGAACGGCAAGACCAGCCCCGAGGAGCTGATCGCGGCCGCCCACTCCAGCTGCTTCTCCATGGCGCTGTCGCACGCCCTGGCCGGCGCCGGCAACCCGCCCACCAAGCTGGTCACGAACGCCGACGTCACCTTCCAGCCGGGCACGGGCATCACCGGCATCCACCTGACCGTCGAGGGCACGGTCCCCGGCCTGGACGAGGACGGCTTCGTCGCCGCCGCCGAGGAGGCCAAGAAGAACTGCCCGGTCAGCCAGGCCCTGACCGGCACCACCATCACCCTGGACGCGAAGCTCGCCTGAGCGTCGTACCCACCGCGATGCCGCGCCCCCTGCTCGTGGGGCGCGGCATTGTTGTTTACGGGGCACCCGGCATTGACAACGGCTCGCTCAAGTTTTGTGCTGGAGTCGGGGAAGCGCCTGGGCGGAGAGGGGACGGACATGGCACGTGCGGTCGGTATCGACCTCGGTACGACGAACTCGGTGGTGGCCCTGCTGGAGGGCGGTGAGCCCACCGTCGTCGCCAACGCCGAGGGTGCGCGCACCACCCCGTCGGTCGTGGCCTTCGCGAAGAACGGCGAGGTGCTGGTCGGCGAGGTGGCCAAGCGGCAGGCGGTGACCAACGTGGACCGCACCGCCCGCTCGGTAAAACGGCACATGGGCGACGCGGCCTGGCGGTTCCCGGAGCGCGGGAGCGTCGACGGCACCCGGTTCCGGGCCCAGGAACTGTCGGCGCGGGTGCTGCAGAAGCTCAAGCGGGACGCCGAGGCCTACCTCGGCGAGGACGTCACCGACGCGGTGATCACCGTACCCGCGTACTTCGACGACGCCCAGCGGCAGGCCACCAAGGAGGCCGGGGAGATCGCCGGTCTGAAGGTGCTGCGGATCATCAACGAGCCGACCGCCGCCGCGCTGGCCTACGGCCTGGACCGGGGCGAGGAGCAGACGGTCCTCGTCTTCGACCTCGGGGGCGGAACTTTCGATGTGTCGCTCCTGGAGATCGGCGACGGCGTGATCGAGGTCAAGGCCACCAACGGCGACACGCTGCTGGGCGGCGACGACTGGGACCAGCGGATCGTCGAGCATCTCGTGCAGCGGTTCAAGGGGCAGTACGGCATCGACCTGAGCAACGACAAGATGGCCGTGCAGCGGCTGCGCGAGGGTGCCGAGAAGGCGAAGATCGAGCTGTCGTCGTCGACGGAGACATCGGTCAACCTGCCGTACATCACCGCCTCCGCCGAGGGTCCGCTGCATCTGGAGGAGAAGCTGAACCGGGCTCAGTTCCAGGAGCTCACCGCCGACCTGCTGGACCGCTGCAAGAAGCCCTTCCACCAGGCCGTCAAGGACGCGGGCGTGCGGCTGTCGGCGATCGACCACGTCATCCTGGTCGGCGGCTCGACCCGGATGCCCGCCGTCACCGAACTGGTCCGTGAACTCACCGGCAAGGACCCGCACAAGGGCGTCAACCCGGACGAGGTGGTCGCGGTCGGCGCAGCCCTCCAGGCGGGTGTCATCCGCGGTGACGTGAAGGACGTGCTGCTGCTCGACGTCACCCCGCTGTCCGTGGGCATCGAGACCAAGGGCGGCATCATGACCAAGCTCATCGAGCGCAACACCACGATCCCGACCCGGCGTTCGGAGATCTTCACGACCGCGACCGACAACCAGCCGTCGGTGGGGATCCAGGTCTACCAGGGCGAGCGGGAGATCGCCGCGTACAACAAGAAGCTGGGTGTCTTCGACCTCACCGGTCTGCCGCCCGCACCGCGCGGGGTGCCCCAGATCGAGGTGGCCTTCGACATCGACGCGAACGGGATCATGCACGTCTCGGCGAAGGACCTGGCGACCGGACGCGAGCAGAAGATGACCGTGACCGGCGGCTCAGCCCTCCCGAAGGACGACATCGACCGCATGATGCGGGAGGCCGAGCAGTACGCGGAGGAGGACCGCAAGCGCCGCGAGGCCGCGGAGACCCGCAACCAGGCCGAGCAACTCGTCTACCAGACCGAGAAGTTCGTCCGGGAGAACGAGGAGCGGGTGCCGGGCGGTACGAAGGCCGACGTGGCGGCGGCGATCGCCGAGCTCAAGGCGCTGCTGGAGCGGGACGCCGACACCGCCGAGCTGCGGCAGGGGGTGGAGAAACTGGCGAGTGTGAGCCAGCGGATGGGGCAGGCCATGTATGCGGCAGCCTCCGGCGGTTCGGCCGAGGAACAGCGGGCGCCCGAGGCCGAGGAGGAGGGAGTGGTGGACGCCGAGATCGTGGACGAGGACAGGGGTACGGGTGGGTGAGGTACCGCCGGGTTCCGCCGTCGTGGCTGATCGCCGTTGCGGCGGGAAAAAGTCTGGTTGCGGGTGGAAAGAGATCAGTTGGTCTCCCAGCCCCGCCGCTCCGGCCGTGGGCCCAGTTGTCTCGGGTCCCTTGACCGGTACACCACGTACGGGCGGAACAGGTACTGCACCGGGGCGCTGAACATGTGGACCAGGCGGGTGCAGGGGACCAGGGCGATGAGGATCATGCCGATGACCGCGTGGACCTGGTACAGGACCGGGACGCCCGCCATGAGCGCGGTGTTCGGCCGGAGGGTGAACAGGCTGCGGGCCCAGGGGGCGATCGTCCCGCGGTAGTCGTAGCCGTCGCCGGAGGCGTGGGTCAGCTTCGCGGTCATGCCCAGCACGATCGCGGCGAACAGGAACAGGTACATGACCTTGTCGTTCGCCGTCGTGGCGTGGAAGACGGGGGCCCGGGTGCGGCGGCGGAAGAGGAGGAGGGCCAGGCCGGCCACCGCGAGGGCGCCCGCGAGCGTGCCGCCGTAGAGGGAGAACAGGTGGTACGTGTGCTCGCCGACGCCCAGCGACCGTGTCCAGGACGCCGGGACGAACAGGCCGACGAGGTGGCCGGCCAGGACGAACAAGATGCCGTAGTGGAAGGCGGGGGAGGCGATGTTCAGGAGTCTCGACTCATAGATCTGGGAGGAGCGGCTGGTCCAGCCGTACTTGTCGTAGCGGTAGCGCCAGACGAGGCCGGCGGCCAGGAGGGCCAGGGCGACGTACGGCAGGGCGCCCCACAGGAGTGTGTTCATGGGCGGACTCCGGTGGGCGCGGCCGGCAGGGTGGCGCAGACCGCGTCCAGGACGGACGCGTACGGGGTGCCGAAGTCGGCGAGGCGGCAGCGGAGTTGTGCCAGGCAGTCGCGGTGCTCGGTGAGCAGGTCGGTGTTGCCGGTGCGGGCCGTGAACTCCAGGACGGCGGGGAGGAAGTCCGGCAGTTCCTCGCCGGTGAACTCCATGCCGTACGCCTTGTAGATGTCCTGGAACCGGACCAGGGACATGCCCCGGCGGCGGGTGTCGCCGTCCCGCCACCAGCTGAGGTAGAGGCTGTGGCGGTTCTTGAAGTCGAAGACCTGCACATAGTGCGCGGCCAGCTCCTGCGGTGGGGTCACCGTCGCGTGATCGGTGAACTCCCGCAGTTGCGGGGCGGCTTCGCGCAGCAGCGGCAGCCGGGCGATGAAGTCGTCGTCCGGGTAGGTCAGACAGAGCGCCGCCGCCTGGTAGAACACCGCGTCCGAGGGCATCAGTCCTCCTTCGCCTCGTCGGGAGTGTCGGCGGTCTGCCGTCTGCGCAGACCGTGGAAGTTCGCCACCGACACCACAGGGAGCAGTTTCCGCCCCGAGTCCTGGCCGAAGGGGCCGTCGCCGCCCATGCCGGGGCCGCCGTCGAAGTCGAGGCTGCATCCGTCGGGCAGCGCGGACTCCTCCAGGCGGCGGGCGTCGCCGACGGCCGCCGTCGGGATCACGTACCGGTCCTCGTACTTGGCGATCGCCAGCAGCCGGTACATCGCCTCGATCTCCTGCGGCCGCATCCCGACCGCGGAGCCGATCGCCGGATCCGGCTCCTCGCCCAGGTTGAGCGCGCGCATGTGGGAGCGCATCGCCGCGAGCTTCTCCAGACAGGCGCGGACCGGGGCGGTGTCACCCGCGGCGAACAGCTCGGCCAGGTAGGCGAGGGGGATGCGCAGGGTGTCGATCGCGGCGAACAGGTTGTCGGCGTCCTCGCCGTCGTGGCCGGTCTCGGAGAGCGCGTCCACGACGGGGGACAGCGGCGGGATGTACCAGACCATGGGCAGAGTGCGGTACTCCGGGTGCAGGGGCAGCGCCACCCGGTACCTGCTGATCAGCGCGTGGACCGGGGAGCGGCGGGCCGCCTCCGTCCAGTCGTCCGGGATGCCCGCCGCCGCGCAGGCCAGCCGCACCGCCGGGTCCTCCGGGTCGAGGAAGACGCCCAACTGGGCCTCGTACAGCGCCTTCTCGTCCTCGGTCGCGGCCGCCGCCGTCACCTTGTCGGCGTCGTAGAGGACCACCCCGAGGTAGCGCAGCCGGCCCACGCAGGTCTCCGAGCAGACCGTCGGCAGGCCGGCCTCGATCCGCGGATAGCACAGCGTGCACTTCTCGGCCTTGCCGGTCGCGTGGTTGAAGTAGACCTTCTTGTACGGGCAGCCGGTCACGCACATCCGCCAGCCCCGGCACCGGTCCTGGTCGACCAGCACGATGCCGTCCTCGGTCCGCTTGTACATCGCCCCGGACGGACAGGAGGCCACGCAGGACGGGTTGAGGCAGTGCTCGCAGATGCGCGGCAGGTAGAACATGAAGGTCTGCTCGAACTCGAACCTCACCTTGTCCGAGGCCTGTTGACGGGCGCGCTCGACCATCGGGTCCAGGTCACCGTGGGCGGGGGCGCCGGCCAGGTTGTCGTCCCAGTTCGACGACCACTCGATCTTCATCGGCTTGCCGTCGAGTTGGGAGACCGGGCGGGCCACCGGGTAGTCGTCGCCGAGCGGGGCGTCGGTGAGGTTGCGGTACTCGTACGTCCAGGGCTCGTAGTAGTCCTTGATCTCAGGGAGCCTGGGGTTGGCGAAGATCCCGGCCAGCTTGTGCAGTCGGCCGCCGGCTTTGAGCTTCAGTGCGCCGCGCCGGTTCAGCTCCCAGCCGCCGCGCCATCTCTCCTGGTCCTCGTAGCGGCGCGGATAGCCCTGGCCGGGGCGGGTCTCGACGTTGTTGAACCAGACGTACTCCATGCCCCGCCGGTTGGTCCACGCCTGCTTGCAGGTGACCGAACAGGTGTGACAGCCGATGCACTTGTCGAGGTTCATCACCATCGCGATCTGGGCCATCGGGCGCATCAGTACTCGACCTCCTGGCCGCGACGGCGGATCACCGTCACCTCGTCGCGCTGGTTGCCGGTCGGGCCCAGGTAGTTGAAGGCCCAGGACAGCTGGGCGTAACCGCCGATCAGGTGCGAGGGCTTGAAGAGCAGCCGGGTCAGCGAGTTGTGGATGCCGCCGCGCATGCCGGTGGTCTCCGTCCTGGGGACCGCCACCGTGCGCTCCTGGGCGTGGTGCAGGTAGACCGTGCCGGCCGGCATCCGGTGCGAGACGACCGCCCGGGCCGTCACCACGCCGTTGCGGTTGACCGCCTCGACCCAGTCGTTGTCCCCGACCCCGATCGCGTCCGCGTCCTGCGGGGACATCCAGATGTTCTGGCCGCCCCGGGAGAGCGCGAGCATGAACAGGTTGTCCTGGTACTCGGAGTGGATCGACCACTTGCTGTGCGGGGTCAGGTAACGGACCGTCACCTCCCGCTGCCCGTCCGGGCCGAGGCACGGCTCGCCGAACAGCCTGTTCATGTCCAGCGGCGGCCGGTAGACCGGCAGCGCCTCGCCGAGCTCGTGGATCCAGTCGTGGTCGAGGAAGAAGTGCTGGCGGCCGGTGAGCGTGTGCCAGGGCTTGAGATGCTCGGTGTTGAGGATGAACGCCGTGTATCTGCGGCCGCCGGACTCGCTGCCCGACCACTCCGGTGAGGTGATCACCGGGACCGGCGCGGCCTGCGTGTCGGCGTACGTGACCCGCCTGCCCTCGTGCTCGGCGGCCAGATGGGCCATCCGCTGCCCGGTGCGCTGCTCCAGGGTGCGGAAACCCTGGGTGGCGAGGCGGCCGTTGGTGGTGCCGGAGAGCGCGAGGATGGCGTCGGCCGCCTTCACCGCCGTGTCGAGGCAGGGACGACCCTGATATCCGACTCCGTTCAACTCCCCAAGACGCACGACCTCTTCGTCCGGCCTCAGAGCGATTCCCTTTGCAGGCAGGCCCAGTTGTTCCACCAGCGGGCCGAGTGCCGTGAACTTGGCGCCGATCGCGGCGTAGTCCCGTTCGACCACGACCAGGTTCGGCATGGTCTCCCCGGGCACCGGCTCGCACTCCCCGCGCTGCCAGTCCCGCACTACCCCGCCGGGCTGGGCCGTCTCGCCCGGGGTGTCGTGCTGCAGCGGCACGGCCACCAGGTCCCTGCGCACCCCGAGATGGTGGACGGCCAGCTCGCTCAGCCGCTCCGCGAGCGCCTTGAAGGCGTCGAAGTCGGTGCGCGCCTGCCAGGGCGGGTCCACGGCCGGGGTGAAGGCGTGTACGTAGGGATGCATGTCGGTGGACGACAGGTCGTGCTTCTCGTACCAGGTGGCGGCGGGCAGCACGACGTCCGACAGCAGGGTGGAGGAGGTCTGCCGGAAGTCCAGGGAGAGGAGCAGGTCGAGCTTGCCCTCAGGTGCCTCGTCCCGCCAGGTCACGTCCCGGGGGCGCTGGTCGGGGCCCGCCTCCTCGGCGCGCAGGGAGGAGTGCGTGCCGAGGAGGTGCTTGGTGAAGTACTCGGCGCCCTTCGCCGACGAGCCGAGGAGGTTGGCCCGCCAGAGGGTCAGGACACGCGGCCAGTTCTCCGGGGCGTCCGGGTCCTCGCACGCGAACCTCAGGGTGCCTGCGCGGAGTTCGGCCACCGCCTTGGACACGGGGTCGCCGGACACCTCACCGAGTTCGAGGGGATTGCGGTCGAAGGTCGGGTACGACGGCATCCAGCCCGAACGGGCCGACAGCGCGAGGCAGTCGGCGCCGGTCATCCCGGCGAACCTGCCCTCGCCCAGGGGTGAGGCCAGAACGTCGGCGCCGAACCGGTCGTAACGCCACTGGTCGGTGTTGAGGAACCAGTAGGCCGTGCCGATCATCTGGCGCGGCGGCCGGGACCAGTCGTTGGCCGATGCCAGGCAGGCCCAGCCGGTGACCGGGCGGCACTTCTCCTGGCCCACGTAGTGCGCCCAGCCGCCGCCGTTGCGGCCCTGGCAGCCGGTGAGCTGGAGCAGGGCCAGGAAGGCGCGGTAGATGGTCTCGGAGTGGAACCAGTGGTTGGTGCCGGCGCCCATCAGGATCATGCAGCGGCCCTTGGAGCGTTCGGCGGTCCGGGCGAACTCCCGGGCGATCTTCACGCATCTGGCGGCCGGGACCGAGGTGTGCCGCTCCTGCCAGGCGGGGGTGCCCGGGGCGTCGGCGTCGTCGTAGTGGGTGGGCCAGCCGCCCGGCAGCCCGTGCCGCCACACGCCGTACTGGGCGAGCAGCAGGTCGTAGACGGTCGTCACCAGCGGGCCGTCCGCACCGCCGAGGCGGGTCGCCGGGACCCCGCGCCGCAGGACGTCCCCGCTGCCCTGCCCGTGCTCGCCGCCGTCGGTGTCGAAGCGCGGGAGCAGTACCTCGACCCCTGCCGCCACCGCACTGCCGTACAGGGTCAACTGGGGTTCGATGTCACCGAGTTCGAGGTTCCAGCGGCCCTTGCCGGGGTCCGTCCAGCGGAAGCCGAGGGAGCCGTTCGGGACGACCGCGCGACCGGAGGCGGCGTCCAGGACGACGGTCTTCCACTCGGCGCCCTCGCCTCGCTGCCCGAGGTCGGCGGCGCGCAGGAACTTGCCCGGCACATACGCGCCGTCCCGCTCGGTGAGCGTCACCAGGAACGGCAGGTCGGTGAACTTCCGTACGTAGTCCGCGAAGAACGGGGTCTCGCGATCGACGAAGAACTCCTTGAGGATCACGTGGCCCATCGCGAGGGCGAGCGCGCCGTCCGTGCCGGGGTGCGGGTGCAGCCACTCGTCGGCGAACTTGGCGTTGTCCGCGTAGTCGGGGGAGACGACCACGACCTTCTGGCCGCGGTAGCGGGCCTCCGCCATCCAGTGCGCGTCCGGGGTGCGGGTCACCGGGACGTTCGAGCCCCACATCATCAGATAGGCCGCGTCCCACCAGTCGCCCGACTCCGGCACGTCCGTCTGGTCGCCGAACACCTGCGGCGATGCCACCGGAAGGTCCGCGTACCAGTCGTAGAACGACAGCATCGGGGCGCCGATCAGGGAGTGGTAGCGGGCGCCGGCCGCGTGCGACACCATCGACATCGCGGGGATGGGGGAGAAGCCCGCGATGCGGTCCGGGCCGTAGGCCTTGATCGTGTGCACCTGCGCGGCGGCGACGATCTCCACCGCCTCGTCCCAACTCGCCCGCACCAGACCGCCCTTGCCGCGCGCCTGCTGGTAACGGCGGCGGCGCTCGGGGTCGTTCTGGATGTCCGCCCAGGCCAGCACCGGGTCCGTGAGCCGCCGCTTCGCCTCCCGGTACATCTCCAGGAGCACGCCCCGGACGTACGGATGACGTACCCGCGTCGGCGAGTACGTGTACCAGGAGAACGCGGCGCCGCGCGGGCAGCCGCGGGGCTCGTACTCCGGGCGGTCGGGGCCGACCGACGGATAGTCCGTCTCCTGGGTCTCCCAGGTGATGATCCCGTCCTTGACGTACACCTTCCAGCGGCACGAGCCGGTGCAGTTCACCCCGTGCGTGGAGCGCACCACCTTGTCGTGGCTCCAGCGGTCCCGGTAGAAGGAATCTGCCTCCCGGCCGCCGGTCAGGGCCACACTGTGCAGATCGGGCGCGGGCGTGCCGGGCCGGAAGAACCGGGCGGCGCTCAGCAGCGCCGCACCCGGCTCCTTCGGCGGTGTCCGCGTGTCGGTCACGTCCGCTCCCTCGCTCACCCTTTGCTTCGACGCTAGGGGCGGGCACGGGAACGCACCTGTTCAGGGCGCCCGGACGGGTCAGACCTTGCGGGCGACACCGCCGTACACCGGCACGATGCCCTCTGCCTGGACGGCCACGTCCACCGGCTCCGGACGCCAGCCGGAGACCGGGATCACCCCGGGGCCGAGCAGCTCCAGGCCGTCGAAGAAGCGGTAGAACGCGGGCAGCGCACGCGGGTGGAAGGGCGTCCCGCTGCGCCGGAAGTTCGCGGCCGCCTGCTCCATGGCCTCCGGGCTCAGGTCAGGGGTGACCTGGGACAGGATCAGATGGCTGCCCGGAGCGAGCGCCTCGACGTACCTGCGTAGCAGGCCGTACACGTCGTCGCCGTCCGGGTCGTCGTCGAGGTAGTGGGTCAGCGCCACCAGCGACAGCGAGACGGGCTCCTTGAAGTCCAGGGTCTCGGCGGCCCGGGCCAGCAGGGTGTCGACGTCCCGGACGTCGGCGTGCACATACGCGGTGCTGCCCTCCGCCGTGCCCCGCAGCAGCGCCTCCGCGTGGCGCAGCACGATCGGGTCGTTGTCCGCGTACACCACCTTCGACTCCGCTGCCACGCCCTGCGCCACCTGGTGCAGGTTCGGCTCGGTCGGGATGCCCGTGCCGATGTCCAGGAACTGGCGGGTGCCGGACTCGGCGACGGTCCGCACGGCCCGCTGCATGAACCGGCGGTTGGCACGGGCCCCGCGCAGCACGGTGCCGTCCACGGCGAGGATCCGCCGGGCCAGCTCCTCGTCCACCGGGTAGTTGTCCTTGCCGCCCAGCCACCAGTCGTACACCCGCGCCGGGTGCGGCCGGCTCGTGTCGATCGAGATCGGGGCGGGCTCGGGTGCGGTCACAGTCTGTGCTCCTCGGATCAGGGTTTGTCGCGGTACTCCCGCTCGGGGTTTGTGTCGGTACTCCCGCTCAGATCTTGTCGCGGTACTCGCGGAGCAGTTCCTCGGTCCGCTGCGCCGAGGCCGCCCGGGCCGTCATGTGGTCCAGGACCTCCAGATGCGCCCCGACCTCGTCACGGGAGTCCAGGTACAGGGCGCCGGTCAGATACTCGGTGAAGACCATGTCGGGCAGCTCCGGCTCGGCGAACCGGAACAGGGTGAACGGCGCGTACGTCCCCGGGTGCGGGCCCCTCGCGAACTCGGCGAGCTGGAGGGTTATCCGGTCCCGCTCGATGTAGGCGAGGAGCTTGTCGACCTGGTCGCGCATCACCTCGCAGTGGATGCTCACCGGGCGCCGCAGCACCGTCTCGTCCATGATCACCCACAGGTGGGGCGGATCGTCCTGCTCCAGCAGCCGCTGCCGGGTCATGCGCAGCGCCACATGCCGCTCGACGGCCGTGGGGTCGCTGTGGCCGATCGTCCCGGCCTCCATCACGGCCCGCGCGTACGCCTCGGTCTGCAACAGGCCGGGAAAGAAGTGCGGTTCGTAGGAGCGGATGACCCGGGCGGCGCCCTCCAGGCTCACGTACAGGCTGAACCAGTCCGGCAGCACGTCGTGGAACCGCTGCCACCAGCCCGGCTGATTGGCCTCCTCGGCCAGCCGCACGAACGCGGCCTGCTCCTCCTCGGCCACTCCGTACGTCTCCAGCAGCACCTGGATGTACGGGATCTTCAGCGCGACCTCGGCCATCTCCATGCGCCGCACGGTCGCCTGTGCCACCCGCAGTACCCGCGCCGCCTCGTCCCGGCCCAGGCCGGCCGCCTCGCGCAGCTCCTGGAGCCGCTTGCCGAGCACGACCTGCCCGACCGTGGGCGCAGCACGCCGCTCACTCACGCCACGCCTCCCCTACGTGCACAAGTACGGGGAGCAGTGTGCCACGCGATGCCGCATCGCACACCTGGTCGAGAGAACTGCTTACGTCAACTTACCAGCGAGTTCAGGTACTTGGCGGTCGCCGGGTCCGCGGGCAGAAACGTCTCGATGGCCAGCTCGGCGACCGTCACGTCCATCGGCGTGTTGAACGTCGAGATCGACGACACGAACGACAGCACCCGCCCCGCGTGCTCGATCCGCATCGGCAGCGCGAAGTACGCGACGGGTCCGGTGGATTCGGTGGTTTCGGCGGGTTCACCGTCGCCCGAGCCGGCCGGCGCCGGATAGGCGGCGACCTCCTCGTACAACTCCCGTAGCGCCTCCGAGCGGTGCAGGGCGATCTGGCGTTCCATCTGCGCCAGCAGATGCCCGCGCCACTCGCGCAGGTTGCGGATGCGCGGTGCCAGCCCGTCCGGGTGCAGGGTCAGCCGCATCGCGTTCGGGGCGGGCGCGAGCAGCGACTCCGGGACGCCCTCCACGAGCATCGCGACACCCCGGTTGGCGGCGACCACCGTGTACGTGGCGTCCACGACCAGCGCCGGATACGGCTCGTAGCCCTGGATCAATCGCTCCATGCCGTCGCGCAGCGCGTCCAGCGCCGGGTCGTCCAGCGGGGTCTCCGGGTAGTGCGGGGCGTAACCGGCCGCCAGCAGCAGCGCGTTGCGCTCCCGCACCGGCACGTCCAGGTGCTCGGCCAGCCGCAGCACCATCTCCTCGCTCGGCCGCGCCCGGCCCGTCTCGACGAAGCTGATGTGCCGGGCCGAGGAATCGGCACGCAGTGCCAGCTCCAGCTGGCTCACCCGCCGCCGCTCCCGCCACGCGCGCAGCAGCGGGCCGACACCCTTGCCGTCGGGGGCGGTCGGGGTGGCGGCGGGACCGGACGCGACAAGGGTCATGCCGACGACCGTAGCCGAGGCCCCGGACACGCGACCGTCCTAGCCGCCCGGAAGGCCTGTTCATGGCAGGCTGACCGCACGTACGCAACTCGCTGGTCACCGGGAAGGAAGCCGCACCATGGCCGTCGCACCGCTGTCGCAGAAGGAGATCGAGGACCGGCTGGCCGAGCTGCCCGGCTGGGCGCTGGACGGCGACCGGCTCGCCCGCGCCTACCGCCTCGGCTCCCACTTCGCCGCCGTCGCCCTGGTCGTGCACATCGCCCACATCCAGGACGAACTCGACCACCACTCCGACCTCACCCTCGGCTACCACACCGTCACCCTCACCGTGAACACCCACAGCGTGGGCGGCGCCGTCACCGCCAAGGACTTCGAACTCGCCCACAGGGTGGAGGACATCGCCCCAGGCCACGGCGCACACTGAGCCATGTGCTCGACTACGACAAGGAAGCCGGCGCCTACGACGCGACACGCGGCGGCGAGGCCCGCGCCGAGGCAGCCGCCGACGCCGTCCTCACTCTGATACCCGACAGCACGGGCAGGACCCGCCGGACCGGCCACACCTGCAGCCCCGACAACGCCTGCAGCCCCGACGACGCCGACCGCCCCGGCCGTCTCCTCGACCTCGCCTGCGGTACCGGCATCGTCACCCGCCGGCTCGCCGCCGCCCGCCCCACGCTCCGGGTCACCGGCGCGGACCGCGCACCCGGCATGGCACGGATGGCGGCGGCCCGGCTGCCGGGGTCGGTCCTGCTGGCCGACAGCCGCCGACTCCCCTTCGCCGACGCGACGTTCGACGCCGTCACGACCGTATGGCTGCTCCACCTCATGGCGGACACCGCCGAGGTCCGCGCGATCGTCGCCGAGTGCGCGCGGGTGCTGCGGCCCGGCGGGGTGTACGTCACCACCGTCGACAAGGCCGCCGCGCACGACGTCGGCAGCGACATCGACGCCGTCCTCGCCGCCCGCCCGCGCCGCCCGGCGTCCGACGCCTCCGCGGAGGTGAGCGCGTATGCTCTGGCGAGCGGCCTGCTGCCCGCCGGGAAGGCCGCGTTCACCGGCGTAGGCCAGGGCCGCAGCCCCCGCTCCACCCTCGCCGACCTGCGGCGCGGCTGGTTCACGATGCTCCCGCCCGACGACCCCCGCGTCGAGGGGTTCGCCGAGCGCTTGGCGTCCCTGCCCGACCAGGACCGCCGCAGGCCCGATCCCCGCTTCGGCGTACGGGCGTACCGGAAACCGGTGGCCGACTGAGACTGCTCGCCTAACCGGCCGGAAGAAACGCCGAGTTGGCGCAAAGCAACGGCAACGAGACGGCGATCGGCGGCGACCGAGTGTGCGGAACCCCGTCCGCATGCTCTGGAGGTTCGTCCCATGCAGCACCCGCACCCGCACCCTTACCCACACCGCAGACGCCGCGCCCTCCTCCCGGCGGTCACCGCGATCGCGGCACTGATCGCCGCCGGCCTTACCGCGCTCTCTCCCACCACCGCCGCAGCCGCCACCGCCCGCCAGGTCGAGGCCCTCGACCGGGGCGTGGTCAGTGTCCACACCGATGCCGGCAACCTGGTCAGCTGGCGCTGGCTCGGCACCGACCCCGACGACGTCTCCTTCAACGTCTACCGCGCCGGTACGAAGGTCAACTCCACCCCGATCACCGGTTCCACGAACTACTTCCACTCCGGCGCCCCCGCCCAGGCCGACTACACGGTCCGCGCGATCGTGGGCGGCGTCGAACAGGCCGACTCCGTCCACGCGATCCAGTTCCGCGCCGGCTACAAGGACGTCCCGATCACCCCGCCCACGGGCGGCACCACCCCCGACGGCGTCGCCTACACCTACGAGGCGAACGACGCCTCGGTCGGCGACCTCGACGGCGACGGCCAGCTGGACTTCGTCCTCAAGTGGCAGCCGACCAACGCCAAGGACAACTCCCAGTCCGGCTACACCGGCGACACGATCCTCGACGGCATCAAGCTCGACGGCACCCGCCTGTGGCGCATCGACCTGGGCCGGAACATCCGCTCCGGCGCGCACTACACCCAGTTCCAGGTGTACGACTACGACGGCGACGGCAAGGCCGAGGTCGCCATGAAGACGGCGGACGGCACGGTCGACGGCACCGGCACGGTCATCGGCAGCGCGTCCGCCGACTACCGCAACTCCAGCGGCTACGTCCTGTCCGGCCCCGAGTACCTGACCATGTTCAACGGCCAGACCGGCAGGGCGATGGGCACGGTCGACTACGTCCCGGCGCGCGGCACGGTGTCCTCGTGGGGCGACTCCTACGGCAACCGCGTCGACCGCTTCCTCGCCGGCACGGCGTATCTGGACGGTGCCCGGCCTTCGTTGATCGAGGCGCGGGGCTACTACACCCGCACCGTCATCGCCGCGTGGGACTGGCGCAACGGCGCCTTCACCCGCCGCTGGACCTTCGACACCAACTCCTCCACCAACACCGGCAAGGGCTACGACGGCCAGGGCGACCACCAGCTGTCGATCGCCGACGTCGACGGCGACGGCAAGGACGAGATCGTGTACGGCTCGATGGCCGTCGACGACAACGGCTCCGGCCTGTGGACGACGAAGAACGGCCATGGCGACGCCATGCACGTCGGCGACCTCGACCCCGCACGGCCCGGACTGGAGGAGTTCAAGGTCGACGAGGACAGCTCCAAGCCGTCCTCCTGGATGGCCGACGCGAAGACCGGCGAGATCCTCTGGTCGACCGACCCCAACGGCGACAACGGCCGGGGCGTCGCGGGCGACATCTGGGCGGGCAGCGCGGGCGCCGAGTCCTGGTCCTCGCACGCGGACGGGGTCCGCAACCCGCAGGGCACGGTGGTCGCGAGCCGCAAGCCCTCCAGCACCAACTTCCTCGCCTGGTGGGACGGCGACCCGGTCCGCGAACTCCTCGACGACACCCACATCGACAAGTACGGCACGTCAGCCGACACCCGCCTTCTCACCGCCACCGACGTGCACTCGAACAACAGCACCAAGGCCACCCCGTCGCTCGCCGGGGACATCCTCGGCGACTGGCGCGAGGAGGTCGTCTGGCCGACGACCGACAACACGGCCCTGCGGATCTACTCCACCCCGTACGAGACCAGTACGAAGATCACGACCCTGCTCCACGACACCCAGTACCGCACGGCCCTGGCCTGGCAGAACACGGCCTACAACCAGCCGCCCCACCCGAGCTTCTTCATCGGCGACGGGATGCCGACAGCACCTCGGCCGGCGGTCTACACACCCTGAGACCGACTACGCGCCCTGGCGCAGGGCGGCGGCCATCCACTCCCGGATTGCCGCCGCCCGGTCCGGATCCGGCTTGGGCGTACCGTTGACCGTCGCCACCAGGGACTGGTACCTGGTCAGCAGCTTCAGACCGGTCGCCGCGGCCAGCCGCTGCGCCGCCTTGCCGTTCCGGTCGAACTCGACGATGCCGCGCCGGGCCCTGTCGACGTCGTGCTCCCCTGTCATGGCGGCGATCAACTCGGCCGAGTCGGCGGCCACCCGCTCGGCGATGTCCCGGGCCTGCGGTGAGTCCGCGGGCACGCCGGCCTGCTGGGAGGCCCGTGCCTCCAGGAGAAGCGTCCGATGCCGCTCGATGTGGGCCATCATCTCCGGTGACGCCATCAGCCTGCCCTGCTCGGTGCCGAAGGTGCGGTGGAAGAAGTCCCGCAGTGCCGTGCGGAACCCCTCGTCCTGCACGATCTCGGCGAGTTCGATCCAGGCCTCCAGCTGCTCGGTGGACGGCTCCTCGGGCAGGTGCGGCCGCAGGCTGTACAGCCGCTCGACATAGCCGGGATGAACGTCCAGGCCGTCGGTCACGAAGTCCCAGAACCGGTCTACGAGCCGGTCGCGGTCGTCGTCGGACATCGAC
>NZ_JAGXJL010000079.1:0-34994 GCF_019091475.1 Streptomyces sp. GbtcB6 | reverse complement strand
GCCGGATCCTCGGCGACGACCACCTGGACACGCTCAGGGCGATGCACGGCCTCGCCAGCACCCTGGTCCAGCTGGGCAGGTGCCGTGAGGCCCGGCACCTGCTCGACGAGGCGCACGCCCGCTGCCGGCGCAACCACGGCGACGACCACCCCGACACACTGGAGATCGCCCTCGCGCTCGTGCTCGCTCTCTACGGGCTGGGCGAGAGCGACGAGTCCCGCCGCGTGGCCGCGGACACCTACGAGCGGCGCCGTGCGGTGCTGGGCGAGGACCATCCCGCCACCCTCGCCACGGCCGTCACCCTGGTCGGCGTCCTGCGCGAGCGCGGCGAGCTCGCCGAGGCCCGCCGGCTGGACGAGGACACGCTCGCCCGGTCCCGCCGCACGCTGGGCGGCGACCATCCCGACACCCTCGCCGCGGCCACCAGCCTCGCCATGACCCTGCACGCCCAGCGGGCCTATCCCGCGGCGGCCCAGCTGCTCGAAGCCACCCTGAAGCGCCAGCGGCTGCACCGCGGGACCGACCTGCCCGACATCCAGAACACGATCCGCGCCCTGGTCGGGACCTACACGGCGATGAACAGGAAACGCCAGGCCCAGAAGCTCCAGAAACTCCTCACGCCCAGGTCCGTCCACTGATCAGGCCGTCAGCACCGCCACCACGTCCACGCCCCGCCCCAGGCCGCCCTCCCGCGCCAGCTCGACCAGCCCGTACAGCAACTTGGCGACATACAGCCGCTCCACCCGCACCCCGTGCCGCTCCTCGAAGTCCGCCGCGAAGGCGTCGAGTTCCGGTGCCGTACGCCCGTACCCGCCGAAGTGGAACCGCTCGTCGAGCGACCACTGTCCGCGCCGCCCCCCGAACGCCTCCTCCTGCAACCGCCGTATCTCCTCCGCCAGGAACCCGCCCCTCAGCACCGGCACCCCCAACGCCCGCTGCTCCGCCCCCAGTCCGGCCGCCAGACCGGCCAGGGTGCCCCCGGTCCCGCAGGCGATCGCCACCACGTCGGCCCGCCCCCGCAGCTCAGCGCCGAGGGCCCGGCAGCCGCGTACCGCGGCCGCGTTGCTCCCGCCCTCGGGCACCACGTACGCGCCCTCGGCCCCCGCTGCCCGCAGCAGACCGGCCAGCACGTCCGGCTCGGCCTTGCGCCGGTACGTCGGCCTGTCGACGAAGTGCAGCCGCATCCCGTCGGCCGCACACCGCGCCAGTGAGGGATTCAGCGGCCGGCCGGCCAGTTCGTCGCCCCGCACCACGCCCACCGTGGGGAAGCCGAGGAGGCGGCCCGCGGCGGCCGTGGCGCGCAGGTGGTTGGAGTACGCCCCGCCGAACGTGACGAGCGGCCGGCCGGCCGCCGCCTCGATGTTGGGGACCAGCTTCCGCCACTTGTTGCCGATCAGCTCCGGGTGGATCAGGTCGTCCCGCTTGAGCAGGAGACGGACGCCGTGGCGGGCGAACCGGTCGTCGGTCACCTCCTGGAGCGGGGAGGGGAGCCGGGGGGTGAGTATGTCGGCGCTGGTCACGTCGTCATTGTCGCCCGGGGCGGCCGCACGGACTCACTTCAGCCGGTCCCGGACGCGCTCGCGCAGCCAGGCCATCGAGAAGCCGCGCGGGTCCACCTTTCCCGGCTGCCACTCCAGGTGCCCGATCACCGACCGCTCCGACCAGCCGTGCTGCCGGCACACCGCCGCGGCCACCTTCTCGATCGCGTCCAGCTGGGCCTCGGGCCAGGGGTCCTCGCCGTCGCCCAGGTTCTCGCACTCGAAGCCGTAGAAGTGCCGGTTGCCGTCGGTGTTCGCCTCGTTGTCGGGGGGCAGGGCCTTCTCGGCGATCACCGCGCGCAGTACGTCGTCGTCGCCCGGGCCCGCGTGGTTGGCGCGGCCGTAGCCGACGAGGTGGACCGTGCCGTCCTTGGTGACGACGCCGTGGCACAGCGGTCCGGGGAGGTCGGGGCGGCCGTCGTAGCAGATCCGGACCGTGTGCTCGGCGCCGTGGGTCACCGTGTGGTGGATCATCACGCCGTGGACGGGCCCCCAGGGGCCCTTGTGGTTCCGGTTGCGTTCTCTCCAGTCGCCGACCTCGACGACCGTGACGCCCTCGTCCCGCAACACGTCGAGGAAAGCGCTCGCGGACATGGGTGGGGCCATGACCGCCTCCTTCGCATCTGGACTGCCTGAACTGTCTGCACTGTCTGCACTATCTGGATCTTCCAGATCTTCTGGGCTTTCTACAGAAGTCGGGCTTTCCGGGCCAGCCGTGTTCGAACGTGTTCGGATCTCGTGCGAGTCGATCCGGACAAGTCGGTATATCGAGGGGTGGCGGGTGGCGGGATGTGTCGACATGCCCAGTAGTCCGATGATCTATTCCCGCTCTTTCGGGTAATGGTCCCGGCACGCTCCGTGATGAAAGGGTGGCTCGTGAGACCGATGCGTGGGCAGTTCGGCGCCCGCGCAGGTATGGGAGGGCATTTCCTTATGTCGGTAGGCGAAGAGGTCCGCACGGATCAGGGCAAGCCGCAGCAGTCTCTGGACACGGCGGCAGCGCGGAACCTGGCCACCACGACCAAGTCCGCGCCACAGATGCAGGAGATCAGCTCCCGCTGGCTGCTGCGGACACTGCCCTGGGTCGACGTCCAGGGCGGCACGTACCGGGTGAACCGACGGCTCACCTACACGGTCGGCGACGGCCGTATCACCTTCCTGAAGACCGGCGACCGCGTCGAGGTCATCCCCGCGGAGCTGGGCGAGCTGCCCGTCCTGCGGTCGTACGAGGACGACGAGGTACTGGCAGAGCTGGCCCAGCGCTGCCGGCAGCGCGACTTCGCCCCGGGCGAGGTCATCGCCTCGTTCGGCAACGGGGCGGACGAGGTCCACCTGCTGGCCCACGGCCGCGTCGAGAAGATCGGCACCGGCCCCTACGGCGACGACGCGGTGCTCGGTGTCCTAGCCGACGGCGCCTACTTCGGCGAGCAGGGCCTGCTCGACCCGGACGCCATCTGGGAGTACACCGCCCGCGCGGACACGGCCTGCACCGTGCTGACCCTGTCCCGGCAGGACTTCGAGCAGGTCGCCGAGCGCGCCGACTCACTGCGCGAGCACCTTCAGCAGCTGCGCGCCATCCCCGAACAGCGCACCAACAAGTACGGCGAGAAGGAGGTCGCCCTCGCGGCCGGCCACAGCGGCGAGCCCGACATCCCGCACACCTTCGTCGACTACGAGGCCCGGCCGCGTGAGTACGAACTGAGCATCGCCCAGACCGTGCTGCGCATCCACACCCGCGTGGCCGACCTCTACAACCAGCCGATGAACCAGACCGAGCATCAGCTGCGGCTCACCGTCGAGGCGTTGAAGGAGCGCCAGGAGCACGAGCTCATCAACAACCGGGAGTTCGGCCTGCTCAGCAACTGCGAGTACGACCAGCGGCTGCAGCCGCACGACGGTGTGCCCAGCCCGGACGACATGGACGAGCTGCTCAGCCGCCGGCGCGGCACCAAGCTCTTCCTCGCCCACCCGCGCGCGATCGCCGCCTTCGGCCGTGAGCTCAACAAGCGCGGACTGGTCCCGGAGACCGTCGAGATCGGCGGCAACCGCATCCCGACCTGGCGCGGAGTCCCGATCTACCCCTGCAACAAGATCCCGGTCACCGAGGCCCGGACCACCTCGATCATCGCCATGCGTACCGGCGAGAACGACCAGGGCGTCATCGGACTGCGGCAGGCCGGGATCCCTGACGAGATCGAGCCGAGCCTCTCGGTCCGCTTCATGGGCATCAACGAGCAGGCGATCATCAGTTACCTGGTCACGGCCTACTACTCGGCCGCCGTTCTGGTCCCGGACGCCCTCGGTGTGCTGGAGAACGTCGAGATCGGCCGCTGGAGGTGACGTTTCCGCACTTGGTGGCCGTGTCCCCGCCCTCCGGGGCGGGTACACCCTCGGGGTACGTGCCGAGCCGGGGCGGAGACGCCACGGTACGCGCACTCCGCGAGGGGGAGGTCATGGCCGAGTTCGTGACGGAGCGGCAGCAGCGTGCCACACAGCTGCCGTCGGGGAGGTCGGAGTCGCTCGACGGGTCCGAGGCGACGGCGATCCTGGAGCGGGTCAGGGCGTCCGTCGACCCCGAACTGCGCACCGCCGTGGCATCGTTGCCCGCTTCGATGGGGCGGATCGCGCGCTACCACTTCGGCTGGGAGCACGCGGACGGCACCCCGGCGGACGGCAACGCGGGCAAGGCCATCAGGCCCGCGCTGGTCCTCGCCGCCGCCGACGCGCTCGGCGGACCGGCGGCCCGCGCGGCCGCCGTACGGGCCGCGGCCGCCGTGGAGCTGGTGCACAACTTCACTCTGCTGCACGACGACGTCATGGACCGGGACACCTCCCGCAGGCACCGGCCCACCGCGTGGACCGTGTTCGGCGACGCCGACGCGATCCTCGCCGGGGACGCCCTCCAGGCGCTGGCCCTCAGGCTGCTCGCAGAGGACCCCCACCCGGCGTCCGGGACGGCCGCCGCCCGGCTCGCGGACTGCGTCCTCGAACTGTGCGCGGGACAGCACACGGACACGGCCATGGAGGGCCGGGCGCCCGACGAGGTCACCCTCGACGAGGTGCTCGCCATGGCCGAGGCCAAGACCGGCGCGCTGCTCGGCTGCGCCTGCGCCCTGGGCGCGCTGTACGCGGGGGCGGGAGCGGCGGAGGTGGCGGCGCTCGACGGCTTCGGCCGCCAGGCCGGGCTGGCCTTCCAGCTGATCGACGACGTCATCGGGATATGGGGTGATCCACGGCGCACCGGCAAGCCGGCCGGTGCGGACCTGGCCGCCCGTAAGAAGTCCCTGCCGGTCGTCGCGGCCCTCACCTCCGGCACCCCGGCCGCCGCCGAACTCGCCGAGCTGTACGCCAGGCCGCACGCGCGGGCCGACGCCGACGAGATCGCGCGTACCGCACTGGCCGTGGAGCGGGCGGGCGGACGTGACTGGGCGCAGTCCGAGGCGGCCGACCGGATGGCTCGGGCGATGCAGGAGCTCGCTCGTGCCGTGCCCGATCCGGAGGAGGCCGGCGGACTGCTCGCGCTCGCCGAGTTCGTGACCCGGCGCAGCAGGTGAAGACCCCGGAGTCCCCGGGACCGCGCGGCTCCTGACCCCGCACGGTTCTCCGGGGGCTCCGGTCCGACGGGTCCCGCACATCCCCACGGTGTGCGGGGCTCGCCGATTCCCTCCGGGCCCGCCGATTCCCGCCCGGCGGCGGGCGCCGTTGCCGGGCCCGGCCTACGCTGGGGGCATGGACAGCCAGGACCAGGTCTGTCCGGTCTGCGGACAGGCCGTCGAGAGCGTGGTGCGGCGGCACAAGACCCTGGGAGCCTGGGTTCCGGTCTGGGGACCCGGTCCCTGCCGCAACCCGCACTGCGGCGAGCGCACCGGCCCGCCGGGCCCGCAGGAGGCGTCACCGCCCCGGCCCCCGCCGCCCGAGTCCCCGCCGCCCGGATCCGCCGGGCGGAGACCGTAGCGTGTCCGCATGACCGGACTCCCGAACATCCTGCACATCACCGAACGCTCCCTGTGGGACGAGGCCCGCGCGCGGGGCGGCTACGAGATGTCCACCCGCGGCCGCACCCTCCAGGAGGAGGGCTTCATCCACTGCTCCACCCGCGACCAGCTCCCGCGAGTGGCGGCCTTCTTGTACGGCTCCTACGACGGCCCGGACGAACTGGTGGTCCTGGTCGTGGACCCGGCTCGGGTCGGCGTCCCGGTGAAGTGGGAGGCGCCGGAGCCGGGCGGTGAGGAGTTCCCGCACGTGTACGGACCGATACCGGTCACGGCCGTGGTGGACGTGGAGCCCTGGGCCCAGCCCCCGGTCGGTCAGCCCCTGGCCCCCGACTCTCGGCCCTCTGGCCTCTAGCCCCGGCTCGGGAGGCCGCCGGTCTCCGGGTCGCGGCCGGTCAGGCAGTAGACGCCGCCCGCCGGGTCGCGCATCACCGTCCAGTGGCGGCCGTCGGCCACGTGCACGGCGCCGAGTTCCTCGTGCCGGGCGCGGGTCGCCGGGATGTCCGCGCAGGCCAGGTCGAGGTGGGCGGCGGCGGGCTGTTCGGCGTCCAGCCGCTGGAGCAGGATCCGCACGGGCAGGCCGGCCGGCGGCCTGAGCACCCGGAACTCCGGCAGCGAGCCGGTCAGCAGCTCCCAGCCGGTCAGCTCCGCCCAGAACGCGGTCTCCGCCTCGTACGCGGACGGCGGGATGTCGAGACTGACCTGGTCCAGCCGGCTGCCCGCCATGACCGGCGGCCGTACCGACTCCCCGTGCCAGGGCGCCGCGCACCACAACTGCCCGGCGGGCGACCGCAGGACGGCCCACCCGTCGTGCTCGGTGACCGTCTCGGCGCCGAGTTCCCGGGCCCGCTTCAGGAGGCCGGGCACGTCCTCGACGCAGAGGTCCAGGTGGGCTCCGCCGGGGCCCGCCCCGACGCCCTGGAGCTTGACGCAGGCGTCGACGCCCGAGGCCGGCAGCAGTGTCACGAACTCGTCGTCCTCGCCCCGGGGTGCGGAGAGGAAGGTGCCGGTGACGGCCGTCCAGAACGCCTGGGCGGAGGCGAGGTGCGCGGCGGGGCGGTCGGCGAAGGCGTACGTCCAGCGGATGGTCATGGCAGCGATCGTAAATGCGCTACTCGGCTGCCCGGCGTTCCGTGAAACGCAGCAGGTTCCCCGCCGGGTCCCGGAACGCGCAGTCCCGCACCCCCCAGTGCTGGTCCGTCGGCTCCTGGATCACATCGCCGCCGTGCTCCCGCACCCGCGCGTACAGCGCGTCGCAGTCGGTGGTGGAGAAGATCACCCCGCGCAGCATGCCCTTGGCGAGCAGCTCGGCCATGGCCTGCCGGTCGGCGGGGGAGGCGTCCGGGTTGGCGCCCGGCGGCTCCAGCACGATCTCCACGCCCGGCTGCTGCGGCGACCCGACGGTCACCCACCGCATCCCCTCGAACTCCACGTCGTTGTGGACCTCCAGGCCGAGGACGTCACGGTAGAAGGCCAGCGCCTTGTCGTGGTCGTCGACGGCGATGAAACACTGCGCGAGTTTTACGTCCATGGGGCCAGGCTAGGAGGAAACGTCCGGCCGCGCGTGCGGTCGGTTCCGTGCGGTCAGTTCCGTGTGGGTCAGTTCCGTGCGGGTCAGTACGGCCGGCGGCGTGGGCGGGTGAACGTGCGGGCCACGCAGGACGGGATCACCGTGCTCTCCTCGTGGTCCCGCGCCCGGTACGCGCTCGGCGTCTCCCCGACCAGCTCGGTGAACCGCGAGCTGAAGGACCCCAGCGACGTACAGCCGACCGCCATGCACACCTCCGTCACCGTGAGGTCGCCGCGGCGCAGCAGCGCCTTGGCCCGCTCGACCCGCCGGGTCATGAGATAGCTGTACGGCGTCTCCCCGAAGGCCTTGCGGAAACTGCGCTGGAAGTGGCCGGGGGACATGACCGCGGTGCGGGCCAGTTCGGCCATGTCGAGCGGCTCGGCGTACTCGCGGTCCATGCGGTCGCGCGCCCGGCGCAGCCGCCGCAGATCCTCCAGGGTCATTCGCCCAGCATGGCATGCACATCACGCACACGAGCGGGGTCTGCTTTTGGACGGCCGTTTGCCTCTGGTTATCGCGCAATTGGCCCGTCCTTGTTTGCATAAAGGAATGGACCACATCACGTTCCTCGTGGCGGTCGTGATCGTCACTGCGCTTGCGTTCGACTTCACCAACGGGTTTCACGACACGGCGAACGCGATGGCCACGTCCATCGCGACCGGCGCGCTCAAACCGAAGACAGCCGTTCTGATCAGTGGCGTTCTGAACCTGGTCGGAGCCTTCCTCTCGACGGAGGTCGCCAAGACGATCTCCGGCGGCATTGTGAACGACGCCAAGGTGACCCCGGCGATGATCTTCGCGGGCCTGGTGGGGGCGATCCTGTGGAATCTGGTGACCTGGCTGGTCGGGCTGCCCTCCAGCTCCTCGCACGCACTGTTCGGCGGGCTGATCGGCGCCGTGTGGGTCGGCGCGGGCTCCGGCGCGATCAACTTCGACAAGGTTCTTGAGAAGATCATCATCCCGGCCTTCGCCTCGCCGGTGGTGGCGGGCGTCGCCGCGCTGATCGCGACGTACTGCGCCTACAAGCTCACCGCCCGCGGCCGTGAGGCCTCCGTGACCAAGGGCTTCCGGCTCGGGCAGATCGGCTCGGCCTCGCTGGTCTCGCTCGCGCACGGCACCAATGACGCCCAGAAGACCATGGGCATCATCACTCTGACCCTGATCTCCGTCGGCGCGCTCCCGGGCGACGCCGGCCCGCCGGTCTGGGTGATCTTCACCGCCGGTCTCGCCATCGCCCTCGGCACCTACATCGGCGGCTGGCGGATCATCCGCACCATGGGCAAGGGCCTGACCGAGATCCAGTCCCCGCAGGGCTTCGCGGCGGAGACCGCCTCCACGGCCGTCATCCTGACCTCCGCGCACATGGGCTTCGCGCTGTCCACCACGCAGGTCGCGTCCGGTTCCATCCTCGGCGCGGGCGTCGGCCGGCGGCTCGCGGAGGTCCGCTGGGGCATCGCCGGCCGCATGGTGGCCGCCTGGGCGATCACGCTGCCCAGCGCGGGGCTGGTCGGCGGCATCTCCGCGGCCGCCGTCAAGCACGGCGGCAACTTCGGCACGGTCGTGGTCGCGCTGGTCGGCGCCGCGCTCGCGACGGGCATCGTCCTGCTGTCGCGTCGCAACCCGATCGACGCGAAGAACGTGAACGACGGCCACGAGGTCGCCGTCCGCACCACGCCCCCGTCCAACGTCGGCACCGCCGCCTGAGTGAGGGAGTACCCATGAGCATCGACTGGACCGCGCTCGGCGAGGTCACCGCGGTGAGCATCGGAGTTACATTCGCAGTGGTGGTTGTCTTCGCCCTGGGCGTCCTCGGGCTCGCCCGCCACGAGGGCGCCAAGGAGCAGGGCGGCACCAGCGCGGTCGGCGCCGCCCAGGCAGGACTGTGCTTCCTCGCCTGCGCGGCGGTGGTGGCGTACGGCATCTACCTGATCGTGCCGCAGTTCCACTGACCCACCGACCCACAAGCCGCTGAGGAGGACTGGATGACGACGCCGGACCTGCTGTCCGACCTGGCCGACCTGAAGGTCGACTACAGCGACCCGGACGACCCCGTACTCATCCGCCCGGACGGATCCCCGATCGACACCTGGCGGGAGAACTACCCGTACGCGTCCCGCATGGAGCGCAAGGAGTACGAGTGGCACAAGCGGCTCCAGCAGATCGAGCTGCTGAAGCTGCAGACCTGGATCAAGGAGACGGGGCGCCGGATCGTCATCGTCTTCGAGGGCCGGGACGCCGCTGGCAAGGGCGGCACCATCAAGCGCTTCACGGAGCACCTGAACCCCCGTGGCGCGCGTGTGGTGGCGCTGGAGAAGCCCACGGAGCGCGAGAGCGGTCAGTGGTACTTCCAGCGCTACGTCGAACACCTGCCGACCGCCGGTGAGATCGTGATGTTCGACCGCTCCTGGTACAACCGGGCCGGCGTCGAGCGGGTCATGGGCTTCTGCTCGGACGACCAGTACCGGCGCTTCATGCGCCAGGCCCCGCTGTTCGAGCGGATGATGGTGGACGACGGGGTGGACCTGGTGAAGTTCTGGTTCTCGGTCTCGCAGAGCGAGCAGCGGACCCGCTTCACCATCCGCCAGGTCGACCCGGTACGGCAGTGGAAGCTCAGCCCGATGGATCTGGCCTCGCTGGATCTCTGGGACAACTACACGGCCGCGAAGGTCGCGATGTTCCGCGAGACGGACACGGAGTACGCGCCCTGGACCGTGGTGAAGAGCAACGACAAGAAGCGGGCCCGTGTCGAGGCCATGCGCAGCGTGCTGGCCCGCTTCGACTACGCCGACAAGGACGAGGAGGTCGTCGGCAGCCCGGACCCGCGGATCGTGGGTGCGGCGGCCGGCCTGCTGGAGGCGGGCGAGGACGACCACGGCGGGCAGTAGCGCCCGCCGCCTGACGAAAGGGCCGGCCGGACACCCGGCCGGCCCTTCCGCGCACCTCCCCGGCAACCCCCGGGCCCGCACGCCGACTCGGCGCGGAATCCGTCCGACACGGCCGGCCGGCTCGCCAATGCTGGACTCCATGATCCAGATTGCGCTCGTGAACGGCCCTGCCGAGAACCGTGTGACGGGGCGGGCGACGCGGGCGTGAGCGCTCGCGGCGCGTCCACGACCATCTCCGGGGCGGCGCTGCCGCTGTACGTGTCCACGCTCGCCGCGGCTGCGGTCTCGCTCGTCGACACGGCGCTCCTAGGCCGCCATGCCACCGTCTCCCTGGCCGCGTTCGGCGTCACGGTGGCCGTCTTCAGCCCGGCCACGGCCACGGCCACGGCCACGGTGGCGGGTGCGCTGCGTGGGGTGATGCCCTTCGTCGCACCGTACCGGGACGACCCCGAGGAACTGCTGCCGCTGGCGCGCGGCGGTATGTGGCCGGCGTTCGCGGTGGGCGGGGTCTGTGCGGTGGCGGTGGCGGCGGTGCCGCTGCTCGGCGGCTCGTCGGGCTCAAGCGCGCCGGGCCGCGCCTGGCTGGTATCGACGGCGGTGTGGTTCCGGATCCTGGCCGCGGTGTCCGTACGGTCGCCTACGCGGCCGGACTGCCCGGGCTGTGGACCGCCCTGGCCGTGGCCGACCTGCTCCGGGCCGTCACCAGGACGATCGCCTTCCGGCGGCACGCCGGCCGCCTCGCCGCGGCCGTCGTGCCGCCGTGCCGCCGTGCCGCCGTGCCGCCGTGCCGCCGTGCCGCCAGGGGAGAGGGTGCGAGCGGATGGACAGGAATCGGCACGGTGACCCATGATCCCTTGCATGATCCGCGCCGCCACCGAGAACGACGTCACCGAGATCCGCGCCATGATCCGCGAACTCGCCGCGTACGAACGGGCCGTTGAGCAGGCCCGGGCCACCGAGGCACAGCTCCGCGAGGCGCTGTTCGGCCCCCACCCGGCGGCCTACGCGCTGGTCGCCGAGGACGACACCACGGGCGAACTCGCGGGCTACGCGCTGTGGTTCCCGAGCTTCTCGACCTGGACCGGAACCCGGGGCATGCACCTGGAGGACCTCTACGTACGCCCGCACGCCCGCGGCGGCGGCCATGGCAGGGCTCTGCTCGCCGCCCTCGCCGCGCTCTGCCTGCGCAGTGGCTTCGAGCGCTTCGAGTGGTGGGTGCTGGCCTGGAACGAGCCGGCGATCGGCTTCTACCGGTCGCTCGGGGCGGAGTTCCTCGACGAGTGGCGGATCTGCCGCCTGACCGGCGCCCCGCTCAAGGAACTGGCCGCCGCCTCCTAGGCCGCCGTAGTCGCCCTTCTGGCAAAAAAAGACCGCACCCGAACCCTCCGGAACACCGTGAACGGCGGTCCGTCGGGCCGGGTGCGGTCGAATAAGGCCTTGGCAACCGGTGCGGGTGCGGGTCAGGCCTTCTTGGTCTCCTAGTAGTGGGCCGGGTCGGTGACCTGCGGGGATCTTCCCTGCGGGTCACCGACCCGGCCTTTTGTCGATTGCCGGCGACGGGGTGCGACGGTCCTGATCGGGTGTCCTGCGGACTGTGTGCGGACTGCGGTCCCGTTCGCGGGACCGTTGGGGCGCCGTATCGTCTCGTTGCGGTATTGGCCGGGGAGTATGTGCGGGTGCGCCGACTGTCCGGTGATGTCGGGAGCCTGCCGCGCTGGCGATTGGGGCGAAGCGGCATGATCGGGGCGCAAGACACTAGCCTCGGGTCATGGTGACGCGTACCCGGCTATATCACGACGGCACTCTTGCCCTGGAGGGCTTTCCAGCCAGTGACGTTTCCGCGTATCTCGCCGATCCGGCGTCGGTCCTGTGGCTGGACCTGTACCGGCCCGGGGCCGCCGAGTTCACCATGCTCGGTGAAGAGTTCGGCATCCACGAACTTGCTCTGGAGGACGCCGCACAGCGTGGGCAGCGGCCCAAACTCGACCGCTATCGCACCCACGAGTTCCTCAGCGCCTATTCCGTCACCGTCAGTCCGGACGATGCGGAACTGTCGTACAGCGAGATCGCCGTATTCCTCACCGGTCAGGCCATGATCACCGTCCGCAAGGATGACGGCTTCAACATCGAGAACGTAGTCAGCCGCTGGGACGAGAGCCCGGACCTGGCCGGCCACGGTGTCGGATTCCTGCTGCACGGCCTGCTCGACCATCTCGTGGACGGCCACTTCGCCGCGGTCCGGCAGCTGGACGACGGCATCGAGGAGTTGGAGGGTCTGCTCTTCGTGGCCGGGCGCCGTGAGATCGAAGCCGTGCAACGCCGGGCTTACGCACTGCGCAAGTCGCTCGTCCATCTGCGCCGCGTCGTGCTCCCGATGCGGGAGGTGGTCAACACCCTCATGCGCCCCGGCCTGCACGTGATCACCGCCCCTCTCGTCCCGTACTACCAGGACGTCTACGACCACGTGTTGCGTGCCACCGAATGGACGGAATCACTGCGGGACCTGGTGGCCTCGGTCATGGAGACGAACCTCTCGGTTCAGGCCAACAACATGAACCTGATCATGAAGAAGGTGACGAGCTGGGCCGCGATCATCGCCGTACCCACCGCGATCACCGGCTACTACGGCCAGAACCTCCCCTATCCCGGTTTCGGCCGCGAGTCGGGATTCATCACCTCCGCTGCCGTCATCGTGGTCCTGTCCGTCGTGCTTTACCTGACGTTCAAGCGCAAGGACTGGCTCTGACCGGGTGCGCCTCGGGCACCCGGGACCAGGTCTCGAAGGCAGGGAAATACCAGGTCATCCACGATCTCTTGGGCCGGCGGGCGGAGTACTGTGAAGGCACCGGGAGCTTTTCGGGCACCGGCTCCGCTGCGGGTGCCGTTTCCGGTGATCGACAACACCGGGTCGCACCCATGAGCCCGGGGATGGGTTCGCGGCATGCCCGTGACCATTGACCGTACGACTTCGAGCAGGCCCGCGCCGCCGGTTCGGCTGTCCATGACGCCCGGGCCAGGCGGGCTGGACGGCATGTGGTGGCCTCGTTCCCGTGTACTCACCCGTGAGCTGCCACCCTTGACGGCGGCGTTGGGTGACCTCTGGGGCCGCATCACGGGTGTCACTCTGAACCCGGTCCACTGGCCTGTCATCCCGCGTTGGGTGTCCGTCGCCGGGCGCACCGTGCCTGTGGGCTGGTCCACCGAGGAGCAGGATCCGCACAGAGTCACCCTTTTCTCCGCCGATGGCCGTCGGGACGTGCTGGTGATTCCGCCGGAAACCGGTGCGGAAGCCGCCGCACAGCTGATGGCCGGCGCCGACATCGATGCCCCGGCCCGGGACGGAGCAGCAGAAAGGATCGATGCCCGAAGCAGAGAAGAAGCGTGGGAGACCGATGGCGGAGCACGTCCGGGCTCGCCCCTGTCCCGGCCCATGGGTTCGACAGGGTGTCTGCCCGCCCGTCAACGGAGGTGAGAGGACCATGACTCTCATCGCCGTGGCGGTGTTGCTCGTCGCGATCGCCGTCGGAGTCGTTCTCATCCACCGGCTCAACGCACAGCACGGCGAACGGATCGCTGCCTTCCACTACAGCGCTGCTCTGCCGGGGATCGGCCGCCGGCTCCGGAGGCACCGCCGACGGGCTGCGGACGGGAACACCGACACGCCCGACGGCGACAGCGACCGCGGATGACACCGACTCGGGCCCCGCCGGGGGGAGGTGGAGGAAGGCGCGTCATGGCGATATTGCGAGACCGGAAGACGTACCGCGAGAGGATCATGCAGGCTCTGTACCAAGCCGCCGAAGGCAATCGCCTCCTGGGTGTCGATGGGACGAAGCTCCGTACCGACCTCGGCATCCCCGAGCAGGACATGGCGGCGGCCTGTACGTATCTGGCGGGCGAAGGCTGGGTCGTCGTGGACTGGGGGAGGGGCAACACGCCCGCGATGATCACGCTGACGCACCAGGGGATCCGGCAGATGGAGACAGAAGAGGAAGGGCGTGGCTGAGTCGCTGCGTCGGCTTCTCGGACCGGAGTGAACCTTCGCAAGGATGGCTGATATCGGATTGATCCTTTTGACGTAATGCGGGAAGCAGGTCGGCGCACGCTCACGTGCAATGGCCCGGAACGGGCGGACACCATGGCCGACTCAGACACCCCCGACCTCCCCAGGCTCCTGCCGGACGCCGTCCACAGTTCGGTGAAACCCGGCACGGCGTTGCTGCGGCTGCAGACGACCCACTCACGCGAGGGAATCCTGGACGGCGCATGGTGGCCGCGGTCCCGGGACATCGGTGCCGAGCTCCCCTCGCTGATCTCCGCGTTGACCGAGCACCTCGGACCTGTCACCCAGGTCGGTCTGGACGGCAGTGCCTGGGACGAACTGCCGACCCGGGTGGTTGTCGACGGCCGAGTCGTCCACGTCGATTCCTTCCCGGTCGGTGACGACACCGTCCTCATCACCCGAGGTGACCGGGACCATTTCTCCCTGTTGCTGGTCCCTCCGGACACGTCGCCCGACGCGGCACGCGCCGCGATGGCCAGGGCCGTACGGGCCGACAACGTCACCGAGACCGAACAGATCCTCATCGACACGGGCAGCGACACGCCGCCTACGCCGGCCTGACACGTCCGTCGCAGATCGACTCCCCATCGGCCTGGACGCTAGATGCGGGCGAACTTCTCCGTCTGCTGGGCGAATTCCTGGGCCATGGCAGCGCTGACCGTGGGCTTGGTGCCGCTGATCGTGTCCAGGTAGTCGTCGGTGGTGGGGGCGGTCCGGGTTCCGGTGTCGAAGGTGCGCTCGAACCGGGCCTGGGAGACGGTGCGTGCCGCATGGGCGATGTCGGCGGGGGTGAACCCCTCGCTGGCGGACGCGAGAACCGCGCTGTCGGCCCGCGCGCCCGCTCGGGCCAGGTAGCTCTTCCACAGCGCGGTCCTGGCGGTGTGGTCGGGAGGGCCGATCGGCAGCACGTAGTCGAAGCGGCCGTGTCGCAGGAACGCGGAGTCGAGTGTGGTCACGTTGTTCGTGGCGCAGACGAGCAGCCGTCCGTCCTGGCTTCGGAACCGGACGATCGCCTTGAGCAGTTCGTTGACGACGCCGACAGCGGTCGCGTCCGCGCCGCCGCGTTCGCCGGCGACCTCCTCGACCTCGTCGATGAAGACCAGGACGTGGTCGAGCCGGGCGATCTCGTCGAAGCGCCGGTTCAGCCCGGTCGCCAGGCCGTACTCGGCGGCCAGACGGGCGGGGAACAGTTCGAGGAAGGGCCATCCCAGGCGGCTGGCGATCGCGTGCGCGAACGTGCTCTTGCCGGTCCCGGGCGGACCGAACAACATCACCGCCCGTGGCAGTTCCACTCCGTGCTGGGCGGCCAGTTCGGGATGGGCCAGCGGCAGGACCAGGCGCCGCTCGATGAGCTGCTTCTCCCGTTGCATGCCCGCGACCTTCTGCCACAGTCCCCCCGGCGGCAGCTCCGCTCCGAGCGAGGACAGAGTGCCGGCCGACTGCGGCGTCACCGGCCCGCGCTTCTCGAAGAAGACCAGCCCGGGGCGGGCGCCGAAGTCGCAGTTGCGCAGAGCGGTGGCACCGGTCTCGCCCTCGGGCAGGGCGGCGTGCACCGCCCGGACGCCGACGGCGAAGAGCCGTTGCTCAAGGGCGGTGATCAGGGCACTGCCCAGCCCGCGCCGGCGCCAGCCGGGCGCCATGCAGATGCGCAGGATCCATGCCTGTTCGCCCTCCACCCTGCTCACCGCGGCGCCGATCAGCGCGTCGTCTGCCGTGGCCACCACAGCGGGGTGACGGGCCTGGAGAGCGGTCACGGCGTCCGAGAGCGGGAAGAGCGGCGGCTCCTCGGCCGTGCCGCTCTCCATGTCGACTCGGATCAGGGCTTCGAGATCGTCCTGGGTGTAGTCCCTGACCCGCCAACCTGTCATGATCAGCTCCGCGTGTTCGGCCGTACTCCCATCATCGGCCGATGCCCGGGGGGACGCGCGCGACAGACGTCGGCCACGAGTCCGCCCTGGTGGCACGGATCGCTCGCCCGCACCACCGCCGCGGTACGCGGTGATGATGCGGGCCGTGGTCGGGTCACGCTGCGGTGCCGGGTGCGGTGCCGGCCGGGCTGAGGGACTTGTCGGTGCGGCCGGTGCCGGCCAGTGCCGCTGCCGCGGCGGGTGCGGCGGCCGCGGTTTCCCGGGCGAGGAAGGCGCCGAGCTCGCCGATCGTGCTCATGAGGGGGGCTGGGAAGACGACGGTGGTGTTCTGGTCGACACCGATCTCCACCAGGCTCTGCAGGTTGCGCAGTTGAAGGGCCAGCGGGTGGGCCATCATGGTGTCCGAGGCGTCGCCGAGCGCTGCCGCGGCCAGCGACTCGCCCTCCGCGTTGATGATCTTCGCCCGCTTCTCCCGCTCGGCCTCGGCCTGGCGGGCCATGGCGCGCTTCATGGTGTCGGGCAGCTGGATGTCCTTGAGCTCGACCAGCGTGACCTGCACACCCCAGTCGACGGTGGTGACGTCGAGGATCTGGCGGATGTCCAGGTTGATGCGGTCTGTCTCCGACAGCGTCTCGTCGAGTGTGTGCCGGCCGACGACCTTCCGCAGGGTGGTCTGGGCGATCTGGTTGATCGCCGCGTTGACGTTCTCGACGGCGACGACCGACTTCACGGCGTCGACGACCCGGAAGTAGGCGACCGCCGACACGTCCACGCTCACGTTGTCCCGGGTGATGATGCCCTGGGACTGGATCGGCATGGTGACGACCCGCAGCGACACCCGGTGCAGGACGTCGACGAACGGGATGATGAACCGCAGCCCCGGCGAGCGTGTTCCGACGAGTCGGCCGAAGCGGAACAGCACACCCTTCTCGTACTGCTTGACGACCCTCACGGAGAAGGCGAGGGCCAGGACGGCCAGGAGGCCGATCACGACGATGAGAACGATCAGGGCTTGCATGTGCTGCTCCTCGGGACGAGCACCACGTGGTGCGGGGACCCGGCGGTCGAGATTCCCGCATGGGCGAACATCGGTTCGTGAGGCAGGGCCGAAACACGTCGGTACGGGCCGCGCCGACGGTCGGTGCGCCGGGCCGGGGACATCGCCTCGTCACCCGTGGTGAGTGGTGCGGTCGCGGCGGCGGCGCGGTGGGAAGCGGCCGCGGCCCCCGTCGCGGTGGTCACGTCGTTCGCCGACGGTCGGCGACTTGGACATCGGTGGTCCCGCGGGGGGTCGTGCCGCGTCGGTGCCGCGGCGCGGGTCGCCGGGCAGGGCGCGACCGTACCGGTGTCCGGCGATCCTTTCCGCGTGCCCGATGTCGAGCCGGTGGATCAGGAATGCCGCGGCTGCGATGAGGACCAGGAAGGCGCCGGTCGTCAGGAAGGTGTTCATGGCGGCCGTCTCACATGCCGATGATCAGACGACTGACGCGACCGGTCTGTGCCGGATCGGCCGCGGAGGAGGGGCCGCCCTCGTACTTCCCCGCCTCGTCCGGTTCGAGTGGCCGGTCGGCGGCGGAGACGGCGTGCCGGGTCTCCTCCGCGGTGATGAGAGCGCTTGCGGTCAGTGGCGGACCGTCGTGGTCGGACGCGGCCGCCATCAGGCGGGCCGCCGACTCCGCCCCGGTCTCGGGTGGGATGACCAGCAGATCCCAGCGGCCGGTGCCGTAGGAGAGCAGCAGCAGCTTGTGCGGGTCGATCTCCGGGGTGAACCAGCCGACTTTGACGACGTGACCGCCCACGGCGATCTCGTGCGGGATGACGGGCCAGTACTTGGGGTTGACGGCGATGCGGGTGATGCGGCCCCACAAGGAGTCCAGGACATCGGTCAGTGCGGGCAGCTCGCTCAGCAGGTCCCGGGAGCGGGGCCACCAGGCACCGTCCAGGAGTCCACGGGACGTGCCGTCGGTCTTCAGCGCGAGACGCGCGGCCCCGGGGCTGCGAGGGGCTCGTGGTGTGTGGTGCAAGGTCGCCGACATGATGCGGATCCGTCTCCGGGCCGCCTTCGAGGCGACCCGGGTTTCATCTCTCGCCGAGAACGACCCGGCGTGGAAGCCGGTGTGCGAAATGCCCTCGGTGTTGTCCACCGTACTCCGCACACGCCGGGGCGGTTGTGGAGACGACTCCGCATTCGGCGAAGCGGCTGTCGATACCGGCGCGGGCGCGCTGCGGGTGCCGGGGGGTGTCGTATGCCGGTTGCCGGATCGGTCTCACACCCGACGGCTCGCATGCCCTGGCCCAGCTCTCTTGGCCGTGTTACGTGGGAGGTGTTCCTCGTGTTCCGTTCAGCCCGTCGCTCCCCATCGGTCCGCAGGGCCTCGACGAGGAGTACCTTGGTGATTACCGAGAGCATTTCGTACACCGGCTTCCACGCCGGGTCGTTCTCGGCGGTTCACAACAACCGGGTCGGCCGTGACCGGCCCGGGGTTGGGTCCGCATCATGACCGCGACCATTCTGTTGACACCCGCGGCCGAGGAGCGGACCCCTTCCTCGTTGCCACCCCGACTCGTGCTGGTACCCGCCGGCACCGCTCCGGCCCCGATCGACGGTGCCTGGTGGCCCCGTTCCCGCGACCTGACGGCGGAGCTCCCGGCGCTCATCGAGGTCCTCGACCCGCTGTGGGGGCGGATCACCCGGGCAACGGTGAACCCCACGTTCTGGCCGGTCATCCCGCGAAAGGTACCCGTCCACGGGCACGTGGTGCACGTCGGCTGGTTCGAGGCAGAGCAAGACCCGCACAAGCTGCTGCTGTTCTACACCGCCGGCCGGTGGGACCTGCTCGTGGTCCCGCCGGAGACAGAGCCCGTCACCGCGGCCCGGCTGATGGCCATGGCCACTGACCCGTCGCGGAGCCTCACGGCGACCGGCCTGATCCATGAGGTCGGACGCTTCGGGGCCGCGGCAGAGGCAGTGGCCGAGTCGGACTCGCTCCGGGAGGCGGTCTGGGACTCCGAAGGCGGACATGACGCCCGCCACCCGGCCTCACGTACTCCTGCTGAATCGGTCATCTACCACGTGCCGACCCCGGCAGTAGGAGTGTGAGGGGCATGGACACCTTCGCGACGGTGAGCGTGCTCCTCGCGATGATCGTCTTGGGCGTGGTCGTGATTCAGGTGTTCACCGCGAGCCACGATGATCGCATGGCGACCTTGCCGTCCGGCCGTCCCCGGCGGTGGCGGCTATGGCCGAGGCACCGTACAGAGAAGTGATCCCGCCCAAGGACGATCGCGGATCCGGCTCCGCCGGTAGGGCGTTCGCGGGCAGCGGCGGGAGTGGAGCGGTCTGCGTACCGTCGGCCATGTCCATGGTGGTGCGGCTGTCGGCTCACTCCAGGAGGGCGAGGTGGTCGGCGGCGCCTCCGCGCCATTCGATCAGGAAGAGGGTCGCGTCGTCGCTCGTGCGGCCGCCCCGTTGCGGCTTCAGAGTGTGGGAGGGTGCGCGCACCACCGCGTGTACTCCCTCATCTGTGTGTCCGATGCGGTTGACCCAGCGGATGAGTTGCTCCTCGCCGAACTGCTCTTCACCGGCTTCGTGTTCCTCGATCAGGCCGTCGGTGAAGCACAGCACCCGGTCGCCGTGTTGGAGCAGCAGCCGAGCGAGAGGGCCGTAAGCCGGTCCAGCTGCCTCACATGGTGACCCACGACCTGGGCCACTTCTTCGCCTCCGCCCTCATCGCCGGCGGAGCGAGCGTCAAGCAGGTCCTCGGCCAGGCGTCCGCCGTCATCGCGCTGCGGATCTACGCCCACCTGTTGCCGGGCGGAGAAAAGACCGCACCCGGACCGCCGTGGACGCCGTGTTCGGCGGCCTGCGGGCCGGGTGCGGGGAGGGTGACACTGCAACCAAAGTAATCGCAGGTCAGAAGGCATAGATAAAGATCAGGCCTTCTTGGTCTCCCAGAAGATCTTGTCGATCTCGGCGATGAGCTCCAGGGCCTTCTCGCCGGTCTTCGGGTCCGTGGACGCCTTGGCGGCGGACAGGGCCTTCAGGGTGTCGTTCACCAGCACGTGCAGCTGGGGGTACTTCTCGAAGTGCGGGGGCTTGAAGTAGTCGCTCCAGAGCACCGAGACGTGGTGCTTGGCAAGCTCGGCGCGCTGCTCCTTGATGACGGTGGCGCGCGCCTGGAAGTGCGGGTCGTCGTTGGCGGCCATCTTTTCCTGCACGGCCTTCACCGACTCCGCCTCGATGCGGGCCTGGGCCGGGTCGTACACACCGCAGGGCAGGTCGCAGTGCGCGCTGACCTTGACCTTGGGGGCAAACAGGCGGGAAAGCATGGAGCATTCCTTCCTCGTGATCGTCTTCTCAGGTGGGACATTACTCCCTGGGAAGCGCGTTTTCGCGAGTGCCCCCATGGGCTTAGGACAAAAGTCCAGGGTCAGACTGAGACTGGTGGAGGAACGGACCGGGGAGGTGCCGGGGATGCCGGAGCTGTCGCAGGAGACCGAGCGGGGGAGGGGCGCCGCGCCCTATGGACTGGCCGAGGTGACCGGCCCGTCCATGGTGCCCACGCTGTACCAGGGGGATCAGCTCCTGGTGCGGTACGGGGCCCGGGTACGGGCCGGTGACGTCGTCGTCCTGCGCCACCCCTTCCAGCAGGACCTGCTCGTCGTCAAGCGGGCCGTGGAACTGCGCGAGGGCGGCTGGTGGGTGCTCGGGGACAACGCGTACGCGGGCGGGGACAGCACGGACTACGGGACCGTGCCGGAGGAGCTCATCCTCGGCCGGGCCCTGTTCCGCTGGCGGCCGCGCAGGGCGGATCAGCGTTCGCCGCTGGCGCTGGCCCGCTGGGCGCTCTCGGCCGCCAGGCCGGTGCTGTCGTCGGATCGTCCGGGCCGCTCCGCCTCAAGGCGCTTGCGGGCCCGGTAGGCGGCCACGTTGGCGCGGGTCGCGCAGCGGTCCGAGCAGTAGCGCCGGGAGCGGTTGGTCGAGGTGTCGAGGTAGGCGTTGCGGCACGGTGCCGCCTCGCACAGGCCGAGGCGGTCGACGCCGTACTCGGTGAGGTGGAAGGCCAGGCCCATTGCCGCGATCGCCGTATAGCCGGCGGTGGCGTTGGAGGGGTGGTCGGCCAGGTGCATGTGCCACAGCGGGCGGCCGTCCTCGTCCCGGAAGTCGTGCCCGGAGATCTGCGGGCTGACCGGGAACTCCAGCAGGAGTGAGTTCAGCAGGTCCACGGCGAGGGTCTCCTCGCCCTTGTCGGCCGCCTCGAAGACCGCGCGCAGCCGGGCCCGGACCGAGCGGAAGCGGGTGAGGTCGGCGTCGGTGGCGCGCCGGGCGGCCTGCTGGTTGCCGGCGAAGAGATCGCGGACGGCCTCGACCGAGGTCAGGGAGTCCTTGCCCCGGGCCGGTTCCTCGCTGTTGACGAGCCGGACGGCGTAATCCGAGTAATAGGCCAGTTCCACTTGTAGTCCTTACGCGGGCACTCTATGGTCGGTCGTGCGGTCGGGTAACAGCCGGTCGTACTTCCAGGGTATTACGGGACTTGTGCGGTGGAGGGTTGCCATGACGGACGCGCCGACGACCACGACCACGACCGAGGCCGGCTGGGGTGCCTGGCAGGAGAGCTGGGACCGGCAGCAGGAGTGGTACATGCCGGACCGCGAGGAGCGGTTCAGGATCATGCTCGACATGGTGGAGGCGCTCGTCGGCACGGCACCCCGGGTCCTCGACCTCGCGTGCGGCACCGGCAGCATCACCGCCCGGCTGCTCGCCCGCTTCCCGGACGCGGTGAGCACCGGGGTCGACCTCGACCCGGCCCTCCTCGCCATCGCCGAGGGCACCTTCGCGGGCGACGACCGGGTCACGTTCGTCACCGCCGACCTCAAGGACCCGGAGTGGCCCGCGAGGCTGCCGTACGACGCGTACGACGCGGTGCTCACGGCCACGGCCCTGCACTGGCTGCACAGCGAACCCCTCGCTGCCCTCTACGGTCAGGTCGCGGGACTCGTCCGCGACGGCGGTCTCTTCATGAACGCGGACCACATGATCGACGACAGCACGCCCCGGATCAATGCGGCGGAACGGGCGCAGCGGCATCGGCGTATGGATCAGGCCAAAGCGGCGGGGGTGCTGGACTGGGCCGAGTGGTGGCAGCTGGCGGCGCAGGATCCGGCGCTCGCCGGGCCGACGGCCCGCCGCTTCGAGATCTACGGCGAGCACGCGGACGGCGACATGCCCTCGGCGGCCTGGCACGCGCGCGTGCTGCGCGAGAAGGGGTTCGGGGAGGCGCGGGCGGTGTGGTGCTCGCCGTCGGACACGCTGCTGCTCGCCCTCAGGTAGACCGAAGGGGCGGTACGAGATGTCGTACCGCCCCTTCGTCCCGTACCGCTACAGCACCTTCGACAGGAACGACTTCGTCCGGTCGTGCTGGGGGTTGGTCAGGACGTCGCGCGGGTGGCCGGACTCGACCACCACGCCGTCGTCCATGAAGACCAGGCTGTCGCCGACCTCGCGGGCGAAGCCCATCTCGTGCGTGACGACGATCATCGTCATGCCGTCCTGGGCCAGGTCCCGCATCACGTCCAGGACCTCGCCGACCAGCTCCGGGTCGAGCGCCGAGGTCGGCTCGTCGAAGAGCATCAGCTTCGGCTGCATGGCGAGCGCGCGGGCGATCGCGACGCGCTGCTGCTGGCCGCCGGAGAGCTGCGCCGGATAGTGCCCGGTACGGTCGCCGAGGCCGACCCGGTCAAGGAGGCGCTGTGCCCGCTCGCGGGCCACCGCCTTGGACTCGCGCTTGACCTGGACCGGCGCCTCCATGACGTTCTCCAGGGCCGTCATGTGCGGGAAGAGGTTGAAGCGCTGGAACACCATGCCGATGTCCCGCCGCTGCGCCGCGACCTCCTTCTCCTTCAGCTCGTAGAGCTTGTCGCCGTGCTGGCGGTAGCCGACCAGGTGGCCGTCGACGTACAGCCGGCCGGCGCTGATCTTCTCCAGATGGTTGATGCACCGCAGGAACGTGGACTTGCCGGAACCGGACGGGCCGATCAGGCAGAACACCTCGCGCGGCAGCACCTCCAGGTCGATGCCCTTGAGGATGTGCGCAAGACCGAACGACTTGTGCACGCCCTCGGCCTTGACCATCGGCGCCCCGCTGCTCGGCGGGGTGATGTCCTTCGCGAGACCGCTCATCGGGCCACCTCCGGGCGACGGAACGAGCCCCACCGGGACAGGTTCTTCCGCAGTCGCTGCAACGGCGTCGGCGGCAGGCTGCGCGACGAACCGCGGGCGTAATGGCGCTCGATGTAGTACTGGACGATGCTGAAGATCGTGGTGAGGAACAGGTACCAGATGCACGCCACGAAATACATCTCGACCACCGCGAGCGAGGTGCTGGAGATGTCCGTGGCCCGTTTGATCAGCTCGGGGAACTGGACCACGGACGCCAGCGACGACGTCTTCAGCATGTTGATGTACTCGTTGCCCGTCGGCGGCACGATGACCCGCATCGCCTGCGGCAGGATCACCCGGCGCAGCGTCTGGCCCTGGGTCATGCCCAGCGCGTGCGAGGCCTCCGTCTGGCCCTCGTCGACCGACTGGATGCCGGCCCGGACGATCTCCGACATGTAGGCGGCCTCGTTCAGGCCCAGGCCCAGGAGCGCCGCCAGGAACGGCGTCATCACCTGGTTCATCTCGTCCTTGTAGAACCCCAGGTTGAGGATGGGGAACACGAGCGCGATGTTGTACCAGAGCAGCAACTGGACCAGGACCGGGGTGCCCCGGAAGAACCAGATGTAGAACCAGGCCACCGTGCTGGTGACCGGGTTCGACGACATCCGCATGATCGCGAGGATCACACCCAGGACCAGGCCCAGCACCATGGCCAGTACCGAGATGTACAGCGTGTGCCAGGCACCCGACAGGATCGTCCCGTCGGTGACGTAGTCCGGGATGATGCCGTAGTTGATGTCCGCGTTGGAGAACGCCATGCCGATCAGCACCAGGATGGCGATGACCACCGCGGCGGCCACCCAACGCCCGTAGTGGCGCACCGGGATGGCCTTGATCTGCTCCGGCGGCACGGACGGCGCCGGGGTCTTGTCGACCGTGTCAGTCACAGTGACGGCCCTTCAGTCGTGACCGGGGTGCTCAGGAGCCGCCGTTGATCTTCGACTCGGTCACCGCGCCCTGCGTGACGTTCCACTTCTCCAGGATCTTCTGGTAGTCGCCGTTCTTGATGATGGCGGCCACGGCGGCCTGGATCGCGTCGCGCAGCTGGGTGTTCTCCTTGCTGACCGCGATGCCGTACGGGCCGGCCTCGATCTGGTCGCCGACGACCTCGAAGTCCTTGCCGCTGCCGGACGTCTTGGCGTTGTAGGCGGCCACCGGGAAGTCGTTCAGGTCGGCGACGGAGGCACCCTGCTTCAGACGGAGCAGCGCCTCGGGGTCGGTGTCGAAGGTCTGCAGCGTGATGGCCTTCTTGCCGTCCTTCGTACACTTCGTGCTCTGCGCCTTGGCGATGCCCTCGGACGTGGTGCCCTTCTGCAGGGCCACGACCTGGCCGCACAGGTCGTCCAGGGACTTGATGCCCTTCGGGTTGCCCTTCTGGACCAGGATCGAGGTGCCGGCGGTGAAGTAGTCGACGAAGTCGACGCCGTTGCCGACCTTCTTGCCGGTGTCGGAGTCGATGCCGTCCTGGCGGGCCTTCGTGTCGTTCATCGCCGACATGATCGCGTTGAAGCGGTTGGCCTGCAGACCCACGATGAGCTGGTCGAACTTGCCGTTCTGGAAATCGAACCGGACACCCAGCTGCTTGCCCAGCGCGTCCGCGATGTCCGGGTCGACACCGACGGCCTTGCCGCTCTGCATGTACTCGACCGGCGGGTAGGCGATGTCGGAGCCGATCTTGATGACACCGGCCTTGCGGATGTCGGCCGGCAGCTTGCTCGCCAGCGGGGCCGAGGAGGTCGAGGAGGAGCCGCCGTCGCCGCCCTTGTCGGTCTGGTCACCGCAGCCGGTGAGGATCAGGGTGCCCGCGACCGCGATCGCACCGAACGCAGCAATCCTGGAGTGCGAGGCGGTGGTACGACGGGTGAAGCGTGCGGTCATGGTGGGTTCCTCCGGCAGTGGGTAGGACAAGCCGATATACCGATGTGTCTGATATGTCGATATGCCGTTGGGTCGACGGAAACACACACCTTCGGGTGTCGCGACCTCGTGGGTTTACGGCATCCTGCCATTGGGATTGCTCCAAGCAGACGTGTCACCATGTCAAAATCGGATAACGGGTGACCCCCGTGACGCGTCAGGCCGGTCCTTCCTCGACCCGCCGCCCCGCACATCTGCGGGAATCCGACCTTCTGGCCGGAAGATCTACGGTTCACCGCCGGTTCATCTCAGGCTCCGCCCCGTGGTCGTCCACCGGTCACTCGGCCGCTCATCTGTCGGTTACCTACGACATCCGTGATGTGACCTTGCGCCTATTCGACTCGTCGGGAGCGCCGTCCGTCCGGTAAGAAGGTTCTTTACACCCCTCATCCGGGGCTCAGGGCGCGTGTGCGGCGCGCCCGTCGCGCAGGTGCTCGTACGTGCCACTCGTACGTATCAGTGATCGGGCCCTGCGCGGTGCCCGCCCACTCCCTCACCGGGAGTGGCCGACCCTCAAACCATGCATACCTAAGGGGTAAGACAAGTGGCAGCGGAGATCGTCAATCCTCGCAGCGACAGCGCGTCGGGCAATACGGACCAGGACGGCGGGGCCGAGCCCCTCGATTCCTTCGATCCGGCATTCGCGCTGCACCGCGGCGGCAAGATGGCCGTGCAGGCCACCGTGCCGATCCGTGACAAGGACGACCTTTCCCTCGCGTACACGCCCGGAGTCGCGCGCGTGTGCACCGCGATCGCGGAACAGCCCGACCTGGTCAACGACTACACATGGAAGTCGTCCGTCGTGGCCGTCGTCACCGACGGTACGGCCGTGCTCGGCCTCGGGGACATCGGTCCCGAGGCCTCCCTCCCCGTGATGGAGGGCAAGGCGATCCTCTTCAAGCAGTTCGGCGGCGTGGACGCGGTCCCCATCGCCCTCGCCTGCACCGACGTCGACGAGATCGTGGAGACCGTCGTCCGGCTCGCCCCCTCCTTCGGCGGGGTCAACCTGGAGGACATCTCGGCACCGCGGTGCTTCGAGATCGAGCGCAAGCTCCAGGAGCGGCTCGACATCCCGGTCTTCCACGACGACCAGCACGGTACGGCCGTCGTGACGCTGGCGGCGCTGCGGAACGCGGCGCGGCTCAGCCGGCGGGAGATCGGGCAGCTGCGGGCGGTGATCTCGGGCGCCGGCGCGGCCGGGGTCGCCATCGCCAAGATGCTGGTCGAGGCCGGCATCGGGGACGTCGCCCTCGCCGACCGCAAGGGCATCATCTCGGCCGACCGCGACGACCTCACCCCGGTCAAGCGCGAGGTCGCCGGGTTCACCAACAAGGCCGGGCTCAAGGGCACGCTGGAGGACGCGCTGGCCGGCGCCGACGTCTTCATCGGCGTCTCCGGCGGTACGGTCCCGGAGGAGGCCGTCGCCTCGATGGCCGAGGGCGCGTTCGTGTTCGCCATGGCCAACCCGAACCCGGAGGTGCACCCCGACGTCGCCCACAAGTACGCGGCGGTCGTGGCGACCGGGCGGTCGGACTTCCCGAACCAGATCAACAACGTGCTGGCGTTCCCCGGGATCTTCGCGGGCGCGCTCCAGGTGCGGGCCTCCCGGATCACCGAGGGGATGAAGATCGCGGCGGCGGAGGCGCTGGCGTCGGTCGTCGGGGATGATCTCGCCGCCGACTATGTCATTCCCTCTCCGTTCGACGAGCGGGTTGCGCCTGCGGTGACTGCGGCGGTGGCCGCGGCTGCGCGGGCCGAAGGTGTTGCCCGGCGGTGACTCGAATGGCCTCGCTCTTCTTGGGCGGGGCCATTTCTTTGCCCACCCGCCCACCCGATCGGGTGCCTGCGAGGTGAGCGTTGTGCTGGGGGCTGCCGCCCCCAGACCCCCGTATCGGGGTGGCGGGGGTCGTTGTCCCGTGCCGGTGGGTGGGGGGCTGGTCGCGCCCACGCGGCGGAGCCGCATATCGAATACAGCCCCGCGCCCCTTACGGGGCGCTGTGGACGGGGCGCTGTGGGCGGGGCGTTGTGCGCAAGAGGGGATGTGTCACAGCGGTCCCCGGTTTCGCGGTCGCCGCCGGGAACCTATCGTCGGCCCTATGTTCGCCGTCTACGCCGCCCGAATCGACCGCGACCAGCCGCTCTCCGGCCTTGAGTTGGGGGAGCGCCCCGCCCCCGAGGCCCGGGCCGGCTGGAGCACCGTCAATGTACGGGCCGCCTCCCTCAACCATCACGACCTCTGGTCCCTGCGCGGCGTCGGTCTGCCCGAGGAGCGGCTGCCGATGATCCTCGGCTGTGACGCCGCCGGCGTCGACGAGGACGGCAACGAGGTCGTCCTGCACTCCGTGATCGGGCAGAGCGGCCACGGGGTCGGGCCGAACGAGCCCCGGTCCATCCTCACCGAGCGCTACCAGGGCACCTTCGCCGAGCAGGTCGCCGTGCCCACCTGGAACATCCTGCCCAAGCCCAGGGAGCTCTCCTTCGCCGAGGCCGCCTGCCTGCCCACCGCCTGGCTGACGGCCTACCGGATGCTCTTCACCAACGCGGGCGTACGCCCCGGCGACTCGGTCCTCGTGCAGGGCGCGGGCGGCGGTGTCGCCACGGCCGCGATCGTGCTCGGCAAGGCCGCCGGGCTGCGGGTCTTCGCCACCAGCCGCGACGAGGCGAAGCGGAAGCGGGCCCTGGAACTGGGTGCCGTCGAAGCGGTGGAGCCGGGGGCCCGGCTGCCACAGCGCGTGGACGCCGTCATCGAGACCGTCGGCGCCGCCACCTGGTCCCACTCGGTGAAGTCGCTGCGGCCCGGCGGCACCATCGTCATCTCCGGCGCCACCAGCGGCGACCGTCCCTCGCACGCCGAGCTGACCCGGATCTTCTTCCTCGAGCTGAAGGTCGTGGGCTCGACCATGGGGACCAAGGACGAACTGGAGGACCTGCTCGCCTTCTGCGCCGCCACCGGAGTACGTCCCGTCATCGACGAGCTGCTCCCGCTCGACCGCGCCCGCGAGGGCTTCGAACGGCTTGAGTCCGGCGACCAGTTCGGGAAGATCGTGCTGACCAGCTCCTGAGGGGCCCGCCCCCTTACGGCCGTTCCTCAGGGTTTCGGGGTGCGCAGCAGCGCTCCTATGTGGGCCGCTGCCGTCGAGAGGTGGCGGCGGGCCTCGCGGAGCTGGTCCGTGGTGACTCCGTGGTCGCGGGCCGCGTCGCGGATGTCGTCGCGGAAACGGTCCAGGAGCCGGTCGAGGTCGCGGGCCGGGTCGCCGGTGTCGGTCTCGTCGCCGTGCGCCCACGCGGGGGCGTACTGCGCCGGGAAGTCCTCCGGGGTCTGCGAGTACTCCGGGGCCGGTGTGGGGGGCGGCTTGCGCAGGTCCGGGCCGGTGCCGGTGCCGGTGCCGGTCTCGGTGTCGGGGGTCGGCTCGGTGCGGCCGCCGAAGCCGAAGTCCTTGCCGAAGTCCTTTCCGAACTCGCCGAACTCCTTGGCCAGTTCGGTGAGGCCCTCGCGGACTCCCGTCGGCCAGTCGCCGCGCGTGAAGTGGTCCTGGACGTGCTCCTGCACCCGGCGGGCGATGCGCTGCATCTCCTCCTGGGCCTGGGCCCGCGCCCGGGCCTGGGCCTCCTGGGCCTGCCGGCGGGCCCGCTGGGCCTCGTCACGGGCCCGGCGGCTCTCGTCCTTGGCGCGGCGGGCCTGCTCCTTCCACTCCTGCTTGACCCGGCGCATCTCCTCCTTGGCGGCCCGCCACGACTCCTTGTCACCGAGGTCGCCGAACTCCCCGGTGCCCGTCGCGCCGCCGTGCCGGGCCTCGGAGGCGGCCGCGCGCACCTCGCGGCGCAGATCGCCGGCCGCGCCGCGCACGTCGGCCCTTATCTCGGCGGCCAGTTCCGCCACCGACTCGCGGATCTCCAGCTCCAGGTCGGCCAGCTCGCCGCTGCGGTCCGCCAGTTCGGCCCGGCCGGCGTCCGTGATGGCGTAGACCTTGCGGCCGCCCTCGGTGGTGTGGGTGACCAGGCCCTCGGCCTCCAGCTTGGCGAGGCGGGGGTAGACGGTGCCCGCCGACGGGGCGTACAGGCCCTGGAAGCGCTCCTCCAGCAGCCGGATCACCTCGTAGCCGTGGCGCGGGGCCTCGTCCAGCAGCTTGAGGAGGTAGAGGCGGAGGCGGCCGTGGGCGAAGACGGGAGGCATGTCAGAGAACCTTCTTCTCGGTCGTGCCGCCGGTTGCGTCGTCGGCGGCGCCGTCTGCGGTGGCGTCGTCGTCCTCCTTGGGCGGGCGGCGCAGCAGGGCGATGGAGCCGGAGACCGTGGTGGCGCGGAGCTTGCCGGTGCCCGCGCCGAGGCGGCCGGTGATCTTGTGGGCGCCCCACTGGCCGTGCACCCGCAGTCCGTCGAAGGCGTTGGAGATCGTGCCGCTCGCGGTGTTGGCCTCGACCTCGGCGTCGGCCGGGTGCGGCAGCCGGATGGCGATCTCGCCGGAGACGCTGGTCAGCCGGACGTCGGTCGGGCCGTCCGGGTCCAGGTCGATGATCATGGAGCCGCTGACCGAGTCGGCCCGCACGGCGGAGCCCGAGCCCTCGACGACGGTCAGGTCGCCGGAGACGGAGTTGAACCGCAGGTTGCCGGTGACGGCCTGGGCCTCCAGGTTCCCGGACACCGTGTCCGCGCGGACCTCGCCGGAGAGGGCGACCAGGGTGGTGTCGCCGGTGACGCCCTTGACCACCGAGGTGCCGGTGATGCCGGAGACGACGGCCGCCGCGCCGACCACCCCCACCTCCACCCGGGTGTCCGCCGGGACGGCGAGGGAGACCACCGCGCTGCGCCGCCAGCCCTTGCGGTCGAGCCACTTGAGGAAGCCCTTCCAGGGGAGGTCCTCGTAGGCCACCGTGAGGGTGCCGCCCTCGTGCGTGACGATCAGGGGCGGACCCTCGATCTCGGTGACTTCCAGGCGGGTGGAACCCTCGTCGGTGCCCACGACGTTGACTGTTCCGTTGACGATGCGGACGTGCAGGTCGCTCACGGGGGTGTCGAAGTCGAGCTTCCTGGGCTCGGCGACGGACCACTCGGACTTGGACATGGTGCGGACCTCCTAGGGCCGGACACGACGGCTGGACGCGAACGCGATTGCACGGCTCGACGAGCCATATCGCGTCTTCCGTGAAACACGATATATCGTGGCCGACGGAAGTCAAGACACTCTTTCGCGTGATGGGTCGAGCCCGAACTTGACCTCGCGGGGTCCGGCGAAGCCCTATATCGGGCGATAAGCGGGTGAATTGCTTAGCGTGTGTTCATGCCGACGGACGAATCGAAGGCCGTCTCCCGGCCTGCCCCCGCCCCCTCTTCCGGTGCCCTGCTGCTCTGCCGGGCCGCTCCCGACGCCGTCACCCCGCTCGCCACTCTGCTGCGGCAACGGATGCTGCTGACCGAGGCCGGCGAGTGGAGCCTCCTCGTCCCCGAGGACACGCCATGGCTGCGCGCGGGCGAGCCCGTCGACCGCGTCCTGACCGGCTGGGCCACCGCGCTCGCCGTGGGGTCCGCGTGGCCGGTGCTCGCGCTGTGGTGGGACGCCGACCGCGCCGGTTTCACCCTCGTCGCCGGATTCCGCCGCCCGGTCGGCTACGTGTGGCTCGCCGACGGCACGCCGGCGGGGGAGACCGAGGCGATGCACACGTTCGCGGCGCGTCTGGGGCTGGACCCGGTGCTGGACATGCAGGTCCTCGACCGGCTGACCACGCCGGATCCGGCGGCCGACGCGGGCGCGCGGCTGCGGGGGCTGACCGCTGTCCTCACGCGCGCGGGGCTGGAACTGCCGGAGGAGTTCGCGCCCGGCGAACCGGCCGAACGCCTCTGCGAGGTGGCCGGCGCCGGGGCCTGCGTGCGGCACGTCGAGGGCGTCGGGGGCGGCGGGGCGGAGGAAGGGCTGCCGAGGGCTCATCGGGTGGCCCTGGCCGAGGTGGCCGTGGGGTTGCCGGTCGCCGGATGGGGGGTACGGCGGCGCAGCGCGGGATGGGTCGCGCTGGGAGTCCTGCTGATGGTGCACGGGGCACTGGAGCTGTCGTACGAGACGGTGTTTCCGCGGGACTGAACGACCGGGGGTGAGGCCGTGCCGCGGCCGCGGCACGGGCCGCCTGGGACCGGCTACTCCTCGTCCTCGTCGTCCAGTCGCGCCAGCCAGGTCGCCAGGCGCTCCACCGGGACCTCGAAGTCGGGGTTGAGATCGACGAACGTGCGGAGCTGTTCCGCGAGCCACTCGAAGGTGACCTCTTCCTCGCCGCGTCGCTTCTCCAGCTCCTCGATGCCTCGGTCGGTGAAGTACATGGGTTGCTCTCCTGCGAACCTGTGTCGGTGCCCGTTGACGGGTTCCTACCAGCCTAATGTCCCGGGTTCGTGTGTCGGATCACGAGTGGGCGCCCAGCTGAGCCTCTCCGCACGCGCCGAAGGGCCCGGCCCCCGTAACGGGGACCGGGCCCTTCATCGCGTGCCGGAGGCCTACGCGTCGAAGACCTCACGCACCAGCTGCTCCTGCTCCGCCTGGTGGCGCTTGGCCGAACCCACCGCCGGGGACGAGGAGTGCGGGCGGGAGATGCGGCGCAGGCGCTCGCCGGCCGGGACGTCCGCGCCGACCGCCAGGTCCAGGTGGTCGATCAGGTTGAGCGCGATGAACGGCCAGGCACCCTGGTTCGCCGGCTCCTCCTGGGTCCACAGGTACTTCTCGGCGTTCGGGTACTTGTTGACCTCGGCCTGGAGCTCCGCACCCGGCAGCGGGTACAGGCGCTCGAGGCGGATGATCGCGGTGTCCGTGACGCCGCGCTTCTGCCGCTCGGCCTCCAGGTCGTAATAGACCTTGCCGGTGCAGAAGACGACCTTGCGGACCGCGGCCGGGTCGACCGAGGCGTCGCCGATGACCGGGCGGAACTGCCCGCTCGTGAACTCCTCCGCCTTCGAGGCAGCCGCCTTGAGACGCAGCATCGACTTCGGGGTGAAGACGACCAGCGGCTTGTGGTGCGGGTTGTGCACCTGCCAGCGCAGAAGGTGGAAGTAGTTCGAGGGGAGGGTCGGCATCGCGACCGTCATGTTGTTCTGCGCGCACAGCTGCAGGAAGCGCTCGATGCGGGCCGAGGAGTGGTCCGGGCCCTGGCCCTCGTAGCCGTGCGGGAGGAGGAGGGTGACGCCACTGGTCTGGCCCCACTTCTGCTCCGCCGCCGAGATGTACTCGTCGATGACCGACTGGGCGCCGTTGGTGAAGTCACCGAACTGCGCCTCCCACATCACCAGCGCGTCCGGACGGGCCAGCGAGTAGCCGTACTCGAAGCCCATCACCGCGTACTCGGAGAGCAGCGAGTTGTAGACGTTGTAGCGGGCCTGGTCCTCGGACAGGTAGAGGAGCGGGGTGTAGTCCGCGCCCGTCTCCCGGTCGATCAGGACCGCGTGGCGCTGGCCGAAGGTGCCGCGCTGGGAGTCCTGGCCGGAGAGGCGCACCGGGGTGCCCTCCATCAGCAGCGAGCCGATGGCGAGGGTCTCGCCCATGCCCCAGTCGATCGTGCCGTCCTCGATCATCGCCGCCCGGCGCTGCAGCTGCGGCAGCAGACGCGGGTGGACGGTGAAGTAGTCCGGGATGTTGACCTGGGACTCGGCGATGCGCTTGACGGCCTCTGTGGAGATCGCCGTCGGCACGGCCACCGGGAAGCCGTCCTGCGGCTCGTGGGCGTCCGCGGCGGTCGGCTGCGCGGTGGCCTCGCGGACCTCCGTGAAGACCTTCTCCAGCTGGCCCTGGTAGTCCTGCAGGGCCTGCTCGGCCTCTTCCAGGGTGATGTCGCCGCGACCGATCAGGGACTCGGTGTAGAGCTTGCGCACCGAGCGCTTCTTGTCGATCAGGTCGTACATCAGCGGCTGGGTGAAGGCCGGGTTGTCCGACTCGTTGTGACCGCGGCGGCGGTAGCAGATGAGGTCGATCACCACGTCCTTGTTGAACGCCTGGCGGAACTCGAAGGCCAGGCGTGCGACGCGCACGACGGCCTCGGGGTCGTCGCCGTTCACGTGGAAGATCGGGGCCTCGATCATGCGGGCCACGTCCGTCGCGTACATCGAGGAGCGCGAGGACTCCGGGGCGGCGGTGAAGCCGACCTGGTTGTTGATGACGATGTGGACCGTGCCGCCGGTGCGGTAGCCGCGCAGCTGCGACATGTTCAGGGTCTCGGCCACCACGCCCTGGCCCGCGAAGGCCGCGTCGCCGTGCAGCGCGACGGGCAGGACCGTGAAGTCCGTGCCGCCCTTGTTGATGATGTCCTGCTTGGCGCGGGCGATGCCCTCGATGACCGGGTCGACGGTCTCCAGGTGGGACGGGTTGGCGGCCAGCGAGACCTTGATCTGCTCGCCGTCCAGGCCGGTGAAGGTGCCCTCGGCGCCCAGGTGGTACTTCACGTCGCCGGAGCCGTGCATCGACTTCGGGTCGAGGTTGCCCTCGAACTCGCGGAAGATCTGGGCGTACGACTTGCCGACGATGTTCGCGAGGATGTTCAGGCGGCCGCGGTGGGCCATGCCGATGATGACCTCGTCCAGGCGGGACTCGGCCGCGGAGTCGATCACCGCGTCGAGCAGCGGGATGACGGACTCGCCGCCCTCCAGGGAGAAGCGCTTCTGGCCGACGTACTTCGTCTGCAGGAAGGTCTCGAAGGCCTCCGCCGCGTTCAGGCGGCGCAGGATCCGCAGCTGCTCCTCGCGCTCCATCTTGGAGTGCGGGCGCTCCACGCGGTCCTGGATCCACTTGCGCTGCTTCGGGTCCTGGATGTGCATGAACTCGATGCCGGTGGTGCGGCAGTACGAGTCGCGCAGCACGCCGAGGATGTCGCGCAGCTTCATCATCGACTTGCCGGCGAAGCCGCCGACCGCGAACTCGCGCTCCAGGTCCCACAGGGTGAGGCCGTGCTCGGTGATGTCCAGGTCGGGGTGCTTGCGCTGCTTGTACTCCAGCGGGTCGGTGTCGGCCATGACGTGGCCGCGGACCCGGTAGGAGTGGATCAGCTCGAAGACCCGGGCGGCCTTGGTGACGTCGTCGTCGTGCGAGGCGTCGATGTCCCGGAGCCAGCGGACCGGCTCGTACGGGATGCGCAGCGCCTCGAAGATATCGTCGTAGAAGCCGTTCTCGCCGAGGAGAAGGTTGGCGACCGAGCGCAGGAACTCGCCGGAGGCGGCGCCCTGGATGACCCGGTGGTCGTAGGTCGACGTGAGCGTCATGACCTTCGAGATGCCGAGCTTGTTCAGGGTGTCCTGGCTGGTGCCCTGGAACTCCGCCGGGTAGTCCATGGAGCCGACGCCCATGATGACCGACTGGCCGGGCATCAGACGCGGGACCGAGTGGACGGTGCCGAGGCCGCCGGGGTTGGTCAGGGAGACCGTGACGCCGGTGAAGTCGTCCATCGTCAGCTTGTTGTCGCGGGCGCGACGGACGATGTCCTCGTAGGCCTGCCAGAACTCGAAGAAGTTCAGCGTCTCGGCCTTCTTGATGCCGGCCACGACGAGCTGGCGGTCGCCGTTGGGCTTCACCAGGTCGATGGCCAGGCCGAAGTTCACGTGCGGCGGCTTGACCAGGGTCGGCTTGCCGTCCTTCTCCGCGAACGAGTAGTTCATCGACGGCATGGCCTTGAGGGCCTGCACCATCGCGAAGCCGATCAGGTGCGTGAAGGAGATCTTCCCGCCCCGGGCGCGCTTGAGGTGGTTGTTGATGACGATGCGGTTGTCGAACAGCAGCTTCACCGGGACCGCGCGGACCGAGGTGGCGGTCGGCACGTCCAGCGAGGCGCTCATGTTCTTCGCGACAGCGGCGGCGGGACCACGCAGGGTGACCAGATCGGGACCGTCGGGCGCCGCGGCGGCGGGCGCGGCCTTCGCGGCTGCGGCGGCCGGCTTCGCGGCGGCCGGGGCCGGAGCGGCGGCGGCGGGCTTCGCGGGCGCCGGAG